>NZ_JBVJHM010000016.1:0-168149 GCF_055586805.1 Micromonospora sp. NPDC049201 | reverse complement strand
GAGGAGTGGGGCGACGTCAAGCAGGTCCCCGGCTCGCTGTCGGCCGTGCTCGACTCGCTGGAGGCCGACCACGACTACCTGCTCGACGGCGGCGTCTTCACCGACGACCTGATCGCCACCTGGATCGACTGGAAGAACGCCAACGAGATCGACCCGGTGCGCCTGCGGCCCACCCCGCACGAGTTCGCGATGTACTTCGACTGCTGACGTCGTACCCGTTCCGTCACCGACCCGCGTGCGGAGCCCGCGGGTCGGTGGAAACGGCATCCGGGAGGCCACCGGCCTCGTACCGTCGAGACATGGCGCAGCCCCGCGACGACCGGCCCGGAACGGCGGTGCGGCCGCGACCGACCGACGCCCCGGCGACCGCCGACCCGCTCACGCTCGGGGTGGAGGAGGAGTTCCTGCTGCTGGACCCGGTGACCGGGGAAAGCATGCCGGTCGCCGACCGGGTCCGCGACGCGCTCTCCGGGGTCGCCCGCGCGCAGAGCCGGCAGGAGTTCCGGCACAGCATGGTGGAGATGGTGACCCCGGTCAGCCTCGACCTGGCGTCGCTGCGGGAGCACCTCGTCGCGCTGCGTCGGGCCGCCGCCCGGGCCGCCGACGCGGTCGGGGCGCGGCTGGTGGCGGTCGGGGCGACCCCGGTCTGCGAGGCCCACCGCACGGTGCCCGACGAGCCGCGCTACCACGACATGTCCCGCCGGTTCGGGCCGGTCGCCCACGACCCGGCGGTGTGCGGCTGTCACGTCCACGTCGGGGTGCCCGACCGGGAACTCGCCGTCCGGGTCTGCAACCACCTGCGCCCGTGGCTGCCGGTGGTGCAGGCGCTCACCGCGAACTCGCCGCTGCACGACGGGCGGGACACCGGACACGCGAGCTGGCGCTCGATGCAGTTGGAACGCTGGCCGAGCATCGGGCCCACGCCGCACTTCGACTCCGCCGCCGACTACGACGCCACCGTGCAGGAGCTGATCACCGCCGGGATCATGCTCGACGCCGCGATGGTCTACTGGTACGCCCGGCCGTCCGCGTCCTACCCGACCGTGGAGATCCGGGTCGGCGACGTCTGCCCCACCGTCGACGACACCGTGCTCGTCGCCGGGCTGGTCCGGGCGCTGGTCGCCACCATGATCGACGAGATCCGCGCGGGCGTCCCCGCGCCGCGGATCCGCGACTGCCTGGTCGCCGCCGCGCACTGGCGGGCCGCCCACGACGGTCTCGACGGTGAGCTGGTGGACCTGCGCACCGGCCGACCCCGGCCGGCCTGGGACCTGGTCGACGAGCTGCTCGCCACCGTCGCGCCCGCGCTGACCCGGCACGGGGACCGGGAGCTGATCGTGCGGGAGGCGGAGCGGCTCCGGCGGGACGGCACCGGCGCCACCCGGCAACGGCGGATCATGGCCGACACCGGCGGCGACGTCCGCGCCGTGCTGGAGCGTCTGGCCGCGCAGACCACCGCGGCCTGACCGGTGCCGGCCGTGCCGTCAGCGCAGACCGGCGAACAGGTCGTCCTCCGGCGTCGGCGCGCCGGTGGTGTCGCGGACCCGGACGAACGTCTCCGTCCCCATCAGCTCGACGAACCGCTCCTGCCCGAGGCGCAGGAAGAAGATGTTCTCCGCCTGGCTGGCGTGCGCGGCCAGCGAGGAGAACTTCTGCTCACCGTGGGCACGGGTGTCCACCCAGGTGGTGATCTCCTCGTCGGGCAGGCCCAGCGGCGGCGTCGAGTCGGTCGCCTCCGGATCCGGGAACTCCACCCCGATCTCCTGCATGACCTTGCCGAACTCCCGGAACGCGCTGCGCGGCACCGTGGTCCAGTAGACCTTCGCCGGAATGCCGGTGCGCTCCACCGCGGCCATCGTGATGCGGTGCGCCTGGATGTGGTCGGGGTGGCCGTAGAAGCCGTTCTCGTCGTAGGTGACCACCACGTCGGGGCGGTAACGCCGGATCAGCTCGGCCAGCCGGTCGGCCGCCTCGGTGACCGGCGTGTTCCAGAACGCGCCGGGCGCGTCGTTGGTGGCCCAGCCCATCATCCCGGAGTCGGCGTAGTCGAGCGTCTCCAGGTGGGTGACCTTCAGCGCCTCGCAACTTGCCGCCAGCTCCGCCCGGCGCATCGCCACCACGGCCTGCGGGTCGTGCCCGGCCTCGCCCGGCTTGACGCCGTCGGGGCCGTCGCCGCACCGGCCGTCCGTGCAGGTCACGAGCACTGTCGTGACGCCTTCGGCCGCATAGCGGGCGAGGACGCCGCCGGTGCTCGTCGCTTCGTCGTCGGGGTGCGCGTGCACCGCCATCAGGGTCAGGGATCGCTCAGCCACCCCGTCACCATACGAGCATCCACCGACGCACTAGCATTGCCCGGTCCGCAGACGGCGACGGAAGCGAGGCACGATGGGTTGGCTCCGGCGGTTGCTGGGTGGCGGCGGTGGGGTCGAACTGGACCCCGAACGCCAGCGGACACTGCTGCGGGACGTCCGGCACTCCTACGGCGCGCACGCCCCGATCCGGTTCCCCGAGCAGGTCGACGCGATCGGTCGGCTGCTCGCCGACGACGACGGTCTGGTGGTGGCCGCCGGGATCGTGTGCGAGGCCGCCGAGGAGGCCCACGCCGACCTCCAGTTCCAGGCCCAGGAGGTCTACCGGCGCACCGGCCGGCGGCTGCTGGTGCACCGCCGCAACTACCGGCCCCTGTGGAAGGAGGCCGGGCAGTGGCTGCGCTGGCCGCTCGCCGCGCTGCCCAGCGGGCTGCACCCGTACGCGCAGGTGGCCGCCGCCGTCACGGTGGTCGGCGGCCGGGCGAAGCGCCTCGACCGGGTGACCGACCCGCAGCCGTTCGTGACCCGCCTGTTCGAGGTGCTCGACCTCACCACCGCCGGCTGGGAGTTCGGCCGGGTACGGGTCGACACCGACAGCGCCACGCTCGTCGAGCGGCTCACCGGCACCGCCGCGCAGGTGCTCGCCACCATGGACGATCCGCCCCGGCTGCCGCCGCCGGTCCGCGAGATGATGCGCCGCAACCACACCATCGACGTGTACGACCCGACCGCCCCCCGGGTGGTGGGTCGGATCAACCCCGGGGCGCGGCTGCGCGAGACGCTGCTGGCCTGACGCCGCCCACCCCGGGGTGTTCCCGCTCGGTCAGGTGGTCGTGCAGGTGAGATTCGTCGGCGGGTTGTTGGCCCCGGTGACCGTGCCGATGAAGCCGAACGTGGTGGACGCGCCGGCCGCCAGCGCGCCGTTGTAGTCGACGTTGCGCACCGACACGTTCGCGCCGCTCTGGGTGTGCGAGCCGCCCCAGATCTGGTTGATGACCTGCCCGTCGGGGAACGTCCAGGCCACCGTCCAGCCGCGGATCGCGGTCGCGCCGGCGGTCACCGTGACCTCGCCCTGGAAGCCGCCCGACCAGGAGCCCGTCACCGCGTACGTCGCCCGGGCGCCGGACGGCGCGGGCGAGCTGGTGGTCGGCGTCGGTGTCGGACTCACCGTGGGCGTGGGCGGGGGCGGGGGCGTGACGGTCGGCGTCGGTGTCGGCGTCACGCCCGGCCGCGCCGCCCGGTAGGTGCGGCCGGCCCGGACGGTGAACTGGACGACGTCCGTCTCCGGTCGGGTGGTGGCCGGCGTGCTGCCGTCACCGGCGTCGACGAGGGTGAAGCCGCCGGTGAACAGCCGGGACCGCAGCCGCAGCGTGCCGTCGCGGTCGGCGCGGACGACGATCTCGTCGGGCTGGCCGTTCGACCAGGCCAGCGCGACCGTGTACCCGCCCCGACCGCGTAGGCCGGCGACCTGCCCGGCGGGCCAGGCGGTGGGCAGCGCCGGCAACACGTTCAGCTCTCCGGTGTGACTGTGCAGCAGCATCTCGGCGATGCCGGAGGTGGCGCCGAAGTTGCCGTCGATCTGGAACGGCGGATGCAGGTCGAACATGTTCGGCGCCAGCCGGTCGGTGCGCACCAGGTCACGCAGGAGCTTGTGGGCGCGGGCGCCGTCCTCCAGCCGGGCCCAGAAATTGATCTTCCAGGCGAGCGACCAGCCGGTCCCGTCGTCGCCCCGCAGCTCCAGCGTCCGGCGGGCGGCCTCGTAGAGCGCCGGCGTGCCGCGCTTGGTGATCTGGTTGCTGGGGTGCAGCCCGTACAGGTGGGAGACGTGCCGGTGGGTCCGCTCCAGCTCGATCCAGTCGGCGAGCCACTCCTGGACGTTGCCGCGGGAGCCGACGCGGCTCGGGGGCAGCCGGTCCTTCGCGGTGCGCACCTGGGACCGGAACGTGGTGTCGACGCCGAGGACCTCACTGGCTCGGGCCGCGGCGTCGAACAGGTCGCGCAGGATCTGGTTGTCCATCGTGGGGCCGGCGCAGACGCTCGCGTTCGCGTGGTGCGGCAGCTCCGGCGAGTTCGACGGGTTCGTCACCAGGTAGCCGAGCGTCGGGTGGGCGACCAGGGTGTCCAGGAAGAACTGGGCGGCGCCCTTCAGGGCCGGATAGTTGGCCTGGAGGAAACCGAGGTCGCCGGTGAACAGGTAGTGGTCCCAGATGAGCGTGCTCAGCCACGCGCCACCGGTCTGCCACATGCCCCACAGCGCCCCGTCGACGACCGAGGCGCCCCGCCACGCGTCCGTGTTGTGGTGGGTGACCCAGCCGCCGGCGCCGTACTGCGCCTGGGCGACCCGCGCGCCGGTCACGGTCAGGTCCTTGATCATGTCGAAGACCGGCAGGAAGCACTCGGACAGGTTCGTGGTGTCGGCCGGCCAGTAGTTCATCGGCAGGTTCGCGTTGATCGTGTACTTCGAGTCCCAGGACGGGGCGAGCGAGTCGTTCCAGATGCCCTGGAGGTTCGCCGGTTGGGTGCCCGGACGCGAGGAGGAGATCAGCAGGTACCGCCCGAACTGGAACAGCAGCGCGGCGAACTGCGGATCGTTGGTGCTCGCGTGTTGCGCGATCCGGACGTCGGTCGGCTGGTCGGCCGCGGCCGTCCGGCCCAGGTCGATCGTGACCCGGTTGAACAACGCCTGGTAGTCGGCGAGGTGGCGGCTGCGCAACTGGTCGACCGCCACGCTCCGGGCGGCGCTGAGCCGGTTGCGCGCGATGCCCTGGTAGTCGCCGTTGACGGTGCGGTAGTTGACGTAACTGGAGCCGATCGAGACCAGCAGCGTCACGCTGGTCGCGCCGGAGACCCGCAGCGTCCCGCCGGAGCTGCTGACCGTGCCACCGGTCACGGCGGCGTTGGCCAGGGCGAGGAACCGCACCGCGCCGGTGACGCCCTCCATGCTGCCGGAGATGCCGTCGAGCCCGATGGTGGCGGAGTCCGGGCTCGACACGGTGGTGCGTTGCGGGCTGTCGAAGGTGGCGGAGAAACTGATCGAGTTCGCCCGGTCGGCGGTCAGCCGGACCACGACCACCTGGTCGGGCGCGCTCGCGAACACCTCCCGCTGATGTCGTACGCCGCCCAGCACGTAGCTCGTGGTGACCGTGGCGGTGGTGAGGTCGAGCGTCCGGCGGTACTGCGTCGCCCCACCGGACGAGCCGAAGGCGAGCCGGAGGTTGCCCACGATCTGGTAGGCGAGCTGACCGCCGGGGGTCCCCATCATGGTCTGGTTGATGAGGTCCTGCGCCGAGGTCCACTGGTCGGCGAAGACGCGTCGCCGGATCTCGGCCAGGTTGGCCGCGCCCCGGGTGTTGGCGGAGTCGTACGGGCCGCCGGCCCAGACCGTGTCCTCGTTGAGCTGGAGCCGTTCGGTGTCGACGTTGCCGAACACCATCGCACCGAGCCGTCCGTTGCCGATCGGCAGCGCGCGGAGCCAGTCGGTGCCGGCCTCCTCGTCGTACCACAGCGCCAGATCGTTCGCGGCCAGCACCTCGGGCGGCGCCACCGAGCCGGCGCGGGCGGCGGCGGTCCAGGCGGCCGGCGCCAGCGCGGCGCCGGCGCCCGCCGCGGAGGCCTTGAGAACGTTTCTTCGGGTCACTTCTGACATGGTCTTCTCCCGGGCACGCGGATCAGAGGCGGGTGCAGGTGAGCGACGGCGTCGTCGCCGTGCCGTTGGCGGTGAAGCCGAACGTGGTGGAGGCGCCGGCGGCCAGGCTGCCGTTCCACGCCTCGTTGGAGACGTTCTGGGTGTTGCCGGAGGGCGCGTTGCGACCGCCCCAGAGCTGGGTGACGTTCTGCCCGTCGGCCAGCGTCCAACTGACCCGCCATCCGCTGATGGCCGAGGCGCCGGCGGTCACCGTGACCTCGCCCTGGAAGCCGCCCGGCCACTCGGTGGCCGTCCGGTAGGTGGCGGCGCAGCCGCCGGGAACCGGCGTGGTCGGCGAGGCCGTGGGCGACGCGGTCGGCGAAACGGTCGGCGACGCGGTCGGCGAAACGGTCGGTGACGGGGTGGGCGTGGTGCCGTCGAACTGGGTGAAGAACCTCCACACCTCGCCGGGGACCCAGGTCCGCGAGCCGCTGTCGCCGCCGGCGCCGTCCTGCGGAGCGGCGATGTGGCCGCCGTCGAACGCCGCCCACACCACCGGGTAGCCGGGCCGGCAGCCGGAGTAGGCGTAGACCGTGTGGGTCAGGCTGCCGGACCTCGGCTCCGGCGGGTTGGCCGCCGTGCAGCCGTTGTTGGCGACGAAGCGGTCCCGCAGCGCGCGTCCGCTGGTGATGGTGTCGCCGATGCCGTGCACCCCGAGGTACGCGATCGGCTGGGTGCCGCCGCCGCATCCGCTGAGCGTGCCGGGCGAGGACTGCACCGCGACCGCGCGGAACACGTTCGGCCGGGCGCAGGCCAGCGCGTAGCTCATCCCGCCGCCGTAGCTGAAGCCGACGGAGAACCGCTTCGTCGGGTCGACGCACAGGTCGCCCTCGATCCGGCGGAGCATGTCGTCGACGAACGTGACGTCCTCGCCGCCGGAGTTGGCCCAGCCGTTGCTGATGCCCTGCGGCGCCACGAAGATCGTGCTGTTGTTGGACAGCCGCAACAGGCCGTAGTAGGACCACACGTCACGTTGCACGGTCTGGCCGGTCGCCACGTCCACGGCGGTGCCGCCCCACCAGTGGAATCCGAAGACCAGCCGGTACTGGCGGTTGCGGTCGTAGTTGTCGGGGAGCTTGAGGATGAAGCTGCGGTTCTTCCCGCTGCTGGAGATGGTGTAGGTGCCGTTGGCCAGGGTCGGGGCCTTGCCGCAGCCGGCCGTCGCGGCAGCCGTGCCGGCGTCGGCGGCCCGGGCGCTGCTGCCGAGCCCGCCGCTGACCATCGCGGCGCCCATGCCCAGGGTCAGCAGGACGGCTGCCGCGACCGACCCTAGTCTCGTGCTACGTGTCGACATGCGTGTCTCCTCGGAATGCGGTGGGGACGACGCAGGGGCGCCCCGCGTCACCGGCGGTCGTTCGCCCCAAAGCCACATCGCTGTCGACGGATGGTTGCAGGGAGAGCCTGTTAGCGCTAACAGATGCTGCCCAGGCATCGCGCGCCCAGTCGACTCACCGCCTGCTGGCGCCGAGCTCCCGATCGCGCGCCGCATCGACCCATATGGACTCTCATGGATGAGAACGGTGGCCGTCAAGAGATGACGACCAGGTTTCGAGAAAGTTCGGGTACGTCACCTACCGAACGTCATCCGACCCGGCGACGCCACCAGGACGGCGTTGTTATCGCTAACGCACTTCGGTCCGCCGGAGGCCACGACCCGATGGCCCGCTCCCCCACCGCCGACGCGGCGGGCCGAGCGGGGCGCCGCGGCGACCGGCCGCCCCACGCGGGTCACGTGCACGACCCGCTGCGGCGCCACGTCCAGCAGCGCGCCGAGCGTGTCGCGGGTGGCGGCGACGTCGACGAGTTGGCTCAACGGGTGCGCCGCCAGGCCGGCGGCGTGCAGCGTCAGCCACACCCGCATCAGCACCCGGCCGAACTCGACCTGGCCGGGTGCGTCCAGGCCGGGCGGGGCCACCAGCGCGAGCACCGCGCCGCCGCGCGCGAGCGGATCGTCGCCGGCGGCGAGCAGCCGGGGCAACCCCAGCGGGCGCAGCACCGGATACCCGGCCAGCGCCGCCCGCAGCCCGGTGGCGGCCGGCCGGGACAACCCGAGGCAACGATCGCTCAGCCCGTCGGCCCGGTAGTCCGGCCGCGCCGGGTCCAGCCGCAGCCAGCGACGCAGCTCGGCCACCACCGCCGGGTCCGCGTAGACCTGCCGGTCGGCGGCGCGCAGCAACGCGCCGAGCCGCCCGGCCCCGGGCACGAGGCGGACCCCGCCGCCGGCCCGCCGGGCCACGGCGTCGACGGCGGCGAGCACGTCGGCGTCCGGGCCGCCGGTGAACCGGCCCCGGTCGGTACGCCGGTCCCAGACCTCCGAGGTGCGGAACGGCGTGCGGTACGGCTGCCGCGCCGGACGCAGCCGACCCACCCGGCGGTCGTGCTCGTCGTGGTCGGCGACCCAGTCCAGTCGCAGCCCCGCGTCGGCGGCGACGATCAGGCAGGTCTCCACGAACGCGCCGAGCGACAGCCGCAGGTCCCGCCCGCTCGGGTCGCCGGCCGGCAGCGTGTCGGCCGGGTCCCAGCCGACGGTGATCGCCCAGCGCTCGTAGCGCAGCCGCCACGGCTGGGTGTTGTGCGCGCTCGGCGCGCGCCAGCACAACGGCTCCAACGCGCGGAACGCGGCGAGGTCCATGTCATCGCTCCTTCGCGTAGAACGTGTAACCGTGCAGCGGGCGGCCACCGAGCCGGCGGTACTGCGCCGCCGAGGCCGGGTTGTCCCGCCCGACGTAGGTGCTGCGCAGCGTGGTGTAGCCGCCGGCGTACAGGTTGTGGTGCAGGTGCGCGGAGAGCAGCCGCTGGTAGCCGTGCCCCTGGAACTCCGGCAGCACACCCTTGACGATCAGCACCGCCTCGCGGCGGTACCGACGGCGGGTCGCCAGCAGCCGGAGCTGGTTGACCGGGCCCAGGTCGCCGCGGGCCGCGACCAGGAACGCGCTGATGTCCGGTACGCAGAGCACGAACGCCACCGGCTGCCCGTCCCGGGTCAGGTACAGCAGCAGCGCGGAGTCCAGCAGGTACGCCAGCCCGTCGGTCTGCCGGCGCAACTGCGCGGCGGAGATCGGGGTGTAGTAGCCGAGCTGGGCGAACGAGTCGTTCAGCATGCCGCGCAGCAGGTCGAGTTGCTCGTCGAGGCGCCGCGCGTCGCCCCGGTGCAGCTCCAGCCGCGCGCCGTCCGGCTGCCCACCCAACCCCGGCGGCGGCTCGACCGGGGCCGGCACCGGACAGATCCAGGTGTCGGAGACGAACCGGCGGGCGAAGCCGTACGCCTCGTAGGCGGCCGGGTAGCGCGGCGGGTTCCAGGCGCTGTCCACGAAGCCCCGGTCGTCGAACCCGGACGTGATCACGCCGCCGGCCTGGTTGGGTAGCAGCGCCACCGGGCCGAACAGCAGGTCCCGGTCGGCGCCGGTGTGCGCGGTGATCGCGTCGAACAGCGGCCCGGCGGCCGGCGCGGTGAACTCGGTGAGCCCGAACAACTGGCACCGGCGGCCCAGCTTCGCGTCCAGGTCCGCGTCGGTGTGCAGGGTGGTCCGCCCGACCACCGCGCCGTCGGCGTCGCGCAGCACGTACAGCGGCACGCCGTCGGCCCACCAGCGGCGGATCTGCTGCCGGGGCGTCGGCACGTACCGTGGCTCGTCCGCGTACAGCCGGTCGGTGAGCGCGAGGAACTCGGCCAGGCCCCGCCGGCCGGTGACCCGCTCGAACCGGTGGCCGCTCACCGGCGTACCGCCGGTCCGGTGGTCTCCGCGCCCAGCGGGGTGAACGTGTCGATGTGGCCCATCGCGCCGTCCTCGGCCCGCCACGCGCCGTTGGAGTAGCCGTCCGGCGAGGCCGTGTAGAGCCGGATGAACCCGGCGGTCGCGTTGCGCCCGCCGTCGGTCAGCCAGGCCATCAGTTTGCGGTGGTGCCGGGTACGCGCGAAGCGCAGCATCGCGTCCCGGTCGGTGAAGAACGCGATCGTGCCCAACGTCAGTGGGAACTGCCAGTAGACGGTGTGCCAGCAGTAGCCGGACATCCGGCGCATGTCGCGCACCATCCGGAACCAGTCGGGGGCCAGCCGCAGCAGCACCAGCGGGCTCGCGTAGCGGGTGCCGCCGATGAACATCGCGCCGGCGCGGGCCTGCGCCGGGGCGCGGGAGAAGTCTCGGGTACGCATGGTCACCTCACCACCAGGTAGGCGTTCTTGATCTTCTGCGGGCCGGCGAACGGGCCGGTTCCCGGTTCGTGCAGCTCGATCCGCAGGTCACCGGCGGACGGGTCCTCCAGCAGGGACTGGGCGAAGTCGCGCGACACCGAGGTGAGGTGCCGGCGTACCCCGTCGCGGCAGGCGGCGGCGAGCGCCGCGCGGTCGGCGGCGGCCAGCGGGCCGCGCAGCTCGACGTGGATCACCGGCCGGGTCTCCAGCGTCGCGTCCTCGACCAGCGCCAGGCAGAACCGGCTGATCGCGGCGGCGTGCGGGTTGCCGGTGTAGAGGCCGTACTCGACGTCCTGCGGGTAGAGGTTCGCGCCCAGGTAGGAGATCGTGGAGTCGCGCCGGCCGAACAGCAGCAGCAACGGCAGCGTCATCCGTTCGTCGGCCGTCGCGGCGCGGAACTCGGCCGCGCGCACCGGGTCGGCCGCGGCCAGTTCGGCGATCCGCCGGTACGGCACCAGCAGCGCCTCGTCGCCGACGTTGTAGCGCAGCCGGGGCTGGAGCACGTCCGGCCCGGCCACCGTGCAGACCAGCTCCCGCCGCTCGTTGGTCTCCAGGTAGGTCGCGAACGGGTTGTACTGGAACACCATCGGCAGCCGCTGCTCACCGTCGCCGAGCAGGTCCGCGCGCAGCCCCGGGTCGGTCCGCAGCCGGCGCCGCAGCCACACCGTGAACCGGGTCTCCGCGCCGATGCCGATGGTCAGGTCCGACGCCCCGTACGCCGAACGCACCCGCACGAACCGCTGCTCCAGGTAGTCCCGCAGCGCCTCGGTCATCCCCTCCCCGCCGCAGCTACCGAAGATCCGGTACCGCGACCAGGGGAAGTCCTCGGCGTCCAGCCGGTCCCGCAGGTGCTTGAGGAACGGCGGGTACGCGGTGACCAGGTAGTCGTGCTCCGGGCCGAACTCGCGCAACGTGTCGATGATCTTGCCGAGGTCCGGTCCGGTGTTCTTCACCACCGCGATCCGGGCCATCGCCGCGCCGGTCGTGGTGCCGGTCGCCCAGGCTCCCATCGAGTACGCGTTGATCACGAACGGCCGGCGCATCGGGAACACCAGCCCGGTGTAGCCGGCGATGTCCCGGTGCACCGCCCGCAGCTCCCGCTCGCCGCGCGGCCAGTTGAACGGCCGCCCCGACGACCCGGCCGACTCGTCGACCACCACGCCCCGCTCCGGCAGCCGCCCCCGCCGGCACCGGGCGGCGGCGTCGTGACCCACCACGTACCCGAGCTTGTCGGTCTCCGGGAAGTCCCGCAGCCGACGGCGGACGCCCGCCGGACGGGCCCGCAGGAACTCACGGTAGGCCGGCACCCGCCGGGCCGCCCGCACGCACGCCGCACGCGCGTTCGCCTCGGCCAGCCGGTCGAGCGCCGGGTGGTGCCGCCGGGCCAGCCACCGCCACCCGGCCGGGTGCCGGCCGACCAGCCGGACCAGCGTGGCCACCGCGCGACCGGTGGCCGACAGCGCGACCTCGCCGGGCAACGGCATGTCGACGGTACGCAGGGCGGCGGGTCGGTGCAGTGTCTCGGCCATGACAAGGATCCTGCCGACGCCGACGCGCCGACACCTGAGCCGTGGCACGGGATTCCTGCTGAGTACGCGTACCCAGCGGCGCTACGGAGTCAGCAACGCGCCGTCGTCGACCGCGCGCGGCATCCGCCGGGCCACGCCGGCGAGCAGATCCGCGACCTGCACGCGCGGGTCGTCCCGGGAGTCGGTCATCACCAGGCCGGCCAGCGGCGACTCCCCCGCCGGCAGTCCGGCTCGGTCGGCCAGCGCCCGCTGGAGGCGACGCAGCCGGTCGGCGGTGAGCGCGCTCTGCTCGTCGTGGGTCACCAGCACCCGCCGCCGCCCGGCGCTCCAGAACAGCACGGTCTCGGCCAGCGCCGGCAGCAGCGGCTCCAACGGCGGCGGGATCGTCCGGTCCTCGGCGTAGAGCCGGGCCTGGACGGCGACCACCCGGGCCCGGTCGAGCGCGGTGAGCACGGCGTCGGTCGGCGTGTGCCGCAGCAGCGCGTCCCGCGCCGCGAAGAACCGTTCGACGCTCCCGTCGCCGCCCCGGTCCCGTCGCTTGGTCCGCAGCATGTCGACGAACGCCGTCAGAAAGGCGTTCCAGTCGGGGCCGGCCGTTCGTCCGGCCCGGTGCAGCGCGCGGGCGCCGGCCCGGCGTTCCCCGGCCAGGCGGGTGCCGGCCAGGTAGGTCGGCTCATCCAACAGCAGGTCGACCACGCGAGTGGTCAGGAACAGTTGCTTGTCGACGAGGTGGACGTACGCCCGCCCGCGCAGTGCTGCCAGGAACCACGCCAACGCCTCGGCCGCCTCGGGTCGGCGCAGGAACTGCCGGGACTTGAACTCGTGCGGTGCGAACCGGAAGTCGGAGCGCAGCGTCGCGACGAGTGCCGCCGCCTCGTCGACGCCCAGGTCGACGCTCGCGTGCGCGATCACCGGCGTGGCGGGGTCGAGCAGGTTGGTGCCGGAGAACCCGGACTCGTCGCAGGCGATCTCGACGAACACGCCGGACGGCGTCTCCGCCGGCGGCAGCCCACCCTGGAGCGGCAGCCTCATGCCCGGTCCCTGGCCATGCCGACCATGATCGCCGACCCGGCGCGATCCGACCACCGGTTTGGGCACCCGACCGGGGTTCCCTCACGTCGTCATGACATCCGCTTCGGCGTTCCCCGGGTCCGGTGGCGGACCGGCCGGCCGCTCGTCGGCCCCGGCGCGACCCGGCGGCGATGACTCGTCGGCTGTCGACCCGGACCGGCGCGGGGTGAGCGCACCGGCGCGGGCGTGGTTGATCAGGTCGAAGGTCATGGCGTCCACCACCGACGGGATGATCGCCGGCCAGACGGCGGCGGCGGAGGCGAGGGCGGCGTACTTCTCCACGATCTCGAACGACAGCGACGAGGACCAGCGGGAATTCGCCAGCATGAACGTCTTGAACTGCTTCCAGCCGAGCTCCTGGCCCTCCGGAGAGCTGTTCAGGGTCAGCAGCTTCAGGGCGCCACCGACGCGCAGGAAGTCCGGCGACGACGGGAATTTCTCCCCGTACCAGTGATCGAGTTGGGGCAGGAGGCGCAGCAGCTCCGGGCGGGCCACGACCAGGGCGACCGCGCGCACCGCGGCGGTGCGCGAGGTGACCGCCGCGCCGGTGAGGTCACGCAACTCCGCCAGCGTGAGGTAGGCACAGTGGGCGAGCAGGTATTCCACCAGCGCCAGAGCGGTGGGGCCGGTCAGGCCGCCCACCGCGCGGACGTGCTCCAGCAGACCGCGCGCGCTGCCGGGCGACGGCGGCGCGTACAGGCGGTGCGCGACGACGTCGGAATAGAGCTGCGCCGACGTGCGCGCGGTGGTGGGGACATGCAGGCCCCGCCAGAGCGCGACACCGACGTACGCGACGTCGACCGCGTCCGGATCGAACAGCAACTGCGCCTCGTAGACGTCGCGGCCGTTCGGGAGCAGAGGTTCCTGTCGCAGCCGGAGGAAAGGGTGCCCGTCGGTGACGACCGGCTCGATGGTCCGCAGGACGCCGAACCAGGCGCCCTCGCCGAGGCCGGCCTGGATCAGCCGGACGGTCGAGCGCCACCAGGCGAGGGGGTTATCACGCTCGGGCGCCAGCTCGTCGACCCGGATCGAGTGGTCCGGCAGGAGCAGCAGCCGCAGCACGATCAGGTTGGTGAGATAGGCGGCCAGCCGCTGGAAGCCGCTGCGGGCCCCGGGGTTGTAGCCGACCTCGCGCCCGCCGGACCGGTGCCGGTGCGCCTCGCTCAGCAGGTTCTCCAGGACCGTGCCGCCGGTCACGCGTTCCAGCGGGTCGAAGGTGTCGAAGATCTGCCGGATGAACTCGACGGTCTTCTCGCTCGCGGCCATCGGGCGGTGCGCCAACAGCGAGTAGAGGATCTCGTCGTCGTTCCACGACGCCTCCGGCCGGAGCCGGCCGGCGCGGTAGCTCTCGTATGATTCGATCAGCTCCCGGATGCGGTCGACGGCGTGATGTGCCATCAGGTATTCCGCGAAGGTGGCGTGGAGGAACTCGTAGGTCTTCCGCCGGTGCTCCACCTCGCCCGTCTCCGAGGTGTGGATGAAGAAGAATCGTCCGATCGTCCGCCGGGCGGCGGTCAGCGGACGGACGAACCGGCCCGCCTCCCGGCCGGCCCGCTCGCCCCGCGGATCGAGCAGCCCAAGGTCTTCCTGGAGCTGGTCCTCGGTGACGAACTGCTGCCCCCGGTTGAACATGCCGTAGGCGGCCACCCCGAGACGCCACAGCTCGGCCTGGACCAGGCCCTCGGCGGGAGGCTCGGTGTAGCGGTCGTGCGACCTGTCCTTGCGCAGCTCCCGCCGGGTGAAGTCGACGAGCAACCGGTGGTAGACGGTGGTTTCGCTGGCGGCCATGGCGAACCGACCCGACGTGGTGGCCTGGATGGCGATCATCAGGAGCAGCAGGGGCTGCCGGGCCAGCTCGCCGGCCTCCAGGACGGCGTCCACGCTGAGGCGGGCGGCATCCGCTGCCGGCCTGGACGCGTTCACCCGGTTCCAGGCGTCGAGCCACGCGCTGATCTGCGGTTCGGTGAAGTCCTCGATCCGGATGACCATGCAGCCCGCCGGGATGTTCGCGATGTCCGCCACGACCTGCCGGGAGGTGAGGATGACCGCGACCGGGGCGTCCTGGGTGGCTTCGACGCGCTGGAACTCCTGCACCTGGCTCAGGTAACCCGATTCGGTGGTGCCGGTGGCCTGCATCAGCTCGTCCAGCCCGTCCAGCAGGACGACCCTGGTGGCGCCGCCGGCCCCGCCGGCCCCGGTGTTTCCGATCTTCGACCAGAGGGCGCGGGCGTGGGTGCTCTCGTCGAGGATCTGCTGGATCTGCTGGTAGATCGACGCGCCCGGGTCGCGGATGCGCCGCAGCGGAACGAGGAAGGCCGGGAAGGCGGTGGCCGACAGGCGGGCGGTGAGAACCCGGGTGAGCAACGACTTGCCGGCGCCGGGATGCCCGAGCACCACCAACGGCCGCTGCGTGCACTCGGCGGACGCGAGATACGCCGCGAGGAAGGTGTCGAGGTCGGACCGCACCCGATGGGTCGACCACCACTCCTCGCTCGACGGATGTGAGTAGGAGTCGACCAGGGCACAGCGGAATCGGGGGGCGACGTAGCCGTCGCGGATGGTCGGGATCGCCACCTCGGCGACACCCATGAGTTCACTCGCGCTGATGAGCGGCTGGTCGAGAATGGACTCGTTGAGCTTGCGGAGGGCCGTGGTGTCCCGGTCGCGGCCACTCGTGCCGGAGATGAGGGACAGCAGCGCCTCGACCTTGTGCAACGAGTGCGCCTGGCTGCGCAGCGCGGCGACGATCTCCCGGTTGGCCGCCCGGACGGCCAGGCTCGCCCCGCGTTGCTCCCCCAGCAGCGCCCAGACCAGGAACTCCGGCACGTCCGTCGCGAGCCGGAAGTAGTTCTCCTCGTACCGGCCGAGGGCGGTCCGCAGGATCGCGTTCACGTCCGGGCGGGGGTACGCCGTCCAGGCCCGCTCCCAGACCGCGAGTTTGCCGAAGGAGCGCAGGCAGCGACTGATCGCGTCGCGCAGGTAGGGCTCGACGCTGTCTGCGAGGTTCTCGTCGAAGGTGCGCCCCGCCCAGGGGACCTCGATGGTCGAGTCGAGCAGGACGGCGACGGCGTCGCCGTACCGCTGCGCGTCGTACTTGTCCCGGAAGAGGTGCTTCTTCTCCTCGTCGGTCAGTTCGAGGCTGCGGTAGGCCGACCCGAGGTGACTCTGGAGCGCGTGGAACAGCGCCTCCCCGACCAGGACGGTGTGCGCGGCGGCGACGAGTTGGCGGCGTTCGTGACCGGACGCCCCGGCGAGGCGGTCACGGCACCAGGTGACGCCGCCGGTCAGCAGCTTGACGAACTCGCTCTTCTGGTCCACCCAACCCCACACCGCCGTGAGGACCGCGCTTCCCATCGGCAGGCCCGCCACCCCCGACGCGAGGATCATGCCGCCGAGCAGTTTGTCGAGGCGGGCCAGGAGGACCGGCTCGTCGGCTCCGATCAACGTGAGCGCGGAGCGGTACGTCAGCGGCAGTCTCATCGAGTCCCCTGTGGATGGCCCAAAGGCCGAGAGCCTACTGGAACCGCGCGACCGCGCGGGGTGATCGCGCAGCCGAGTCTCCGTACCGACAGTCACTAATCGGACACATTCGTGGTGTGCCGCCCTTGGTGCGGTGGCAGACTCCCTCCATGGCGAACGGTGAGCGTGAGCGCGCGGACGAGCGCTTCGAGAAGGTGGCCGAGGAGACCTCGGAGACCGTGACCCACGCGGCCACGGTGCTGGAGGAGGAACTCGCGGCGGGGCTGGCCGGCGCCCGGCGGCTCGAGGAGAAGCTGACCGAGAGCCGCCGGGTCGACCCGGAGGCGTTCGACGAACTCGTGGCGCGGGTCCGCACCGACGGGCACGCGCTGATCGACACCGTGGTCGGGCAACTGAAGATGACCGACGACCAACGCGGCGAGGTGATCCGCCGCTACACCTCGGACGCGCACGACGCGCTCGACACCGTACTCAATCTCGCGCGGCTGGCGCCCGACGTGGCCAACGGGCTCGCGGACCGGCTGTCGTCGCCGGGTCCGGCCGGCCCGACCCGGACGGACCGGTAGCGGCGCGGTGGCGCCGACCACCGGGGTGGCCGGCGGGCACGTGGACCGCATGCTGGCGCGCTACCGCGGGCTCGCCCTCGACGCGCTGCTCGACGACCTGCCCGACGGCGGGCCGCGGTACCTCTACGACCTGGTCGCGGAGTATCCCCGGCGCTGGGGCAAGGGACTGCGCGCCGCGCTGTGCCTGGCGACGTGCCGGGCGTTCGGCGGCGCCGAGCCGGTGGGGCTCAACGCCGCGGTGACCGTGGAGCTGTTCCACAACGCCTTCCTGATCCACGACGACATCCAGGACGCCAGCGAGCAGCGACGCGGCGGGCCGACCCTGCACGCCGAGTACGGGGTCGGCGTGGCGCTCAACGTCGGCAACATGACGAACCTGCTGGCGTTGCGGCGGCTCGCCGCGAACCGGGCGGCGCTCGGCTCGGGGATCGCGTGGCGGCTGTTCACCGAGACCGAGCTGATGCTGCGCCACTCGCTGGAGGGACAGGCCATCGAGGTCGGCTGGATCCGCGACAACGTGTGCGACCTGGACGCCGACGACTACTACCGGTTGTGCCTGAAGAAGACGTCCTGGTACACCTGCATCTATCCGTGCCGTGCCGGCGTCCTGGTCGCCACCGGCCGGGAGAACGCGGTCGACGTCCTGGACCGGTACGGCTGGTACCTGGGTGCCGCGTTCCAGATCCAGGACGACGCGCTCAACCTCACCGGCGACTACGCCCGGTACGGCAAGGAGATCGCCGGCGACCTGTGGGAGGGCAAGCGGACGCTCATCCTCATCGACTTCCTGCGCCGGTGCACGCCCGACGAACGCGAGCGGGCGCTGCGCTTCCTGGGCCGGACCCGGGCGGCGCGCACCGCGTCGGAGGTGCGCTGGCTGCACGGGCGGCTGCTCGCGTACGACTGCGTGGAGGCGGCCCGGCGCAGCGCCCGGGAACTGGCCGCGGCGGCCCGACGCGAGGGAGAACGGGCCCTCGGCGCCGCGGCCGACACCGAGGACGGTCGTTTCCTGCTCGACCTGACCGCCTACGTCGTGGAGCGCAACCGCTGACCGGCGGGCACCGGGACGGTCAGTCCTCCACCCAGCCGTGCTGACGCCCCAGCGCGATCAGCGCGCGCCGGGCCTGGACGATCTGCCCGCCGGTCATGGTGGGCGCGTTCGCCAGCAGCAGCTCGGTGACCGACGCCTCGAACTGGCCGACCGTCAGGACGTCGAACTCGTCGTCCTCCATCGGCGCCGACCCGGTGCCGGCCGGCACGGCGGATGTCGCGCCGTGCAGCGACACCGGCGGCTGGTCCAGTGTCACCCGCGCGACCTTCAGACCCCGATCGGACTGCACGACCTCGTAGCTCACCTTCATGCCGACCGCCACGGAATGCCGCTGGTCGCCGAAGTCGTTCGCGTGCACGAAGACGTCGTCACCGCCGCGCACCGGCGCGATGAACCCGTAACCCCGGACGTCGTCGAACCGGACGATAGTGCCCTTTTCCATGCCCACCAACCCCACCACCTCAACCAACAAACCACGGTCAGGATAGCGGAGAAACCGTCAGGCCGGGGGCCGCGCGTCGCGCCCGGGCGCGTCGACCGTCGACGGGGTCTCCGCCGCCCCGGCCCGGTGCGCGCGGACCCGGTCCAGCCGGCCGGCCAACTCGTCGGTGAGCAGCAGGTCCCGCCGGATGTCGTCGTGCGGGTAGGCGGCCCGCCCGACCATGTGCGCCGCGACCGGGGCGGTGGCGAGCTGGACCATGCCTGCCAGCACCAGCGTGGTGATGTCCACGCCGGTCCGCAGCCGCAACGCGTACCCGAGCAGCACCAGCAGCAGCCCCAGCACCTGCGGCTTGGCCGCGGCGTGCATCCGGGACAGCACGTCCGGGAAACGGACCAGGGCGATGCCGGCGGCGAGGCTGAGCAGGGCGCCCGCGATCAGGCAGACGCCGGCGGCGGTGTCTCGATCAACTCGCCGGTGACGAGGAGCCGGCGGGGGCCGCGCAGCGGCTGACCCCGCGCGCCGCGGGGCGAACGGCGGACCGGTCCGGTGCTCGTCGTCGGCGCGGAGATGCCCTCGGACACCTGACCGGCGCGGTTCACCCGTCCCGGCGGTCCGGATGGTTCACGTTGATGATCGTGTTGGTGTCGCCCTCGCCGCCCTTGACGACGGTGCCGTTCCGCCACGCCAGCAGCGGATGGAACGACCACCGCGAGCCGCGCCGAGCGCCGGCTCCGGCCGGCCCCGTTGCGCCGTCGCCGGACGGCGGCGTCCCGCGCCGCGCCAGCGACGCCGCCACCGTGCCGCCGGCGACCGCCAGAGCCAGCAGGAAGGCCGCCACGCTCGCCCACCGGTCGGCCCGGTCGAGGCCCTGTTGGACGAGGAAGCCGATCGCACCGGCCAGTGCCAGCACGACGACCAGAGCGGCAAGCCACACGCGACGCCTCATCGGCTCCCCCTCGGCGTTCGGTCCGGAATCACCATAGTTCGATTGATGGCCCGCCGTGTTCCGGCGGATCGATCGGCGGCTTCGGCGGCTTCGGCGGCTCCGGGGGCTCCGGGGGCTTCGGCGGCTTCGGCGGCTTCGGCGGCTTCGGCGGCTTCGTATCGAACCGGAGGTGGTCCCCCGGCGGAGCCGGTGGCGGTTGGAGAGCCACCCGCCTCGGACCCGGCGCCGGCCCCGTCGGCGTCGTCGTGAGAGGCGGGACCTGGGTGGGGGGAGCGACGACGGGGGGTGCGAACCCGCGGAGAGCGGCCAGGTCGGCGAGGACGCCACTGTCCCGCGGCGCCCTCCGGTCGACCCGGGCGACCACCTCGTGGGTGTTGCCCGAGCCCACCATCACGGTCGCGGCGTCGTTGACCCGGGCGGCGCCGAACAGCCCGAACAGGCTCGTCTGCTGTCGGGGCAGGTCGGGTGCGTGAGCGAGCAGCGCCAGCTCGTCGACGCGCCCGCCGGCCCGCAGGATCGCCCGCAGGAACGTCGCCGTCCGCTCGCCGGCCGTCGGCTCCCGCAACGCGTACGCGAACTGCCTCACCAGGGCCACGTTCTCGATCAGGAGCTCCGCCGCCGGCAAGGTGGTGCGGTCGACGACGTACCGGTTGTTGACAGTCGTTCGTGACCCGTCGGCCCGGACCACGGCGACCGAGTCGGCGGCGGTGACCAGCCGGTTCGACCGCACCGGCACACTCACCTCCCGGGGGCCTCGGCGCTCCGGCGGGTCGGCGGCGGCACGCAGGGCATGTTGGAATCCCTCGATCCGGTCGGCGTCCTCGGGATCCGCGAGCAGTCTGCGCAGCGCGTCCCGGGCGTCGCTGGTCTCCGTGACCTGGTCGAGGGAGAGCTCCACCCGATGGACGTGATAGTGATCGACCTGGCGGAGGTGACAGTCGTCGCCGTCCACCACGGCGGTGGCCCGGGCGGTGTGGATGGTGTGGGCCGGGAAGAAACGGGCCACTCCGGACAGACAGACCTGCCCGTGTGACGGGGCCACGACGTCCAGGACCGGCACCGGCTTCAGCCTGAACCAGAGCGGCGGACCATCGGGCGGCGCCACCCTGAAGCTGCCACCTTCGACGCCGCCCCCGTCGGTGCCGCCGTCTCCCTCGGCGGGGTGGGGCACACGCGGCACCTCGACCGGGCCGAGCGCGAAGAGCCACGGCGACCACGGCGGGTCCTCCGGTGGGACGGCCCCTCGGACGGGTTCGACGGGCCGGGGTCCGGGCGGTCGGAACGAGAAGTCCATGGCTGCCTCCTCGGGTCGGGATCCCCGCCCGTTCAGGTTGACACGGGGCGTCCAGCGCGCCCGGCCGACCGCTTCCGACATCCGTTACGCTCGCCGGCATGATCGGCGTCTCGGCCGGTCCACCCGCCACCGCCCGGCTGAACGGGGCATCGCGACGTCGGCGAGGACCACGAGACGGAACTCCGGATTTCCGGACCGGTGACCACGACTCGGCAGAGAGGCAGACCGCACCATGACGGCGGTGGAGGGTCGACAGCCGGGTGCTGTGGACGCCGCGGTGGCCGGGCCGGGCGCGGAGGAGGACGTACGCTCGCTGTTCGGGCAGTCCACCGCGGTCTTCGCGTCGCTCGCCGGGCCGACCCACGTGGTGAAGAGCGCGAACGAGGCGTTCCTCGCGGCCATCGGCGAGCACCGGGCGAGCACCGGGGTGCCGCTCGCGGAGCTGCTGCCCGAGCTGGCCGGTCAGGGCTTCATCACCCTGCTGGACCAGGTCTACCGCACCGGCGAGCCCTACACCGGGCGCGACGTCCGGGTGGTGCTCGGCACCGGAGCGCACGCACGGGAGGCGTTCTTCGACTTCACCTACGAGCCGAGGCGGGACGCCTCCGGCGCGGTCGTCGGCATCCGGGTGATCGGCCTGGAGACCACCCAGGTGATGCACGCCCAGCGGCTGATGGCCGAGCACCGGGCGCTGGTCGAGCAGATCGCGCGCCAGGCGCCGCTGGCCGAGGTGCTCGACGGGATGGCCCGCTGCATCGAGCAGCTCGCGCCGGAGGAACTGCTGGTCTCCGTGCTGCTCGCCGATCCCGACGGCCGGCACCTGCGCCACGGCGCGGCACCGAGCCTGCCCGACTTCTACAACCAGGCCATCGACGGCATCGCCACCGGCGAAGGCGTCGGTTCCTGCGGCACCGCCGCGCACCGGCGGGAGCCGGTCGTGGTCACCGACATCGCCACCGACCCGTTCTGGACCGACTTCCGCCCTCTCGCGGAGCGGGCCGGGCTGGGCGCCTGCTGGTCGACGCCGATCCTCGGGCGCGACGGCAACCTGCTGGGCACGTTCGCCGTGTACCACCGCACCCCGCGCGTCCCCCAGGACGCCGACCTCGCGCTCGCCCGGGTCTTCACCGGCACCGCGGCGCTGGCCATCGAACGACACCACATCGAGCAGGCCGAGGCCGCCGCCGACGCACGTGCCAGAGCCGCCCACGACGAGCTGGCCCGGGTGGTACGCGCGGAGCGGGAGCTGCGCGCCGAGGCCGAGCAGCGCGCCGCCGCCGCCGCGGAACTCACCGCCCGGGTGCGTGCCGCGGCCGCCACGCTGGCCGCCACGCCGCACCCCGAGCAGTGTCAGCTCGGCGGCACCGGCGGGTGCCCGGCGGCGGCCGAGATCAAGATCGCCGACTCGTGGGGTGACTCCGCGTGGGGCTGCCCCATCCACGTGGAGGAGGCCATCCTGAACGTGCGCTCGGTCTTCATCGCCAGTGAGGAACTCGGCGGCCTGGCCGCCTACCTCAACCGCTGACCCGCCGCGGGGCGGTGTCGACGTGACGGTGCCCGCCCCCGGCCGCCCGCTGCCCGGCGGGCTGCACCGGGGACGGCGCGCGGTCCGCGCGTCAGCCGCCCTCGGGCGACTCGACGTGCTCGCCGGTGACCGCCTCCGCCTCCGCCAGGCAGATCTCCAGCAGCGGCACGTCGTCGTAGTTGCTGAGGACCACTCCGACCCACCCGGTGTCCGGGTAGACGGTCCAGTTCGCACCGACGCCGCCGGCTCCGCCGCCGCGCCCGAACACCCACTGGCCGCCGATGATCGAGACCGGCATCGTGTAACCGTCGAACGAGGTGGACGCCGGACCGGGCTGCTTGGCCCCGGCGAACAGGTCGGCCCAGGGGCGGTCGAGCAGCGTGCCGTCGCGCAGCGCCTCCGCGAACCGGACCAGGTCCGGCGCGGTGGCGAAGCCGTCGCCCGAGGCGTGACCGATGAAGTCGCGGCCCGGATTCCGGCCCGCGATGGGCGGGCTCACGCTGCCCCGGTCCAGGTGGCGCACGGCGTCCACCCGGCCGCCGTCGGCCTGGCGCATGTACGGGTGCGCGATGTGCCGGTCGGTGAGCCACCGCGTCCGGGTGTGGAACCCCGACCCGCGCATGCCGGCGCTGGCGAAGACGTGCTCGTGCACGTAGTCCCAGAACGTCAGGCCGGACACCACCTCGACGATCCGCGCCGCCATGGCCAGGCCGACGCCGGCGCCGGGGAGGTGGCCGTTGGAAGCGGAGCCGGGCACCCCCGCCAGCGTCGCCTGCCGGATCCACCACTGCTGGTGTTCGTGCACCTCCGCCCGGCTGTGGAAGACGCGCGTCCAGTCGGGCATCGGCGCGTCCAGCCCGGAGGTGCCGGTGAGCAGGTGGTGGATGGTCACCCGCTCGGCGATCCCCGGGGCCAGGTCCGTCAGGTGGGTGCCCATCGGATCCGACAGCGACACCCGGCCCCGCTGCGCCAGTTGCAGGATCGCCACCGTCAGGAACGGCTGGCTCGCCGAGGCGAGGTTGAACGCCACCCCCTGGTGGTTGCGGATCCCCCGCTCCCGGTCGGCCAGGCCGTAGCTGCGGGACAGCACCGTCCGGCCCCGGTACGACAGCCGGACCACGCCGGAGAACCTGTCCTGCGCCGCCAGCTCCGCCACGAACCGGTCGTACGCGCCGCCGGGGCGGGTGGCCGGCGGGATCCTTCGGGGCCCGGACGACGTGGCGTCGGGCGTGCCGGGGGCGGGACCGGTCGGCGCGGCGTACGCGGGGCCGACGCCCGGCAGCGGCGCGCCGGCCGCCACGCCGACCGCGGCCAGCCCGCCCCACCCGAGCAGCCGCCTCCGGTCGACACCGCGTACGGGATCCGATTCCATGATCACGCTCCGTTCCCCTCGTCCTGGCGTGTGGTTCCGTGCCTCCACTCAAGGGGGAGCGCTGTTGCGCGGGCGTATGCCTTTTTCGATATGCCCGGCGAACCGGTCGCCGTGACGGCTCTCACCACGTCACCGCGGCTGATCAGCGGCGTTCACCGGGTAGGAGGGGTGGGTATGACGTCGGCATCCGAGGTAGCCATGAGCAACGAGACCGGCCCGGTCGACCCGGCCCGCCTGCGGGCCGGGCTCGACGGCCCGTGGGCCCGGGTCCGCGACGCGCACCGCGAGCACCTCGACGGGCGTTTCCTACCGGTGTACGGCGAGACCGGCGACCAGGCGCGCGAGCGGATCAGCCGGCTGCTCCGCGAACTCCCGGTCGAGCTGGGGATCGGCGGGGGCTTCCCCACCGAGTACGGCGGCGACTCCGACGTCGGCGCCTCGATCGTCGCCATCGAGATGCTGGCCCAGGTCGACCTGTCGCTGATGGTGAAGGCGGGCGTGCAGTGGGGTCTGTTCGGCGGCGCGGTCGCGGCCCTCGGCACCCGGCGCCACCACGACGCCCACCTGCGCGACATCATCGCCGGCGAGGTCTTCGGCTGTTTCGCGATGACGGAGACCGGCCACGGCTCGGACGTCCAGCAACTGCGCACCACCTGCGTGTACGAACCGCGGACGCAGACGTTCGACCTGCACACCCCGCACGAGGCGGCGCGCAAGGACTACATCGGCAACGCGGCCCGCGACGGCCGGATGGCGGTGGTCTTCGCCCAGTTGGTCATCGGGGGGCGGCGGCACGGCGTGCACGCCTGGCTGGTCCCGATCCGCGACGCGCACGGCAACCCGCTGCCCGGGGTGACCATCGGTGACGCCGGGCCGAAGGCCGGCCTGCTCGGCGTGGACAACGGACGCCTCAGCTTCGACCACGTGAGCGTGCCGCGCGACATGCTGCTGGACCGCTACGCCCAGGTCGCGGCGGACGGCACCTACTCCAGCCCGATCGAGAACGACTCCCGGCGCTTCTTCACCATGCTCGGCACCCTGGTCCGCGGCCGGGTGAGCGTCGGCGGCGCCGCCTCGGCGGCCACCAAGGCGGCGCTGACCATCGCGGTGCGCTACGGCGACATCCGCCGCCAGTTCGGCGCCCCCGACGCCGACCGGGAGGTGCTGCTCAACGACTACCTGGCCCACCAGCGCAAGCTGCTGCCCGCGCTGGCCACCACGTATGCGCTGACCTTCGCCCAGACCGAGCTGGTGACCGCGCTCAGCGAGGTGCAGGGCGGCGACGGGCCGGTCGACGAGCACCGGCAACGGGAGCTGGAGTCCCGGGCCGCCGGTCTCAAGGCCGCGCAGACCTGGCACGCGACCCGCACCATCCAGATGTGCCGGGAGGCGTGCGGCGGCGCCGGCTACCTGGCCGAGAACCGGCTGCCCGGCCTCAAGGCCGACACCGACGTCTTCACCACGTTCGAGGGCGACAACACGGTGCTGCTGCAGTTGGTGGCCAAGGGGCTGCTCACCGGCCACCGCGACGAGTTCGGTTCGTTGGACGGCTGGGGACGCGCCTCGTTCGTCGCCGACCAGATCCGCGACATGGTGCTCGAACGCACCGCCGCGCGGGCGCTCATCGAACGGCTGACCAGCGCCGTGCCCGGCCGCGACGACGAGGTCGCCGTCACCGACCGCGGCTGGCAGCTCACGGTCTTCGAGGACCGCGAGCGGCACCGCCTCGACGGCGCGGTCCGCCGGCTGCGCAACGGCACCGCCACGAAGAAGGACCGCCCCTTCGACATCTTCAACGACGTGCAGGACCACCTCCTCGCCGTGGCCGCCGCCCACATCGACCGGGTGACGCTCGAGGCGTTCGTCGCCGGCATCGACGCCGCCACGGACCCGGCGGCGCGGGCGCTGCTCTCCCGGGTCTGCGACCTCTACGCGCTCAGCGTCGTCGAGGCCGACAAGGGCTGGCTGCTGGAGCACGGCCGACTCACCCCGGCCCGCGCCAAGGCGATCACCGCGGTGGTGAACGGTCTGCTGAAGGAGCTGCGCCCGCACATGCGGACGCTCGTGGACGGCTTCGCCATCCCGGACGCCTGGCTGCACTGCGCCGTCCTGCGCGAGGAACCCGACCGGCAGGAGACCATGGCCGTGCACGACGCCGCCACCACCTGACGCGCCCGCGCCGCCTACCGACTCATCGCGTAGCTGACGGCCCAGACGACGGCGAGGGAGGCGGCCCCGACCACCGCGGCCCACAGCGCACATCCCATCCCGTACGCGCGGTCGCCGACGAGTTTCCGTTCGGTCTCCGTGGGCTCCCGGCTCAGGGCGAGGTAGCGACCGGTTCTCGGCAGCGTGAGCGCGGCGACGCCGCCGTCGAGGATCGCCGGCCTGCCGATGACGTGCAGCGGGAGGCCCGGGGGCACGACCTGCTCGACCACCCGCACGCGGTCCACGCGCCGCGCCGCGTCCGCCGGGACCAGCCCGCGGTCGATGAGGTCTTGGAGCCACCGGCCGTGGCGGCGAGGACTGGTGGTTTCCTCGCCGACGACGGTCCGTACCGGCGTGGGACCGGCGTGCGCCACCGGCAGCCGCGTCCGCGCCCACACGGACAGCCGCGGATCGTCGATGGCCGCCTGGAGGAGCCGCGCCGACACCACGGCGGTACCGGTGCCGTCGGCCACCCCGAACAGGTCCCCCGCGGACTGCTCCCACAGCACATTCGTACTGGTGAGCGGCGGGTCGCCGGCGCTGTCGACCGTGTAGACGGTGGTGCGGAACCACACCGCCTCGACGCCGGACAGCGGGGCGACCACCAGCCCGGCGGGCCCCGGCGCGGTCTCGCCGTACACGGCGAACCGCCGGGGCAGTCGGGCGTCCGGACGCAGCGCGGCACACCGGGAGACCGGGTGCCGGCGGACCCACCGGTGCTGGCGGCCCTCCGACACGGCCAGGGCCAGCAGCACCGGCGCCAGCACCACCATGGCGTATCCGACGAATCCCAGGATCGCGACGACGACCGTCAGGAAGGTCACCCGGCCAGGGTAGACATCGACCACCACCGCCGTGTCTCGCCGGCGGTGGGGGCCAACCCCCGGTACGACGACGGGTGCCAACCTCCTTATCCGGACGCCGTGCCGCTCATAGCGTGAAGCCGGTGAGGGGCAGCCGTCCGGGCGGCCCCGGTTCCCGAGGAGTCGTCCATGATCCGTGGAGTCCGTACCGCCCTGGTCGCCTCGCTGGTCGCCTGCTGCCTCACGGTCAGCTCCGCGACGCCGTCGTCCGCCTCGGGAGCGGGTGCGGGGTCGGCCCGGCCGCGAGACGACGGGCCGGCCCGGCTGAGCCTGCCGGCGCCGACCGGCCCGTACCCGGTGGGCACCGTCGACCTGCATCTGGTCGACCGGTCCCGCGCCGACCCGTGGACGGCTATCCCGGTCGATCGCGAGCTGATGGTCAGCCTCTGGTACCCCGCCCGGGACGTGGAGCGCTTCCCGCGTACGCCGCACATGTGGCCCGGCGCGGCGGCGCACTTCGGCAGCGCCGACGGCGCCGGTCCCGGCCTGTACGACATCCCGGCGGGGTCGGTGGACTTCGCCGCCACCCGGACCAGCGGTCACCGGGGCGCACCGGTGGCGCGGCACCGGCGGCCGTTCCCGGTGATCCTCTACTCGCCGGGCGCGGGCGACCCGCGGACCTGGGGAACCACGCTGGTGCAGGACCTGGCCAGTCGGGGGTACGTGGTGGTGACCATCGATCACACAGGCGACGCGTCCGAGGTGGAGTTCCCGGACGGCCGGGTCGCCACCGGCGTGCTGGCACGGCTGCTCCAGGAGGCCCGGCAGCCCGAGGACTTCCAGCGGTTGGCGGCCACGATCTTCGACGTCCGGCTCGCGGACACCCGCTTCGTGCTGGACCAGCTCGCGGCGCTGCACCGGGGCGCGAACCCGGACGCGGCCGGCCGGCCGCTGCCCGCCGGTGTCGCCGGCGCGGTGGACCTGCGCCGGACCGGCATGCTCGGCGTCTCGGCGGGTGGGATGACCGCGCTGCGGGCCATGGACGAGGACCCCCGTATCAAGGCCGGCGTCGACGTGGGCGGCAACGTCGAGTCACCGCTCCTGCCGGACCCCATCGGGTTGTGGCCGGTGGCCCGGCACGGCCTGGACCGGCCGTTCATGCTGATCGGCGATCCCGGCACCGACCACCACCGGACCCCGTCCTGGAGGATGCTGTGGGACAACAGCCGGGGCTGGCGCGTCGACCTGCACCTTCGCGGCGCGAAGGGCGAGGATTCCTACAAGGACACCGTGCCGTTGATCCCGCAGATCGCCCGGCAGCTCGGCCTTCCCGACAGCTTCGTCACCGCCACCGTCGGGTGCATCGACCTGACCCGGGCCGTCCGCACCGAGGAGACGTTCGTCGCCGCCTTCTTCGACAGGTGGCTGCGGGGGCGGGACGGTCGGGTGCTGGACGGGCCCTCCGCCGGCTTCCCGGACGTCACGTTCGTCCGCTGACGGCGCCGGCCGCCGGGTAGGTTCGCGGGCATGAGTGACGACACCTTCCGCTCGGTGGAGATCGAGCGCACCGCCCTCGGCACCTACACCGTGCGGAATCCCCGTGGTGGGTCGATCTCCATCGGCTCCGGCCAGAACGACACGTTCACGCCTGTGGAACTGCTGCTGGCCGCCATCGGCGGGTGCACCGCCGTCGACGTCGACCACATCACCAGCCGCCGCGCCGAACCGGACCGATTCACCGTCGAGGTCACCGGCGAGAAGATCCGCGACGAGGCCGGCGGCAACCGGATGCGCGACCTCCGGGTGGAGTTCACCGTGACCTTCCCGGAGGGACCGGACGGCGACCGGGCGCGCGAGGCGCTGCCCCGGTCACTGCGTCAGTCGCACGACCGGCTCTGCACCGTGTCCCGCACCGTCCAGCTCGGCACGCCCGTCACGATCGTCGACGTCGCCGGGGCGGGCGCGGCCGAGGAGTGACCGAGCCGGCCCCGGTCGTCGTCGGGCGTCACGGCGGCGACCCGGTTCGCGGTGCACCCCCGCCGGTCGAGGCCATCGGTCACCGCGAGTGACGGGTCCGGGCGGCCGTCCCGGTCGCCGGCCTCAGCGCCGGGCGCCACCCGGTCGGCCCCGGCCGGCCCCGGAGGACCGGCGACCGCCGCGGGCGGCGCGCACCACCGGGGCCGCGCCCGCGCCGGGGCGGAAGTCCCGCGCGACGCCGGCCACCATCTCGTCGGGATCGCCACCGAGCGCCCGACGGATGTCCGCCGGGATCAGCTCCGACCTCGCCATCGCCATCCGCACCTGCACCGCGCGATCGTCGAGCAGGAGTCGCAGGTCCGCCTCGTCCAACTCGACGGCGAGCACCAGCGCGGCGCGGACGTCCGCCACCGGGTCCTGCGCGAGCGCGCGGCGCTGGGTCGCGGTGGTCCGCGGGTTTCGGGCGAGCCCCTTGCGTACGCGTGCGGTGCGGTCGGCCATCAGGGCCGTGATCGTGTCGGGGTCGTGGGTGTGGGTGGCGAGTCGTTCCCGTACCTCGGGTGAGACGTCGTCGACCAGCCGCGCGGCCAGCTCGGGCTCCAGGTCGCGGCGCTCCGCGAGGAGACCGCGCAGCTCCTTGTCGGGGGCGTCCGCCATCGCCCGGCGGACCGACTCGTCGCAGGCCGGATTGCCGGCGACCGCCCAGCGGACCCAGCGGTCGGCGTCCTTCACGAGTCGCAGGAGGTTGCCCACCGAGGTCGAGGGGTTCCGCGCCACCGCCTCCCGGACGTGCCGGTCGTGGTCGCGGGCCAGCGGTCGCAGGGCCTGTGCCGGCGCGTCGGGGCGGGTCGCGACCGCCTTGCGGACCGCGTCGGACGGGTCGGACGCCAGGTCGATGAGGGTCATCTGGGAGGTGGCGGGGTCCTGCGCGAGGGCGAGCCGCGCATCGGCACCCGCCCCGGTCGCGTCGCTCACGCCGTGGTGTCCGCCTACGTCCCGCTGCTCGCCCATGGGCGTCATCATGTCACGGCCCGGATTCCGCTCCGCGCGCCCTGACCAGCGCTTCGGCGGGGCCGGTGCCGGTCAGTCCCGGTCGTCGGGCGGGCCGTCCGGGGTCCCGTCCGCGGCGGCGACCCGCACCAGGACGCCCGCGCTGCGGTTGTGCGTCTCGATCCAGGTGGTCAGCGCCGCCCGGCAGGCGAGGTCGACGTGCCGCAGACCGCCCAGGTCCAGGTGTACGGGCCGGCTGGTCGGCAGGGCGTTGAGCGCGGTGAGGATCGTGGGCAGTCGCAGGAAGGTGGCGTTGCCGGTGAGCGTGACGTCGATCGGGCCGGTCCCCCGGTCGGCCACCGCCACCCGTACGTGGGAGGTCTCCCAGGCGGTCTTGACGATGGCCAGGCCGAGGCCGACGAGCACCCCGACGAACAGGTCGGTCAGGAGGATGACGAGCGCGGTCGCGAGCAGCACCAGCGCCTCCCCCCGGTGCCCCCGCCACAGCTCCGGCACCGACCGCAACGGCAGCAGCTTCGTCCCGGCGTGGATGAGCACGGCGGCCAGGGCGGGCAACGGGATCAGCTCGATCAGGCCGGGTGCGGCGGCGGCGAACAGCAGTAGCCACACCCCGTGCAGGACACGGGAGGCCTTGGTTCGCGCGCCGGCCCGCACGTTGGCGGAGCTGCGCACGATGACCGCGGTCATCGGCAGCGCGCCGAGCATTCCGCAGACCGCGTTGCCGGCGCCCTGCGCCACCAGCTCCTTGTCGAAGTCGGTACGCGGTCCGTGGTGGAGCCGGTCCACCGCCGCGGCGCTGAACAGGCTCTCCGCCGACGCGATCAGGGTGAACGTGGCGACGCTGGCCAGCACGCTCAGCTCCGTCAGCATGGTCCAGTGTCCGAGCGACGGCTGCACGGCTGGGAGCAACCCCTCCACCGTGATCGTCGCCACCGGCAGGCGCAGGACGCCGGCCGTCGCGGCGGCGACCATGACCGCGACCAGCGCTCCGGGCACCCTCCGCAGTCGGTCCGGCAGCCGGTCCCACGAGAGCATGACCAGGAGCGTGACCACGCCGACGGCCAGTGACGTCCGCACCGTGGTGGAACCGAGGATGTCGCTCCACAGCGCGGGCAGGCCGGTGAACTTCCCGACCCCGGACCGGGGCGCCTCCCGCCCGGACAGCACGTAGAGCTGGCCGACGACGAGCAGCAGGCCGATGCCGGCGAGCATGCCCTGCACCACGGCCACGGAGATGGCCCGGAACCAGCGGCCGAGTCGGAGGAACCCCAGGATCACCTGGATCAGGCCGGCGACCAGGACGACCGTGCCGAGGCCACCGAGGCCGTGCCGGCTCACCGCGTCGGCGACCAGCACGGTCAGGCCGGCGGCGGGTCCGCTGACCTGCATGCTGCTGCCGGGCAGGCAGCCGACGACGAGACCGCCGACGATGCCGGTGACCAGGCCCAGTTCGGCCGGTACGCCGGAGGCGACAGCGATGCCCACGCAGAGCGGGAGCGCGACGAGGAAGACGACGACGGAGGCGGACAGGTCGGCGCCCACGGTGCGCCAGGACAGGGTCGGAGACGACATCGTTCACATCCGGAGAGAGTGGATTCGCAACTGGTGGTCCCCGGGACGCAGGGCGGCGGAAACGGCGTTACCGGCGGGCACGGACCGCCATTCGACCGCCCCGGGAAGAACAACATTGCGCCAATGATGAATGCGCCGGAGGCGGCGCGGCAGCGCGCCGGAAAGAAGATTTCTTCGCCTCCGTCGGGCGGGGCCGGGCGGGTCATCCACCCGGGTCGACGATTCATGGTCCCATGCGGCTCGTTCTCCTCCCGTCGTCGCATCGGCGCTGGTGAGGGCCAGTGCCGGCGACGACGGAGCGATCAGAAGGCCGCAATTTGCCTTTCCGCGACGCCCCCTCCGGCAACTACGGACAATATATCGAGATAAATATTATTCGCACAGCGCGCGGCCGCTCGAATCACCATTCAGGACTCGACCCGAGCGCGTCGGACCCGAGGGGGACGCGGCACGCCGCCCGGTCGGGAGCTATCGGGGCACGGCCCGGAACCACTCGTCCCGGACGGCCGGGTCGGGCCCACGCCTGGGCAACGTCGGCAGCTCCGCACCGGTGACCGGCGCGTAGTGGTCGAAGGTGGTGGTCAGCACCGCCTCGCCACCGGTGAGGTCGGGAAGGGCCGCCACGACCTGCGGCACCCGCGCCGTCGGCAGGGTGCCGCTCACCTCGAGGTACCCGCTGGCGACGGCGGTGTCGTGGACGATCGCGCCGAGCCGGCCGAGCAGCGCCAGCACCGTCTCCACCGCCTGCTGCGGAAGGTTGACGTCGAAGCGCTCGATCGGCTGGCACACCCGGGTGCCGGCCCGGCGCAGCGCCGCGGCGACCACCACCGGGGCGAGGTTGCGGAAGTCCGCCGCCACCGTCGAGATGGACTTGTCGAACTTCTGGTGCGGCCGGCTCTGCCGCGGCCAGTACCGGGACGCCGTCATGGTGACCGTGCAGTCGGTGACCGGCCAGCCGTGCCGGCCCTGCCGCAGGCCGGCCCGCACGCCCTCCTCCGTGGCGGCGACGAACGCCGGCGGAAGCCGGCCGGGCTCGACCCCCGGGCGGAACTCGACACCGTGCCCCACCGGCGCGGCGTCGATGCGCAACCCCAACCCGGCCAGGTACGGGTTGTCCCGCTCCCGCACCCGCTCCTCGGCGGCGCCGGCGCCGACGACCCGTTCGATGCAGGCCGTCAGCGTGCCGGAGAACCGCACCCGGACGCCGTACCGGTCCGCCATGAGCGCGGCCAGCACCTCCTTCTGGACCTCGCCGTGCAGGCGGATCACCGCCTCCGCCTGCTGCTCGTCGAGCCGCAGGTCCACCAGCGGGTCCTCGTCGGCCAGCTCGGCCAGGCCGGCGAACATCGCCAGGCGCTGGTCCGGGTCGACGGGCTCGACGACCGCCTGCCGGGTCGGTGGCGGGAACCGGTAGGCGTGCCGCCGCGGCGGGTCCCCGATGTGCTGGCCGATCCGGGCCGACAGGCCGCGCACCGCGGCGATCTGCCCGGCGGACACCGAGGGGCGCACCAGGACTCCGTCGGGCTCGGTGACGGCGATCTGGGTGACCGTCTGGGGTGGCGCCCCGGCGAGCCGTACCCGGTCCCGGACCCGGAGCTGCCCGGACCACAACCGCAGCCAGGTCCGCCGGCCCTGGCCGTCCCGGTCGACGGCGAAGACCGTGCCCGCCGGCGGGCCCTCCCGCTGCTCGTCGCGCGGCAGCAGGTCGGCCACGAGACGGCACAACTGCCGTACCCCGGCTCCGGTGATCGCCGAGCCGCACGCCAACGGGCTGAGCCCGCCGCGGCGCACCGCGTTCCGGATCGCGCGCCGGACGTCGCGGACGCGTACCGGCTCGTCCGTCAGCCAGCGGGCCGCCACCGCGTCGTCGACCTCCGCCACGGCCGCCACCACCGGTTCGGCGTCGAGGCCCACGGCCCGCACCCGGGCGTCGCGCGTGCCCTGTCCGGCGACAGTGGTGAGCGCGACCGGGCACGCGCCGAGCCGCTGGCGGACCTGGGCCGTCACCCGGTCGACGTCGGCGCCGCGACGGTCCACCTTGTTGAGGAAGAACACCGTCGGCACGCCGATGCGCCGCAGCGCCCGCCAGATGGCGACGGTCTGCGGCTGGACCCCCTCCACGCTCGACACCACGAGCACGGCGGCGTCCAGGACGGCGAGCGAACGCTCGACCTCCGCGATGAAGTCGGGGTGACCGGGGGTGTCCACCAGGTTGACGCTCAGGTCATCGATCGCGATCGACGTGACCGCCGCCCGGATGGTGATGCCGCGTCGGCGCTCCAACTCCATCGAGTCGGTCCGCGTCGTGCCGGCGTCGACACTGCCCGGGCGGGAGACCGCGCCGGCCTCGTAGAGCAGGCGTTCGGTCAGGCTGGTCTTTCCGGCATCAACATGGGCGACGATTCCAAGGTTCAACAAGGCCAAGGCAGAACTCCACGGTAGGACGGTCCAGGGTCCGGAGCGTGGAATCTGCTCGCATCGTCACTCCTCGTCGTCGTGGTGGCCGGGCGCCCGCCCGCCGGGTGCGGCGGGGAGGGAGCCGTCGCCAGGTTCGCACGCCCGAGGCGACCGCCACAACCGAGTTCGCCGTCAGGCCGATCCCAGCTCGCGATCACCGGCCGGCGAGAGACCGCCGGCCCGGCCGGCCCGGTTGTCGACGATGTCGTCTTACCGGCGCCGTTCGGACCGACCGGGCCGAAGAACGAACCCTGCGGCCCCACGAGATCGACGTGGTCGACAGCACGGCGATCGCGGGGATCGGCACCGACCAATATAATCCGGCGGGTGGGTGTCACCGTGGCACATCCGTGCACCACGATCGAGTGGAGGATCTGATGACCGTTCGACGACTGCTGTCGCGCACGATGGCGGCCTGCCTCGCGGCGACGGCGCTGACGGCCCTGGCACCGGCCGGGACGGCGCGGGCGGCGTGCACGACGAGCAGCTTCACCGTCGTCTGGGACTACGCGGGCATGTACACCGAGCCCAACGAGTCCACGTTGTACGGCACCCGCCGCTACGGCCAGGTCGTCACCGGCCCGACCGGTAACACCGCCAACGGCTGGACGCTCACCTACGACTACTGGAACGGCCTGGCGCTGTGGGCGTACATGAAGGACGGCGCGTTGCAGTACCGCGGCTGCGCCTGAGCGGCGTCCGGTCAGCAGCCGGGCCGCCCGCCGGACAGGCGACGTCGCCGACGCTGGTCATCGCGGCGGCGTCAGCGGCTCGAACCTGGCCCGCCACGAGTCGTACCGGCGTTCGAGGCCGCTGATGCCGACGGCGGACACCCCGGCAGCGTCCAGGCCGCCCGCACCGCCGATCACCCAGCCCAGCAGGTCGAGCACGGACCGCATCCGGGCGGCGCTGCCGGTGGCGGCGTTCAGGGCGGCCCAGCGCACCGACAACTCCTCGTCGGGGTGTGCCGCCGGGTCCTCCGGTGCTGTCCCGGCGGCCGCGACGAGGTCCACCACCTCGGAAGCGAAGCCGGCCAGCTCCGCGCCGAGTCCGAGCGGAAGGCCCTCGTGGCGGACCATCCCGATGGCCGCTTCCGCCAAGCCCGCCAGCGCGCTCAGCCGGGACGGGGGCGGCACACGACCGTCAGCCGGCGGCAGTCGACGCCAGGTCGCCGGTCTGACCGACACCCACGGCAGGGGATGGACCGATCCGGAGATCCCGGTCGACGCCGCCCCGGTCGACGTCTGTGCCAGATCCTGCGGACGCACCCGGAGCACCAGGTCGCTCGGGACGGCGGGTACCGCCCCGGCCCGTCGCCTGACCTCCCGCGTGTTCTCGGCGAGCCGCTCGACCAGCCGGAGATCCCTCGCCACCGGGGAGACGCCCTCGTGCAGGCGCGCGATCAACGCCGCCTGACGCCTGCCGTAGTCATGGAGGAAGCCGACAGCCAGCGCCCAGTCGGGGGCGTCCGCCAGACGCCGCGCGGCCGGGGCGTCCGCACAGGAGACCCGGGCCGGGAGTGGCCGTCGCCCGGCCGTGCCGGCCAGATGGTCCCGGACCACGATTGCGTCCAGGAGCGCCCGTTCGACGCCGGCGACGAGAAGCGCCTTCTGGTCGAGTGGGGCTGCGTTCGGAACGTGAGGTGCGAGTGCCTGCGCGACCAGCAGGCTGGAACGATATGTGGCGTGGCAGAATTCTGCTATCTGCTCGGATTGTCGCATTGTCGCATTTGGGCCTGCCAATATCGTCTCCCCCGATTCTCGTCCCCGCCGGGGAGGCGTTACGCCCGTCCGGCACCGTGGAGTGTGCAACGGCGCGCGACGACTTTCCCCGTGAGAACGACGCCCACTCTAGCTTCGATCGATCCGCCTCGCTACCACGCGAGGAGCAGGAGCCGATCGGCTCGGCCGAACCCCGTGACGACACGAGAACGCCATCCTCGCCCCGCCGACGGTCGGTCGACACCCGCACCGTCCGACCAGCGTCAGGCCGTTTGACCTTGACTCGGTAACGTCGATGGATTTTACTCAGATGTGTTTCACGGGTTGCTCGGATCGACAGCGACCAAAGGCTGAATCGCGCGGATGACGTCCGCTCACCAGCGACATCTGCTTCCTGTTCATCGTGCAGAGAGGTGCCACCGCCCCGAGCCGTCGCGGCGGCTGTGCGTTTGTGCGATGCACCCCACGCCCGAAACGGAAGGCTCGCCGATGACTTCGCACACCGCCATCGTCCAGGAATATGATCGGCGTGCCGAAGCCGATCCCCGGCTGCTGCGGTGTGTGCGAGAGGTCGACGAGACCGACCCCGCGGCCCACTACGCGGCCACCGCCATCGGGCGACCGGTCTTCGCGCGCAACGACGAGATCCTGCGCCTCACCGCGGACATCAGAGCGACGATCCACATCATGGACGATCTGCCGGCCCGGTGCTTCGGCGGCAGCGTCGAGGACTATCTGGCCGCGCAGGCCTACCACCCTCAGGAGATCGCCGCGATCATGGCCGGGCGCGTCGGTGCGCCGGTCGACTACGGCCGCGCTGATGTGCTGCGCGGACCGGACGGTTACCGCGTGCTCGAAATCAACACGGGCAGCGCCGTGGGCGGCCAACTGACGACGACGCTGAACAGTGCCTTGTTGAAGAACCCCGCCTTCGCCGCCTTCGCGGCGGAGTTCGGGTTGACCTGGGTCAGCCCGTTGCAGGTGCTCGTGGCGGACCTGCGCCGCCTCGGGCGTACGCAGGTCGGCACCGACGCGCCGGTGGTCGCCGTCGTCAGCGAGTCCGGGTCGAGCAGCGACGACCCGTCCGATCGGCAGGCGGCAGAACTGCGGTCCAGGGGGATGTCGGCGATCCGGGGCGAGTTCCACGAGATCGACTTCGTCGACGGCAAGGCCCGGCTGCGGCGGCAGCCGATCGACATCCTGCTGCGCTTCTTCTTTCCGAAGAACGTTCCGATGGAGCAGGACGGCGTGGCCACGATGCGGGCGCTCGGCGACGCGCACCGGGCCGGCAAGACCGCGCTGCTGGCCGCCATGGACACCGATCTGCACGACAGCAAGGCCGCGATCGGGCTGCTGTTCGACCCGTCGATCCGGGCGAAGCTGTCCGACGACGAGATCGCGGTGATCGACCGGCTGCTGCCGTGGACCCGCCTCGTCGGCCCGGCCTTTCCGCTTGTCACTCCCGCCGGCCGGGCCGCTCTGGTCGAGGAGTGCCTCGCCCGGCAGGCGGACCTCGTGCTCAAGCCGGCGAACCTGCACGCCAGCCAGGGCATCGTGCTCGGCGACGAGGTCAGTCCGGACGAGTGGCGGCAGACCCTGGAGTCCTCCCCCCAACGTGACCTGGTGGCGCAGGAACGGATCCGTCCGGTCGCCGAGACGGTGGTCGACCCGGACACGGCCGAACCGCGCGACTGGAAACTGCTGTGGCAGGTCTTCTTCGGCCCCGCCGGGTTCGGCGGAGTCTCCGTACGCGGCTGCCACCAGTCGGCGCCGGGCGCGATCGGCGGCAACGATCACACCACGAGCGGATGCGTGTTCCTGTACTGACTCCCGTGCCCGCTCAGGCGGGCACCAGGGCGACCCGGAGGCGGTCCACGCCGTTGAGGAACGTGGAGGCGCTGCGCACCGGCGCCTCCACGACTTCGATGCTGCCCACGCGCGCGAGAAGCACCTGGAGCAGCATCCTGATCTCCATGCGGCCGATCGACGCGCCGATGCAGTAGTGCGCCCCGGCGCCCAGGCTCAGGTGGGGGTTCGGACGGCGGTCGATCCGAAAGGCGTCCGGATCGTCGAACACACTCTCGTCCCGGTTGCACGACGGGATCCACAGCACGACGCGGTCACCTGCCGAGATCCGTGCTGCTCCGAGCGTGACATCGGTGTTCACCGTACGCATCATGTGCATCGGCGGTGACACCCAGCGCAGGACCTCCTCGACGGCAGACCGCACCAGGGAGCGGTCCTGACGCAGCGCGGCCCACTGGTCCGGATGCGTGGCGAACGCGAGCACGGCCCCGGAGATCGCGTGGCGTGAGGTGCCCAGGCCGCCGTTGACCAACCCGTCGCAGTTCAGCAGGACCTCGGTCACCGACAGCGCGTCGTGCTGGGCCGTCGGCCGCATGAGCACGCTGACCACGTCGTCACCGGGCTCCGACCGCCGGCTGCGGACCAGGCCGGCGAAGTAGGAGAAGACCTGCGCGCTGGCGGCTCGGCGCTGGTTGCCGGTGGCGTCCTGCGCCTGCGCCGTCTCGTCGAAGGCGGCGCGGACCAGTCGACTGAGCTCCTCGGTGTCCGCCGGCCCGGTGCGCAGCATCTCCCCGATCACACAGGTGGGGACGGCGTCCGCCAGATGCTCCACGACGTCCACCGGCTCGCCTGTCACCATCGGCGCCAGCAGGGCGTCCAGCTGCTGGTGCAGGAGCTGGCCGATGTGGTTGACCTTCTGGGCGGTGAACCACGGGGCGTGGGCCGCCCGAACGCGGTCGTGGTGGGCGCCGTCGGCGACGACGAGCATGCGGTTCGCCGCCGCGGCCACCGCCGCCGGTTCGCCGCCGATGCGCATGCCCGTGGACGAGATGAAGCGGTCCGTGTCCTCCAGGACCTGTCGAGCCAACTCGTGGCCGGTGACCGACCAGTAGGGACCGTGCTGCGGCGACTCGAGCCGGACGACGGGATGTTCGCGGCGGGCGTGCCGCCAGGCGGCGAGGTAGTCGTCGTTGGAGTAGGTCCGCGGATCGGTGAAGTCCAGACCACTGCCGATTGTCATCGCACCGTTCCCTCTCTGCCACGTCAGTTGGTCGTCGTCAGCGCGGGCGGGTCCGTCCCGGGAACGCACCAGCGGGCGCCGCGATCGGCGGTGCCGCCGGGAAGGGGACGCGGCCGCGCGGTGGGGCGATCCGGTGGGCCGGGCCCGGAGGTCGTCAGCGGGCGATCATCTCCTCGACGCCGACGAAGCGCAGGCCACGCGCCAGCAGGCCCTCGATGATGACCGGCAGGGCCGCGACGGTCTGCGACCGGTCGCCGCCGCCGTCGTGCAGCAGGACTATCGCCCCCGGCCGGGTCTGCCGCAACACGCTGTCGGCGATGACCTCGGCGCCCGGCATGGACCAGTCCGCGGCCTCGACGTCCCACAGCACGACGGTCGGGTCCAACCGGGCCAGCCAACCCAACACCTCGGGGGTACGCGAGCCGTACGGCGGCCGGAACAGCGCCGGTGACACACCACCAGCACCGGCGATGCACTCCGCGGTGCGCTCGACCTGCTCGGCGAGTTCCGCGTGCGACAGCTCCGGCAGGAAGGGGTGCGAGAAGGTGTGGTTGCCGAAGCTGTGCCCCTGCTCCTTCATCCGGGCGATCAGGTCCGGTTGCGCGTCGGCGTTGAGGCCGATGCAGAAGAAGGTCGCGCGGATGTCGTACCGCTCGCAGATGTCCAGAATTCGATCGGTGTACGGCGGGTTGGGGCCGTCGTCGAAGGTGAGCGCCACCTCCATCCGGTCGCGCGGCCCGAAGCTGAGGCACCGGCCGGCCGCGGTCAGCTCGGCGGTGGCCGCCGTGCTGCCCTCGATCCAACGCTCCAGGTCGGGTTCGCGGCCGGTCTGCGTGCCGCGGTGGCGGATCAGCCGGGTGAGCGTGGACAGGTCACCCGCGGCGGCGTCGGCGAGCGTGGCCGCCGGCACCGACCCGAACCTGTGCCGTGCCGGCAGCCGGGCGGCATCGGCCCGGTAGACGGTCAGCCCCGCGGCCATCATGCGGCCGTCGAGCATGCCGTTGGTGCTGTCAATCACCGCGACGTTGTCGTCGAGCCCGCGCAGGAACGAGATCAGCTCCTCGGAGTGGCGGGTGCCGAAGCTCCTCGGCTCCGCCGCGGGCTGCCCGGCCGCGTCGAGCACGGCCACCTCGAAACCCCTGCCACTCCAGGCGATGCCGGAAAAGAGCATGCGGAGCCTCCCGTGTAGCCGCCGCGTGACGCCGAGGCGCCCTCATCGACGAAATCCTATCAGTTCCGGGCTGCGCCGCGGGGTGCCCGCCCGGCGGCGTCACGCCTGACAAACCTGCGGTGAGCTGCGGCATTCGAGCTGGGAGCGGTCGCGCGGACGGCCGCCGCCGGCCGGTGGACGCGACACCGGCCGGCTGCCGCCGGGGCGGCGTCGGGCGGCCGGAGAGCCGCCCGACGCCACGTGCGACTACACCGTCGCGCGGATGACGGCCATCGGCGCGGCGTACACGGTGAAGAGCGCGAAGCCCCAGTAGTCGATGTCGACCTTCGTCGCACCGGCTTCGCGCAGCAGGCTCTCCCACTCCACCGCCGAGCGGTAGGACAGGGGGTAGGCCACCTTCTCCGGCACCATCAGGCACGACGACACGTCGAGCAACGACAGGGCGGCCACCTTGTCGGCGTCCGACAGCGTCCGGAACTTCATGGTGAGCGCGTTGTCGGCCAGGCCGGGCACGTCCAACCACGAGTCCTCGATGATGAGGATCTCCCCGCCGGGCCGCACCACCCGCGCCGCCTCGGCCAGCAGCGCCTCCTGGACCGGCTTGGTCGTGTGGTGCAGGTGCAGCCGGAACGCCACCACGTCGGCACTGGCGTCGGGCAACGGCAGCACGGCGGGATCGTCCTGGTGGACGTACTCGAGACGGTCGCCGCGCAGCACGTTGGGGTCCACCCGGTGGTCGGTGCCGGTGACCTTCTCGATGGCCGGGTTGCGGGTCAGCAGGTAGCCGCCGAACTTGTTGTTCGGGTTGCCCACGTCCACGACGTGTCCGCTCGCGGTGGCCAGCCCGCTGAAGACCTGGATGCGCCGCCAGCCGCCCTCCTTGTCGGTGGTCAGCATGCGGCCGAAGCCGGCCGCGTCCCACTCCGCGCGCGAGTCGGCGAAGACGACGTCCACCTCTTCGTGGGTCCGGCAGCCGCGCAGCCGCGACAGGCCCTTGGCGATCAACTCGCCGGCGCCGGCTCCCGTGTGCAGCTGGTAGGACAGCGGCAGCACATCGTCCAGCAGTTCGAAGGCGGCGGTGTGCTCACGCAGGTCGAGATAGATCCGTTGCGCCTCGACGCCCATGAATGTTGGTGCACTGATTCCCGACAAGAGCTCCACTCCCCTTCGGTCTGAAACGGATCGCCGGAACACGACCAGCACTGCGACAGCCGCCAGGCCCGCCCGGTCCTCGCGCGGGGCTGGCGTGCACTAAACTGACCTGGGTGTTCGCCTCTGAGATAAAGATCGCGCTGCAGTTGCAACCACAGCATGCCAGCTACGGCCAGATGCGGGACACGCTGCTCGCCGCGGAGGACGCGGGCGCCGACATCGTCTTCAACTGGGACCATTTCTTTCCGCTCGACGGTGACCTCGACGGCCGGCACTACGAATGCTGGACGATGCTGGCGGCCTGGGCCGAGGCGAGCAGCCGGGTGCAACTCGGCCCGCTGGTCAGCTGTATCGGCTACCGCAACCCGGATCTGCTCGCCGACATGGCCCGCACCGTCGACCAGATCAGCGGCGGCCGGCTGATCCTCGGCCTCGGATCCGGCTGGGCCGAACGTGACTTCGTCGAGTACGGCTACCCATTCCCCTCCGCCGGGGCCCGCATCGCCGCGTTCCGCGAGGCCCTGCCCCGCGTCGAGCGGCGACTGGCCGCGCTCAACCCGCCCGCGGTCCGTCGCGTGCCGATCCTCATCGGCGGAGAGGGCGAGCAGAAGACGCTGCGCCTGGTGGCCCGGCACGCCGACATCTGGCACGGCTTCGCCACGCCCGACGGCATCGCGCGAAAGGTCGGCCTCATCAGGCAATACTGTGCGGAGATCGGGCGCGATCCCCACGAGATCCAGATCTCGACGGGCGTCCTGGGTGGCCCGTCCCACGTCGGGCCGCCGGAAGAACTCGGCCCCCGCCTGCGGGAGCTGGGCGTCTCGATCTTCACGGTCGGCGTGAGCGGCCCCGACTACGACCTCGGTGCGCTGAGGTCGTGGATCGCCTGGCGTGACGCGCACCGCTAGCCGTTCCGTACGAAGTCGGCCATGGCCTCCTCCGCCGCCCGCCGGCTGAACCCGGACAGCACGGGGTTGGTGTCCCCGTAGTAGGCGGTGGCGATGACGCCGGTGCACAGCGCCCAGCCGCGGGCCCGGGCCCAGGTGTGGTCGTCCACCGGCAGCGCCTCGCGAAACGTCGCGCGGGCCTCCGCCGACAGCAACGTCCACGCCGCCATCACGTCCAGCGCCGGGTCGCCCACACTGAGCAGTCCCCAGTCGATCACCGCGCCGATCGCACCGTCCCGGACCAGGACGTTGCCCGGATGCAGGTCACCGTGCACCCATACCGGTGCCCGCCGCCAAGCGGGCACCCGGATGGCGGACTCCCACAGGGCCAACGCGACATCGGCGTCGAGGCTGCCACGCACCCTGGCGATCGAGTGCCGCACCGGCTCGTCGCGAACCGGTAGCGGCGTGCCGCGCAGGCCGCTGTGCAGCCCCGAGCGGGGTCCGTCCTCGGTCGGGATCCGATGCAGGGCCGCGATGAAGCCGGCCAGCTCGCGGGCCGCCCGATGTTCGTCGGCCACCGGGCTCTCCACCGCGTCGGCGCCGTCGAGCCAGCGGTACACCGACCAGGGCCAGGGGAACCCCTCGCCCGGCACCCCACGGCCGACCGGCACCGGGATCTCCAGCGGCAGCCGATCGGCGTGGCCGGGCAGCCACCGTTGCTCCTTGCGGACGTGTCCCGCGCTCCACTCCGACTGCGGCATCCGCACGTTCAGGTCGTCGCCGAGCCGGAAGATGGCGTTGTCGACCCCGGCCGACCCGACACGTTCCAGCGGCAGGGACGCCCACTGCGGCGTCTGCGCGACCAGCAGCCGGCGTACGAGCTGCTCGTCCGCCTCGATCCGTCGTTCATCCGGCATGTACGACTCCCTTGGGGTTCGTCAACGACTGCCACGTGCTGCGGACCATGTCGGACAGGTCGTGGCGGGCCTGCCAACCCAGTTCCCGGCGGATCTTCTCCACGGAGGCCACCACCTCGGCCGGATCGCACGGCCGGCGGTCCACCCGGGACACCTCCACGGGCAGGCCGGTCACCTTCCGCACCTCGGCGACGATCTCCAACACCGAGTACCCGCGGCCGGTGCCCACGTTGTAGAGCTCCGCCTCCCGGCCCTGCCCGAGTCGACGGACGGCCGCCACGTGGGCGTCCGCGACGTCGAGGACGTGCACGTAGTCGCGCACGCCGGTGCCGTCGCGGGTGGGATAGTCACTGCCGGTGACCCGGAACGGGCGTCCCGCCATCGCCGACCGGAACACGCTCGGCACCAGGCTGGTGCCCATGCGGTCGGCCAGTTCGGGGGCCGCGGTGCCGATGACGTTGAAGTAGCGCAACGCGATCCAGGACAGCCCGCACGCCACGCCGACCGACCGGAGCAGCCACTCCCCCACCAGCTTCGTCTCCCCGTACGGGTTGATCGGCGCGGTCCGAGACTGCTCGTCGACAAGCGGGGACTCCGGAATGCCGTACACCGCCGCGCTCGACGAGAAGACGATCGAGTGGACCTCCGCCTTGCCCATCTCCTCCAGCAGCATGCGCAGCGGCTCCACGTTCGAGCGGTGGTAGCTCAACGGATGGGCCACCGACTCGGGTGCCGACTTGCGTCCCGCCAGGTACACCACCCCGGTCACCCGGTGGTCGCGGATCGTGTTCTGCACGACGCGCCGGTTGGCCGTCGACGCGACGACAAGCGGCACGTCCGCGGGCACCCGTTCCGGTATCCCGGTCGACAGGTCGTCCATCACCACGAGCGCGCGGCCCTCCTCGCGCAGGCGGTGCACGACATGCCCGCCGATGTATCCGGCGCCTCCCACCACCAGCCACGTCATGGGCGGTCGACGGTCTCGGGGACGGCGCCCAGGTAGAGCGTCAGCGGCGGGGCCGGCAGCAGGTAGAAGTGCCCGCCCGCGACGACCTCGTGGCGGAACCGGCCGGTGGTCAGCTCCGCCCAGCGGTCACCCTGCCGGGCGGTCACGTGCGCGTCGTCGGCCCCCCGTACCACGAGAACGTCGCAGGTCAGCAGTGGTCCCGGTCGGTGGCGGTAGCGCTGGAACATCTCGAAGTCGGCCCGCAGGTACGGCAGGATGACGCCGCGGACCCGCGGATCGGCCAGCAGGGCCGGGTCGGTCTGCCCGGCGTCCAGCAGGGACCGCACCGCGGTCGCCTCGTCCCAGTCGACGTGTCGGGCCGCGACGTGGTCGGGGTCGTGCGGCGCACGGACCGCGGACGCGACAAGCAGTTCGACGCCCCGGCCGACCGCCTCCAGCCGCCGCGCCACCTCGTACGCGACGATCCCGCCCATGCTGTGGCCGAGCAGCGTCAACGGCTTGTCCAGGAACGGCCCCATCGAGGCGAACACCTCGTCGGCCAACTGACCCAGATCGTCGTGGCAGGGCTCCGCCAGGCGGTCCGCCCGGCCCGGGTACTGCACCGCCGCCACCTCCACATCGGTGCGGGCGGCCGCCCAGGGACGGAAGAAGTTGGCCGAGGCTCCCGCGTGCGGGAAACACACCAACCGGCGGGCACCGTCCGGGCGCGGCGCCGGTACCCGGATCGCGGTCACGACGCGGCCTCCCGTCCGGCCCGCACCATGGCGACGAGTTCGTCGAACGACTCGAGCCCGTAGGCGTCCTCGAAGTCGAGCAGCACTCCGCACCGGCGGCCGACGTCGTCGATCAGGCGGACGAGGTCCAGCGACGATCCGCCCGCCCCGAAGAAGTCGTGGCCGGCGTCGGCCGGGCTGCCGGTACGTTCCTGCCAGACCGCCGCGAGGACGGTGCGGTCGTCGCCGTCGACGGCCGGACCGGCCGCCGACGCGGTGCGTCCGTCGTGGCGCCCGGCCGCCAACGCCGCCCGGTCGGCCTTGCCCGACGGGGTCAACGGGTACGCCTCGACCACCACCACCTCGTCGGGTACCAGGTGGCCCGGTGCCCGGGTGGCCACCCGGGCCCGGATCGCCCGTCCGTCGGCGGTCGGGTCGGCGGCCCGGACGAACGCCACCACCCGCCGGTCGAGTCCCGCACCGACCGGTACCGCCACCACCTCCCGCACCTGCTCGTCCGCCGCGGTCAGCGCCTCGACCTCGGTCAGGTTGACCCGGAAGCCGCGTACCTTGAGCTCCTGGTCCTCGCGCCCCTCGAAGGCGAGGTTGCCGTCGGGCAGCAGCCGTGCCCGGTCGCCGGTGCGGTAGAGCCGGCCGGCGGGGCGGAACGGGTCGCCGCGGAACCGCTCGGCCGTCAGCGCCGGGTCGCCGACGTAACCCACCGCGAGCCGGTCCCCGCCCACGTACAGGTCACCGACCTCCCCCGGCGGGACCGGGCGCAGGTCTTCGTCGAGCACGTGGCAGGTGGAGCCGGCGACCGGCCGCCCGATGGGCACCGTGGGCCCGGCCCGGTCCCAGTCGGTGAGCACGAAGGCGGTGCTCACGATGCTGTTCTCGGTCGGGCCGTAGCAGTTGATGATCTCCAGTTCGGGGCACTGCTCGCGGGCCGTCACCGCGTGCGTCCAGGGCATCGCGTCGCCGCCGACGATCAGGCACCGCAGCGAACGCAACGCCTCCGGGTGCCGTTCGACGACGAGCGCGAAGACCGCCGGGGTGAGCACGGCCGTGGTGACGCGGTCGTCGGCCAGCAGCGCGGCCGTCTCGTGCACCGACAACGCGGACCTCGGGGCGCACACCACGCCCGCGCCGACCAGAAGCGGCGACCAGATCTCCAGCATGGACGGGTCGAAGGTGAGGATCGTGTGCACGAGGAACACCTCGTCGGGCCGGCGGCGCACCGGCCCGTCCCGCAGGCACAGGGCGGACAGCGCTCCGTGCGGCACCCCGACCGCCTTGGGCGCGCCGGTGGAACCCGAGGTGAACATGACGTACGCGAGGTCGGACGCGGTCCCCACCGGCTCCACCGGCGCCGGGTGGTCGCCGGCCTGCGCGAGGAGATCGCGAACGTGCCACGCGTCCGCCGTCAGGCCGGTCGGCGCCGGGTGCTCGCCGGTGAGCAGCACGACGCGCGCTCCGGCCAGGTCGAGCATGTGTTCCACCCGCTCGACCGGGTAGCCGGGGTCGGTGGGGACCACGTGCGCGCCGGCGCGCAGCACACCGAGCATCGCGGTGATCGTCTCGCGGTCACCGACGCCGTGCAGGCCGACCGCGTCGCCGGGCCGGATGCCCTTGTCCCGCAGCGCGCGTTGCAGCCGGGCCGAGGCCGCCCACAGCTCGGCGTAGGTCGACGCGCCGGTGCTGTCCCGGACGGCGACCTTCTCCGGTGATTCGGCGACCCGACGCCCGAACACCTCCTCGACGCGTGCGAAGTGCTCAGCGTCCATCAGTCCTCCTCGGTCTCGGATCGCGACGCGACGCGTGCGACAAGTCGTGCCTGCTGGTCCAGGGTTCGGGCGAGCATCAGCTCGCGCAGCGGCATCTCGACGCCGAACCGCTGCTCCAACCGCCGGGCCAGCCGGATCGCGGTGAGCGAGTCACCCCCGAGGGCGTAGAAGTCGGCCTCCGGCTGGACGTCGACCTGCCCGAGCAGCTCCTGCCAGGCGACCGTGACCTCGTCCCACGGACCGCTCGGAGACTGTGGCGGGTGCCCGGAATCGCCGGGCGTCGGCTCGGCTTCGGGTTCGGGGCGGGATCCGTCGGCGACCCCGGACGGCGACCGGTTCGCCTCGGGAGCGACATGGCGGTCGCCGCCGAACACGGTGCCAGGCAGCCGGACGCGCCGGTCGTTGCGGGTCGCCGCGCTCAGGTCGACGGTGGCGCCGAAGGCCCACAGCTGCGCCAGCGCGCGCAGCGGACCGTCCGGTTCTCCGGCCACGGACAGTGGCACCGCGTCGAATCCCGCTCGGGCCGCCGTGCCCGACAACGCTCGGCCGGGGCCCACCTCGACCGCGACGGCGTCCGGGAAGCGGTCCCGCACCGCCCGCAGCCCTTCGGCGAAGCGTACGGTGGCGCAGACGCTGTCGGCGAACATCGTCAACGGCACCTCGGCGCCGACGGGCAGGAGGGTGCCCTCGGCGTTGGCGACGAAGGGCAGCCGGACCCGGCCCCGCGCTCCGCCGTCGAGGTGCGAGCGCAGCGTGGCCGCGGCGGGTTCCATGGCGGGCGAGTGGAACGCGTGGCTGGTCCGCAGCCGCCGCGTCGGCACCACGCCGGCCAGCCGGTGGGCAAGGTCGTCGACCGCTTCCGCGGGGCCGCTCAGCACATAGCTGTCCGGCGCGTTGACCGCGGCCAGCGCCAGCCGCGGATCGTCGGACATCCACCGGGTGGCGTCGGCCGGGTCGCCGGTCACCGCCAGCATCGCCCCGGGTACGCACTCCTGCATGGCCCGGGCACGCAGCACGACGAGCGTGGCCGCGGCCCGCAGGTCGAGCACGCCGGCCAGGACGGCCGCCGTCACCTCGCCGAGGCTGTGCCCGGCCAGCGCGACCGGCTGGACACCGAGATCCGCCAGTGCCCGTGCGGCGGCGTACTCGACGGCGAAGAGGGCGGGCTGCGCCAGCCCGGTCTGCCGCAGGTTCTCGGCCGGCTGCTCCGGGTCGTGCACCATGCGCCGCACCGGGTCGGCGACCTCCGCCGGCAGCACGTCGAGGACCTCGTCGAGCGCGGCGGCGAACGCCGGCAGGTGCTCGGCCAGCGGCCGGGCCATGCCGGGCCGCTGCGCTCCCTGGCCGGGCAGCAGGAGCACCACCGGCCGGGTGCCGGACGTGGCGGCCCGGCCGCGCGACCGGCCCGGACCACCACGCAGGGCCGCGACGATCTCCTCCCGCCTCTCGCCCACCACCGCCATCCGCTCGGGCAGCGTCGCGCGTCCCACCCGCAGCGAGTACGCCACGTGGGCGAGATCCGCGGGCTGGTCGGCCAGGTGCGCGGCCAACCGTTGGGCCGCGGCGTCCAGGGCGGCCGGCCGGATCGCCGACAGGGTCACGATCACGGGACGGGAAGCGGCGGGCGCCACCACCGGCGGCTGGGCGGTCGACGGTTCCTCCACGATCAGGTGCGCGTTCGTGCCGCCGATGCCGAACGAGCTGACCGCGGCACGGCGCGGGGTGGGTCCGGGCCACCCGCCGGGCCCGTCGGGCACGTACAGCGGGCTGTCGTCGGACAGCAACGGGTTGAGCCGCGCGAATCCCGCCATGGCCGGGACCTCCCCGTGGCCGAGCACCAGCAGAGCCTTGTACAGCCCGGCCAGGCCCGCCGCGGCGTCGAGGTGGCCGATGTTGGCCTTGACCGCGCCGACCGCGACCTGGCCCGGCTTGGCGCCGGCCTCGCGCAACGCGGCCGACGTCGACGCCCATTCGATCGGGTCGCCGACGTAGGTGCCGGTGCCGTGCGCTTCCAGGTAGCCCAGCGAGCCCGCGGGGACGTCCGCCGCCTGCAACGCGGCGCGGATCACGGCGGCCTGCCCGCGGGGCGAGGGCGCGTTGAACCCGGCCTTGGCCGAGCCGTCGTTGTTGACCGCCGAACCCAGGATGACGCCGTAGCTCGGCACGTCGGCGCGGACCTCGTCGAAGCGCCGCAGCACCATGGCGATGACCCCGGAGCCGCCGATGGTCCCGTCGGCGCCGGCGTCGAACGGGCGGCAACGGCCCTCCGGCGAGACGATGCCGCCGCGTACGTGCATCGACCCGGCCTGCGGAAAACCGACCGACGCCGCCACCACGACCGCCTGATCACAGTCGCCGTTGTTCAGCGACTGCACAGCCATGTGCACCGCCACCAGGGACGACGAGCAGGCGGTCGCGACGCTCACCGCCGGGCCTTCCAACCCCAGCCGGTACGCGATACGGGTGGCCATGAAGTCGCGGCCGGTGCCGACGATCAGGCTCTCCAACGTCTCCGGTCCGACGTCACCGCCGGCGAGGATCCGGGTCAGGTACCGGCTCTCACTCGCCGACGCGAAGACCGCGGTGCGTAACGTGTCGGTCAGCGGGTCACGCCCGGCGTCCTCCAGCGCCGCCCAGGTCGCCTCCATCATGAGCCGATGCTGCGGGTCCGTCAGCTCGGCCTCACGGGGACTGATCCCGAACAGCTCGGCGTCGAACCGCTCGCTGTCGGCGATGCACCCCCGGACCGGGACGTACGCCGGATCGGCCAGCATGTGGGCCGGCACCCCGGCCGCCGCGAGTGCCGCCGGATCGAGTCGGGTGGTGAGCACCGTGCCCGAGCGCACCGCGGCCCACCAGTCCTCCGGATCGGACGGTCCGGGCAGGCGGGCGTGCACACCGGTGATCGCGACGTCCAGACTCCGGTCTCTCATGCGACGTCACCACCGCCCCGGCGGCGGGCGGCGGCGAGGCGGGCCCGGCGCAGGTCGGTGCCGGCGGCCTCGGCCGGCGGCGCGGATGACGACGGCGTGCCTCGGATGAGCGCGACCTGCTCGTCGATCGTGGTGGCGGTGAACAGGTCGACGACGGAGATCGTGACGTCGAGCCGGTCCTCGAGCGCCATCTGTAGCGTCACCATCAGCAGCGAATGCCCACCGGCGTCGAAGAAGTTGACGTCGGTGGCGACCGTGGGCACCTCCAGCGTCTCGCACCAGGCGGCCAGGACGGCAGCCCGGAGGTCGTCGCCCACAGCCGGCTGTTCGGCGGCGACCGGGTCGGGCTCGGCGGGCAGGCGCAGGGCCGACCGGTCGACCTTGCCGTGTGGGGTACGCGGCAGTTCCGGCACGGGGACGAACAGCCCGGGTAGCATCGCTGGCGGGAGCAGCCCGGACAGCCGTTCGCGCAGCGCCTGCTCGGCGTAGCCCGCCGCGGGGACCACGAAGGCGACCAGGTTCGCCCCGTTCCCGGTGGGGAGCACGGCGACGTCGGCCACTGTCGGTTCGGCCCGGAGCACGGTTTCCACCGCGCCCAGTTCCACCCGGTGTCCACGGATCTTGACAAGCTGGTCGCGGCGGCCGAGAAAGTCGAGTCCGGCCCGGTCGTTCCAGCGGACGAAGTCGCCGGTGCGGTACATCCGACCGCCGTCCGGGCGGGTGACGAAGGCGGCCGCGGTCGCCTCGGGCCTGCCCAGGTAGCCCCGGGCCACGCCGGCACCGCCGATGTAGAGCTCACCGACGGCACCGGGCGGCGTGAGGGCGCCGGTGCGGTCGCGGACCGACACCGTCGCCCCGGGCACCGGCCCGCCGATGTCGACCGGCGCCGGCCGGTCGAAGACCCGGACGGTGCTCCAGACGGTGGCCTCCGTCGGACCGTACTCGTTGGCCAGCCGGGTGTCGGGCAGCACGGCGAAGTGCCGCTCCACCAGCGGCGCCGGCAGCGTCTCGCCGGCGGTGACCACGAGCTGTAGCGAGGCGAGGCGTTTGGGGTCGGTGCGCTCGGCCCGGTCGAGCAGGCCGGCGTGGAACGCCGGCACCGACAGCAGGTTGGTCACGGCGTGGCGGTCGATCAGGTCGACGGCGCGCTCGGGATCGCGGACGTCGTCGGTCCCGGCCACGACGAGTCGTCCCCCCGAACTGAGCGTCCCCCACAGGCCCGCCATCGAGGAGTCGAACGACAGCGGGGACACCAGCAGGAACGTGCCGCGACCGCCGTAGGTGGCGTGCCGGGCGGCCGTCGAGGCGGCCAGCGCGCCGTGTTCGACGACGACGCCCTTGGGTTCGCCGGTCGTGCCGGAGGTGTAGATGACATAGGCGGCGTCCGTGGGCCGCACCGTGACGGCCGCGCCCGGCGCGGCTTCCGGGGCCGTCGCCTCCGCCGGCGTCAGGACGCGCACACCCGGCAGCCGGTCGCGCCACGACGCGTCCCCGAGTACGAGGTCGACGCCCGCGTCGGCCAGCATCGCCGAGATCCGCGCCGGCGGGTACGTCGAATTCAGCGGCACGTACGCCGCGCCGGCCCGCCACACGCCGAACACGGCGGTGACCAGTTCGGCGGACGGCTCACCGAGGACGCCCACCGACAGCGGGCCCGCACCCCGATGGGCCCGCACCGTCGCGGCCACGGCATCCGCCCGGTCGAGCAGTTCGCCGTAGGTCAGCTCCGTGCGGTCGTCGGTCACCGCCGGACGGCCCGGTTCGGCGCGCGCGACCGCCGCGACGGCGTCGGGCACGAGCCGGGTCGGCTGCGGCAGGGTGGCGCCGGCGCCGAGCTCGGCCAAGCGCGTGCGGTCCGCGTCCGAGAGCATCGGCAGCCGTCCGAGGGTCGCGCCGGCCTCGCACAGTCCGGCCAGCAGGGTGGCGACGTGTGCGGTGAACCGCTCGATCTGCGTCGCCGAGTAGCGGGAGCTGCGGTAGGTGGCGAGCAGTTCGGCGTCCGCGCCACGGTCGCGCAACACCATGGTCAGGTCGTACTTGGACACCTGGACCGGCAGTCGCAGGTGGCTGACCCGCAGCGCCCCGGCCCGGATGTCCGGCTCGTCGGCCTCGAAGTTGAACAACACCTGGAAGATCGGGGTACGGGACGGGTCCGGCGTCGTCCGCACCTGCCGGACGACCTCGTCGAACGGCACGTTGCGCATCGAGTAGGCCCGCAGCAGGCCGCGGTGCACCGACCGGCAGTAGTCGGCCACGGTCGCGACGTCGTCGACCCGGACCCGCACCGGCGCCGGGTTGATGAACATGCCGACGGTCTCGGCGAAGTCGCCCGATCGGGTGTCCATGGTGCTGCCGACCACCACGTCTGCCCGGTCCGTGTAGCGGCTCAGGGCCGCGGCGTACGCGCTCAGGCCGATCACCTGCGGTGTGGTGCGCAGGGCACGGCTCAGCCCGCGCACCCGCTGCCAGACGTCGGGCGGAACGGGGACGCGCACCAGGGCGCCGGCCCGGTCGCCCCGGTGCCCGGTGGGGGCGAGACCGAGCGGTTCGGCGGCTTCGGGCACCCGCAGATCCTCGATCCAGGCATCGAACTTCTCACCCGCCGGTACGGCGTCCGGCGCGTCGACGTAGTCGGTGTAGGGGCGGCCCGGCGGGCCCACGGGGCGGTCGGCGTACATGTCGAACAGGTCGCGCAGGATCACCGCGAGGGACCGTCCGTCCATGACCGCGTGGTGCGCGCCGATGACCAGCACGTGCTCACCCGGGCCGAGGCGCAGCAGCGTGGCGTCGACGAGCCGGCCGTCGACCAGCGGGAACGGGCGGGTCACCGCCCGCTCCAGTTCCGCCGGCAACCGGTCGGGTGAACTGTCGCGTACGACCAGCCCGAACTCGTCGACGGGCCACTGGGAGCGCTGCGGTTCGCCGTTGCGCTCGGTCAGACGCAGCCGTAGCTCCGCGTGGCGCTCGACCACACCGCGCCAGGCCCGACGCAGCGCGTCGAGGTCGAGGTCGCCGGTCAGGCGGCCCGCCCAGGGCGCGGTGAACTCCGGGCTGTCCGGCTCGATGCGGTACGCCAGCCACAGCCGCCGCTGGGCTGCCGACAACGCCTTGCCCGGAGGTGGGTGGCCCTGCTCGGTACTCACAGTGATGTTCCTCTCGTGTCCCCGTGTGCCGGGCTTCAGACGCTGTCGATGGCCTGGGTCAGTTGGGCGAGCGCCGGATGGTCGGTCACCTGCCCGTGGAGGTGGCCGACACGTGCCCGGGCGCCGTCCCGCCAGTCGCCGGCCCGGTCCGGGCGGGTCCGGGCGTCGACGAGGTCCACGCCGGGTAGTGCGCGTAACCGGGCCAGCCGGTCGGCGGTGGGCGTCGATGCCGAGTGCGCGGCCGGCACCAGGGTGTACTGGTAGGTGACGTGCGCGAAGCGGGGTGTGTCCCGGACCGGCCGCCCGAGGGCCAGCCGCATCGCCGCCGCCACCAGGTCCACGCCCGATCCGCGGCGTACGATGTCGGCGACCAGGCCGCCCAGCCGCCCGTTGACCTCGATCACCCGAGGTCCGTCGGGGGTGAGTTTCACCTCGGTGTGCACGAGCCCGTCGCGGACGCCGAGGGCCGTGACCGCGGCGACCGCCACGGCCGCGACCCGGTCGGCGGTGACCGCGTCCAAGGTGTGCGGCACGAACGAGCCGCGTTCCCGGAACGGCGGCACCAGCGGGAACTTGCCGGTCAGGCAGAGCACGTGGGCCTGTCCGCCGTGGACGGCGGCCTCGACGGAGACGTAGTCGCCCCACTGCGGCCCGGCGATCGTGGTGTCGCCGGGCAGCAGCCCTTCGACCACCAGCCCGCAGTCGACGGACGCGGCGATCTCGGCGGTCGCCGCACGGGCCTCCGCAACCGTGTCGACCCGCCGGACCAGCCGGCTGCCCGTGCCCCGCCGCGGCTTGAGCACGGCGGGCAGGCCGACCCGGGCCAGCGCGTCCGCCACCGCGGCGGGATCGTCCACCGACGCGAACGCCGCGCCGGGCACGCCGGCCGCCGCCAGCGCCTGCCGCTGGCGGAGTTTGTCGGTGAGGAGGGACGTCACCTCGGGCGAGTGCCACCGGTCGAGCCCCGCGGTGGCCGCGTAGGCCGCGGTTTCCTCCATGCGGTGCTCGCTGAACGTCAGCACGCCGGCCAGACCCAGCGCGGCGACGGTGGCCGCGGCCCGGTCCACGCCCAGCCCGGTCACCTCGCAGACCGTGAAGCGCCGGCGCAGCGCGGGCAGCAACCGACGAACGTGCTCGGTGGCGCCGTCGACGATGAGCAGCACCTCGATGCCGCAGGAGCGTGCGGCTGCGGTCACCTCCCCCGGGCCGGCCGCCCCCTCGTCGTACACCACGCCGAGCTTCGGCCTACTGTCCGCGGTCATCTCGTGGCAACATCTTGTCGTACCCCCCGTGAATCCGTTCCGTCCCGATCAGTTGGTCTCGTCCCGGACCGGCCAGAACCGCTCGGCGGTGAGGTGGAGCGGTTCCGGTGGTCCGCCCCGGTTGCCGGTCGGCCGTCCCCCGGCCCGGTTCGGCTCCGGCGGCCCGGCCCCCAGGCCGTGCCGGCAGCCGGTGAGGTGCGCCAGCCACGGCTCGACGCCCCGGGCGCGGACGAAGACCTGCTCCGCGTCGAGCTGCCCGGCGAGCCGGTCGGCCCGTTCCGCGGTGGTGAACAGCACGTCGACCTGCCCGAGCCCGCGGGGCGCCGACGCCTCGGCGGCCGGGTCGACCGGGCAGCCGTGGGCGGCGAAGACGAAGCCCCTCCCACCCAGGCGGACCAGCGGCGTCATCGCGGCCGGCCGGTGGGCCCCGCCCTGCCCGACGGGGGACGACAACGCCCGGACGCGGGCCGGGCCGAACTCCAGCGACCGATCGTCGCCCAACTCGACGACGTCGGTGAAGCCGTACCGCGCCAGCAGGTCCGGCAGACCGCCGAGGGCCGGACCGTCGGCGAGGGCCCGCGGCACGACGACGACACCGATCCGGCGGCGTAGCTGCAGCAGCGTCTCCGGGGAGAAGTGGAGACAGTCGCCGTTGGTCAGGAGCACGACGTCGATCACGTCCGGGAGGTCGGCGATGGTGTGGTGCTCGGCGAAGCCGTCACCGTCGTAGCCCACCGCCGGGTCGGTCAGCACGGTGAAACCGCCGAAGTCCAGCAGCACCGAAGCGTGTCCGAAGTAGCGCATCCGCACGTCGCCGGTGAGGTTGGGGCCGTACCGCCGCGGGTCCTGCTCGGTGAACATGTGCCGGAACGCCCGCCGCTGCGGCCCGGCGAGCCCGAAGCGGTCCGCGAGCGCCTCCACGTCGACGGGCGACAGGCGGGCGGCGAACAACTCGTCGAACAGCTCCGACCCGAGCGGCGCGGAGAGCTCGACGCGACCCGGCCCGGTCCCGGCCGCGTCGTCGGCGGGCGCGTCGTCGGCGGGTGCCGGGCCCGGCCGGCGGAGCAGCGCGACCCCGGGCGTGGCGGCCTCCTCCGCGGCGTACCGGTCGCCAGGGTCGGAGGTGTCCGGACGCGGAGCCTCCTCGCCCGGTCGGGCACGCCGGCGAGCGGCGAGCGGCCGAACGACGGTCTGTGGGGACAGGAAAGCGCGCATCTGGTGTGACCTCCGCGCGGACGACACCGCGCTGATCAGGACAGTCCGTGCTGCCGGGGACGACTCAAAGAAGATAGGTCACGTTCCTTTTATTCACAAGCATCAACCTGAACGGTCGGTCAGCCCTGCGGTCCTATTTTGTCACGCGACCGCCCGACACATAGTCGGGAATGAAACCAAATATGGCCGCGAGAAACGCCAGTTCCCGACGGGCTATCCGCGCCATCGCATCGGGTCCCGTCAACGCGTGCCCTTCCTCGGGGAACAGCACCAACTCGACCGGCGCTCCCCTGGCCCGTAGTGCCTGGTACAGCGCCTGCGCCTGCTCGGGCGGCACGACGCGGTCCCGCGCGCCGTGGAACAGCAGGACGGCGGCCGTCCAGGAGTCCAGCCGCCGCAGCGGGGAGCGCCGCTCGTACTCGTCGCGGGCCGCCGGCCAGGGCCCGATGAGACCGTCGAGGTATCGCGACTCCATCTTGTGGGTGCGGTCCGGGATGGCTGCCGGCTCGGTCACCCCGGCGCAACTGGTCACGGCGGCGAAGACGCCGGACGCCGCGGCGTTGAGCGCGGTCAACCCGCCCGAACTCAGCCCACGCACCGCCAGGCGACGCGGGTCGGCCAGCCCTTCGGCGACGAGGTGGCGGGCCGCGTTGACGCAGTCGGTCACGTCCAGCTCGCCCCACCGGCCCCGGATGCGCTCGCGGTAGGCCCGGCCGTGCCCCGCACTGCCGCCGTAGTTGACCTCGACCACGGCGATGCCGCGCGTCGTCCAGAACTGCACCTGGTGGGAGAAGACCGCGCTGGCCACCACCGTCGGCCCGCCGTGGCAGAACACGACCAACGGCGGTGGTCGACCCGCCGGCCCCCGCACGTGCGGGTGGTGCGGGGGGTAGTAGAAGGCGTGCACCAGCGCGCCGTCGGAGTCGAATGCGATCGGCCGGGGGCGGCTGGTCCACTCGTCACCGAGCGGCCGGGGCCGGGCGGAGCGCAGCCGCACCGGCGGGCCCGCGCCGTCGGGCAGCAGCACGACCGCGGCCGAGCGGGTGCCCGAGGCGACCACCGCGACGGCGTCGTCCGGGCCCGTGGCCAGGGTGTCCACGACGTCGAACCGCATCGGCACCGGCTCGGCCCCGCCCTGATCGATCCGCACGACGGTGTCCTTGCCCCGCACCCGGAACGCCGCGACGATCCGCCCGTCGGCGAGGAACCCGTACGTGGTCGCGCCGCAGGACCAGTCGGGGCGGCCGAACTCGGCCTCCATCGCGGTCAGCGCGTCCGGAGCGCCTTCCGCGCGCAGGTTCCACCAGCCCGAGCGGTCGTCGACGAAGTGCAGCCGGCCCCGGGGCGAGTAGCAGGGCTGGGTGACCGACACGCCGGGCAACGCGGTGACCACCCGCTCGTCGACGGCCCGCCCCCGCTCGTCGAGGTGGACCTCGCGCAGCGTCGACTCGTCCCACGGCATGTGCGGGTGGTCCCAGGTCGTGAACGCCACCCGCAGCCGCGTCGGGTGCGGCACGGGCGCGCCGTAGAAGTCGGCGCCCGCGGCCAGCACCCGGAGCGGACCACCGGCGGTGGGCACCACCACCAGGTCGTGCACCGCGTCCGGGCCGTCGCCACGCTCGCGGACGGCGTACAGCAGCCGACCGTCGTGGGAGGGCTGCGGAGCGCCGTACCGCACCGGCTCCTCCGCCCCGGGGAACGTCAACGCCACCGTCGTGCCGTCCGGATCGAGCCGGTACAGCTGTTGGTCGGTGGCGTGCACGAGGAACACCACACCCGACCGCACCGCGTACGGTCGCGCACCGTAGCCGTACACCTGCGAGCGCACCGCCCGGTGCACCGTCACAGGCTCGTCGGCGCCGTCGGCCAGGCACATGAGCCGGGTGTCGGCGGGGTCGGCCCGGTCGGTCTCGATCCAGTAGACGCACCGGCCCGCCCGGCTGGCGTACCCGAGGTCGCGCAGCCCGTCGACCAGCAGCTCCGCGGTCACCGGCGACGGCCAGGAGCCGTAGGCCGCCGTCCGCGTCAGCGAGGTGGTCACCTGCCCGGCTTCGCGAATTCCGCGAAGTGCTCCTCGGCGAACAGCTCCGGCCAGCGTCCGCCGTCGAGGTTCAGCTCGCGACCGCGCCGAACCATGTGCCGCCAGTACGGCTTGACCGGCGGCCAGGCCGGGCCGACCTCGCAGTACGACACGTCGAGGAAGTACCTGTCGCGCCCGTTGCCGCCGGGACGGGCGCGGCGCGCGTGGAACAGGGCGGAGTGCAGCACGACCGTGGAACCCGGTGGCAGGTCGTCGATGACCACCTCGCCGGGCAGCGGGTCCTCCCCGGCGACGGCGCGGGCGTCCTTCTCCGCGACCTCGTGGTGCGAGCCGGGCAGCACCACGAGCGCGGCCGTCCGGCTGTCCAGCCCGTCCAGGTAGTGCAACGCGTGGACCATCCGGAACGCGCGGTCGACCTGCGGGTTCTGCTCGTAGTCGTGGTGCCACGCCTTGCCCGGCAACTGCGGCGCCTGCCGGTCGCTGTGCATGTGGTGGAAGACGAACCGGAGGCCCATCAGCTGGGCCAGCAGGTCCATCAGCGGCGGGTGGGCCAGCAGCTCGCCGTGCGCCGGCAGCTCCAACTCGAGCAGCGACGGCACACCGTGTGTCGCGGGATCCACCGCCGACGCTATTGACCGTTCACGATGGCCTTGGTCGACCCACCGATCGGTTTCCGGCTTTAGGCGTGCCACGAGATCTGCGGGAAGAAAGCCTGGAAACACGACATAGCCGAGCTCTTCGAACCGATTCAGCTCATCGCTTGACATTATCCGCGCAGCATCCATGCGCCAGCCGCCTCCCCGTGATCGGCTCATTTCCGGGCAACTATTGCACACAATTTCGCGAGGTCGCAAGGATCGAAGTTCATGCCCTATCGTCCGTGGGGCAGGCAACCGATCGCGGACCGGACGGAGCCGACATGCTGACGACCTCCTCGCCCCTGACGAACTGGGCGGGCAACGTGCGCTTCCAGGCCACGCGGGTGCATCGCCCGCGCTCACTCGACGAGTTACGCCGGCTGGTCGCCGACTCGCGCCTGGTGCGCCCGGTGGGCAGCACCCACTCGTTCAGCCGGGTCGCGGACACCGTGGGCGAACTCGTGTCGCTGCGCGACATGCCCCGCCACGCCGTGACCGACCCGGCCACCGCCACCGTGACGGTTTCCGGCGGCATGACGTACGCCGAGGTCGTCGCACACCTGCACGGTGCCGGCTGGGCGCTGGCCAACATGGCGTCGCTGCCGCACATCTCGGTGGCCGGCTCGATCGCCACCGGGACGCACGGCTCCGGCCGCGGCCAGCGCAGCCTCGCGGCGGCCGTGGCCGGGTTGCGCATGGTCGGCGCCGACGGCGAGCTGGTCGAGGTGAGCCGGCAGCTCGACGGCGACCGGCTGCGGGGTTCGGTGGTGGCGCTCGGGGCCCTGGGCGTGGTGACGGAGGTGACGCTGGACGTGGAGCCGGCCTACCGGATGACCCAGCGCGTCCACGTCGATGTGCCGCTGGCGGAGCTGCCGGACGGGCTGGAGGCGATGTTCGGCGCGGCGTACAGCGTCAGCCTCTTCACCGACTGGCTCGCGCCGCGGGCGCACGTCTACCTCAAGGACCGGGTCGACGACCCGGCGCCGGCATGGCCGCTGGGCCGGATCGCCGACGAGCCCGTGCATCCGGTGCCGGGCATGCCGACCGAGTTCTGCACCGGCCAGCTCGACGTGCCGGGCTGGTGGCACGAGCGGTTGCCGCACTTCCGTGCGGAGTTCGTCCCCGGCGCCGGGCAGGAGTTGCAGTCGGAGTACTTCGTCGGATTCGACCGCGCCGCCGAGGCGATGTCGGCGCTGATCGCTCTCGGCGAGGTGATCGCCCCCGCCGTGCACATCGCGGAGGTCCGGTGCGTACGCGGCGACGAGCTGTGGCTCAGCCCGGCCTACGGCCGGGACACGGTGACGTTCCATTTCACCTGGTACGACGACCTCGCGGCGATCACTCCCGCGATGGCGGCGGTGGAGGCGGCGCTGGCCCCCCTGGACGCCCGACCGCACTGGGGCAAGCTCACCGGCCTGTCCCCCGCCGACATCATCGGCCGCTACCCGCGCGCGGCCGACTTCCGCGCGTTGCGGGACCGCACCGACCCGGACGGCAGGTTCACCAACCCGATGGTGTCCGCCCTGTTCCCGCCCCGGCCCTAGCCTCGGCCCTCTGACCTGCGGGTACGCCCGCCGGCGACCCCCGCAGGTGATCACCCGCCCCCCATCCGGCCGACTTCGACAGTACGATCGGCCGGGTCGCATCGATCTACTGAAGGGTTTCAATGTGAATTCACCTCTCAGTCGCCGCGATCTGCTACGTGCAGGTACCGCAGGAGCCTTCGGCATCGCTTTCGCCGGCAGCGTCAGCGCCATCGCCACGCCCGCCCACGCGGGCGCCGCCACGCCGGGCTACGGCCCACTGGTCGACGATCCGAACGGCATCCTGGCGCTGCCGGCCGGCTTCTCCTACCGCATCGTGGCCGAGAAGGGCAGGACGCCGCTGGCCTCGGGCGGCCTGACGCCGGGCGACCCCGACGGCATGGGCTGTTTCCGGATCCCGGGCGGCTTCACCCTGGTCAACAATCACGAGCTCTCGGAGGACGACCCGAACCCGGTGCCCGTGACCGAGGGCCTGACCTTCGACCCCGGCGCCCCGGGTGGCACCACCAACATCGTCGTGGACAGCGACGGAAACCGGGTCCGCCAGTACGTCAGCCTGGCGGGCACGTACAACAACTGCGCGGGCGGCGTCACCCCCTGGCACACCTGGCTGACCTGCGAAGAGACCGAGGAGCGGGCCAGCCGGCAACTCCGGCAGGACCACGGTTGGGTCTTCGAGGTCGACCCGATGGACGAGACCGCCAATCTCCGTCCGGTGCCGCTCAAGTTCCTCGGCCGCTACCCGCACGAGGCCGTCGCCGTCAACCCGCTGAACCACGAGATCTATCTGACCGAGGACGCCTACCAGCCGAACGGCCTCTACTACCGCTGGCAGCCACCACGGGGCTTCACGGGCGGCAAGGGCAGCCTGCGCCGGCTCGCGCTCTCCCCGGGCGGTGCGACCGCGGGCCGGCTCCAGGCGATGCGGGCCACCCTGAACGGCGAGCACGTCCCCGAGCTGTCGGCCGCCACCACGCCCGGAACCGTCTACCGGGTCAGCTGGGTGGACGTGCCCGACCGGCTCGCGACCACCAAGTCCGTGCGCAAGCAACTCAAGGACGCCCAGGTCACCCGCGGACGGAAGCTGGAGGGCCAGTGGTTCGGTGACGGCGGCGCGTACTTCGTCTCCAGCTACGCGCGGGTCAAGGACGGCAGCCTCACCGACCACGACGGTCAGGTGTGGTTCTACGACCCGGCGTGCGAGACCATCGAGCTGAAGACGGTCTTCGGCGTGGTCGACGACTACTCCGTCCCGAACACGTTCGACGGGCCCGACAACATCACCGTCTCGCCGTACGGCGGTGTGGTCATCGCGGAGGACGGCGACGGCCTCTCCTACCTGGTCGGGGTCGACGAGAACGCGGCACCGTACGCCATCGCCCGCAGCGAGCAGGGCGGCGAGTTCGCCGGGCCGGTGTTCAGCCAGGACGGCAGGATCCTGTTCGTGTCGGTCCAGGCGCCGGGCCTCGTGCTCGCCGTCACCGGACCGTGGGACAGCAAGACGACGTGACGTCCGTCCCGGCGCGGGCCGGTGCCGCCCGGACGTCCCCTTGGCCCAGCCGCCGCCCGGGTCAGCCGTGGCGGCGCACGCGACGTCCCGCGAGCGGCGCCGGCCGCGCCGCATGATCCGGTGGCCCCGGCCCGTCGGCGCCGGGGCCACCGACGGACCGCTCACCCGTAGCCGAGGGCCCGGCAGACCGGGCCGTACTTCGGAGGCACCCTGATCATGCGTGAGCTTCCCGAGCCGGTGGGGCAGCCGGACACCCGCTCCGCGACCCGCTACCTGTGGTGGCTGTTCCGCTGCCAGGCCCGCGGTGTGCTGGCCGCCACCGCCTTCGGCATGGCCTGGATGGTTTCCATGGCGCTGACCCCCGCCGCCGTCGGCCGCGCGATCGACGCGGGGGTGCAGGCCCGCGACCCGGGCGCGCTGGCCGGCTGGACCGCGGTGGTGGTCTGCCTCGGCGCCATCCAGGCGGGCGCGGCCATGCAACGGCATCGCACCGTCGCGCGCAACTACCTCGCCGGAGCCTTCGCCACCGTGACGCTCACCGTCCGGAAGGCCACCCAGCTCGGCGCCGCGCTGCCCAGGCGCCTCGCGTCCGGAGAGGTCGTCAGCATCGGCGTCTCCGACGCCGCGCACATCGCCGACGCCATGGTCATCACCGGCCGCGGCGTCGGCGCGGCAGTCGGCCTGGTCGTCGCCGCGGTCCTGCTGATCTCCACGACGGCTCAGGCCGGATGGGTGGCGGTGGCCGTCGTCCCCGTCGGGGCCCTCGGGATCACTCTCCTGCTCCGACCGCTGCACCGCCGTCAGCAACGGTATCGCGCGGTCCAGGCGGAACTCGCCACCCAGGCCTCGGACATCGTCACCGGCCTACGGGTGCTGCGCGGCATCGGTGGTGAGGACGTCTTCTACGACCGCTACCAGGTCCGGTCGCGCGGTGTGATGCGGGCGGGAATCGGCGTCGCCGCCGTCGACGCGGTGCTGGCCGGCTTCAAGGTCCTGCTGCCCGGCCTGCTGGTGGCGCTCGTCGTGTTCGTCGGCGCCCGGCAGGCGATCGGGGGCGCCGTCAGTCCCGGGCAGCTGGTGGCGGCCTACGGCTACGCCGCCTTCCTCACCTCACCGCTCAGCACACTCACCTCGATGGCCGGCAAGTGGGCCAAGGCGCACGTGGCGGCCCGTCGGGTCATTCGCCTGCTGAACCTCCAGCCCGATGTCGACCACCCGACCGGCTCCGCCGCCGCCCGGCTCGACGCCACGCCGCAGACACTGACCGACGCCGAGTCGGGACTGACGCTGCGACCGGGCCGGTTCACCGCGGTCGCCGCCACCGATCCCGCCGACGCCCTGGCCATCGCCGACAGACTCGGCCGCTTCAGCGAGAGCCCCGGCGTGTGCTACGGCGACCAGGAGCTGTCCACGCTCACGCTCGCCACCGTCCGCGACACGATCCTCGTGACGACGCACGAGGACCGTCTCTTCTCCGGTCGGCTCCGTGACCAGCTCGCGCCGCACCTGCCGGCGGAGACGCCGGACAGCGACCGCGACAAGGTCATCACGGACGCCATCGACGTGGCGTCCGCGGGCGACGTCATCGACGAGCTGCCCGCCGGGCTCGACACCCACCTCACGGCGGCGGGCCGGGAGTTGTCCGGCGGGCAGCAGCAACGGCTGCTGCTCGCCCGGGCGCTCATCACGGAGGCGCCGGTCCTGGTGCTCGTCGATCCCACCTCGGCGGTGGACGCGCACACCGAGGCCCGCATCGCGACGCGGCTGGGGCCGGCACGGGCCGGACGGACCACCGCGGTCATGACGACGAGCCCGCTCGTCCTCGCCCGCGCCGACCACGTGGTCTTCGTCTCCGGCGGGCGCGTCGCCGGCGAAGGCACCCACGCCGAACTACTCAGCACGAGCGTCGAGTACGCGGAGACCGTCACGAGGGGCGAGGGATGAGCGCCGACGAGACCAGGCTGATCCTGCCGGTGGCCACCAGCAGGGAGGTACTCGGCTACGCACGCCGCCTCGTGCGACGCCACCCACGGCAACTCGGCGTGGTCCTGGCGCTGTACGCCTGCGCGGCGGCCACGGCGCTGGCGCCACCCCGCCTGCTGGGCGAGATCGTGCAGCGGGTGATCGACCACCGCGCCACCTCCGGCGAGGTCGCCACCCTGTCGCTCGCCGTCGCCGTGCTGGCCGTCCTGCAGGCGGTCCTGCTCCGATTCGCGGCCTACGCGTCGGCCCGGCTCGGTGAGCAGGTCCTGGCCGAACTCCGCGAGGACTTCGTCCGCAACGTGTTGCGGCTGCCCCTGTCGACGGTCGAGCGGGCGGGCAACGGCGATCTGACCACGAGGACCACTCGGGACGTCGACGCCATGGCGCAGGCGGTGCGCACGGCCGTCCCCGAGGTGCTCATCGCGATCGTGACCGTGGTGATGGTGCTGGGCGCGATGATGCTGAACGGGGCGCTGCTCGCACTGCCGATCCTGCTGGTGGTGCCGATCCTGCTCTCGGCCGGCCGGTGGTACCTGCGCCGGGCCCACGACGCGTACCTGGCCGAGACGGCCGCCTGGGGCGAGCTCACCGAGGGCATGTCCGAGACCACCGCGAACGCCCGGACCGTCGAGGCGTTCCGGCTGGCGCGGCAGCGCATCGACCGGACCGAGGACGACCTGCGCCGGGTCTGGCGCGCGGAGAGGTACACCCTGCGGCTACGCACCGTCTTCTTCCCGCAGGTCGACGGTAGTTTCGCGCTCCTGCTCGGTGCGACGCTGGGCATCGGCGGGCTGTTCGTGCTGCACGGCTGGACGACGCTGGGCTCGCTCGTCGCCGCGACGGTCTACGCGCAGATGCTGTCCCGCCAGTTGGAGCAACTGATGAGCCTGGCCGACGACATGCAGGTCGCCGGCGCCTCGCTCGCCCGGCTGCTCGGCGTCGCCCAGGTCCCCCCCGACCGTGAGCCGCGGCGCGTGACGGCGGACGGCGAGCACCTGACGGCGGAGTCGGTCAGCTTCGCCTACCACTCCGACATCGACGTGCTGCACGGCATCGACCTGCGGCTGGTGCCGGGCGAGCGGCTGGCGATCGTCGGGCCGAGCGGCGCCGGCAAGTCGACACTGGCGCGGTTGCTGGCCGGTATCCATCCGCCCACCGCCGGCGCGGTGACGGTGGGCGGCGTGCCACTGGTCGATCTTCCGCTCGACGACCTGCGTGGTCACGTGGCGCTGCTGACCCAGGAACACCACGTGTTCCTCGGGACGCTTCGGGAGAACGTCGTCCTGGCGGACCCGACGGCGACCGACGAGCGGGTCCGCCGGGCGCTGGCGGCGGTCGACGCCGCTCGGTGGGTGGAGCAGTTGCCGGACGGGCTGGACACGATGGTGGGCTCGGGCCGGCTCAGGCTCACCCCTGCCCAGTCCCAGCAACTCGCGCTCGCGCGACTGCTCGTCGCCGATCCGCACACGCTGGTGCTGGATGAGGCCACCTCGCTGCTCGACCCGCGTGCCGCGCGCGACCTGGAACGATCGCTGCGGACCGTCCTGGACGGCCGGACCGTGGTGGCGATCGCGCACCGGTTGCAGGTGGGCCGCGACGCTGATCGGGTGGCGGTCGTCAGCGGCGGCCGGATCGTCGAGCTCGGACCGCACGCGGAACTGGTCGCGGACGACGGCGAGTACGCCGACCTGTGGCGGTCCTGGCACAACCGCGGCCAGCCGGCTGCCAAGTCACACCCGGCAGGATGACCGCGCCTCCGACGGGGCGGCGACCCGCGTCACCCTGCCACTTCACCTGGAGGAGGATCCATGGGGGAACCGCCATCCCACCACGTCGTGATCAATGAGCTCGGGCAGTACTCCATCTGGCCCGACGGCGTCGAGACACCGCGCGGATGGCGTGCGACGGGCCGAACCGGTACCACCGAGGAGTGCCTGGCGTGGATCGCCGAGCACTGGACCGATCTGCGTCCGCGGTCGATCTCGGCCGACCACTCCCGGCCCCCGGTATGGGCGTCGATCGCCACGAGAGCCGACGAGGACGGCGGCCGGATCGCCATCCGGTCCCCCGACACCGAGGTCACCTACCGTCACCTGATGGACCGCGCCACGGCCCTCGCCGCACGGCTGGCCCCGTACCTCGACGGGCCGGAGGACCTGGTGGGCGTCATGCTTCCCAACGGCGTCGAGGCGGTGATCGCCGTACTCGCCGCGATGATGGCGGGCGGGGCGTACCTCCCCCTCGACGCGGGTGCACCGCGCGAACGGCTCCGGACGATCCTCGACGAGGCGCGGCCGAGAGTCGTCGTCGTGGAGGCGGGGCAGCAGGACGGATCCGCGCCGCTGCCGTGCCCGGTCGTGCGGGTGCACGACGACCCGGAGTCGTCCGCCGGGTTCAGCCCTCCGCCGGCCGCGAGCCAGCCGGACGGACTCGCATGCGTCTACTACACCTCCGGCTCCACCGGCTCACCCCGCGGCGTGATGATGACCCACCGGGCACTGTCGGCGTACGTCGCCAATCTGGTGACGGACTGGAAGATCAACAGCTCCGACCGCTTCCTCCAGTTCACCTCGCTGGTGTGGGCCACCAGCGGTGAGGAGATTTTCTCGTGCCTGACGGCGGGTGGGACGCTGGTCGTCGAGAACGAGCTGCGGGTGCGCTCGATGAGCGACTTCCTGACCGTGGTGACCGAGCGCTCGGTCACCATCCTGGACCTTCCCACCGTCTACTGGCGCGAGCTGGTGAGCTTCCTCGTTCAGCAGCAGCGCGCGATGCCGCCCGGTGTCCGGCTCGTGGTCATCGGTGGAGACGTCCTCGACCGGCGGTCCGTCGAGCAGTGGGGGTCCCTGGGCACGCCGCTGCCACGGCTGGTCAACTCGTACGGCTCCACCGAGTTCGGCCTCGCCCTGCAGAACGATGTCGACCCCGCCGGCTCCCCCGACGACTTCCGGTCGATCGGCCGACCGCTGCCCGGGATCCGCGCCTACGTCGATGGTGTCGACGCCCGGTCCGCTCCGCACGGGACCACGGGCGAGCTGTCGATCGGGGGCGGTACGGTGTCGCGCGGGTATCTCGGCGACAGCGCTCTCACGGCCGAACGGTTCCGGCCGGACCCGCTCGGTGACGGCAGCGGAACGAGACTGTTCCGTACCAGGGACATGGTCGAGGTCGGCGCGGACGGCCGACTCGCCTTCGTCGGGCGGTCGGACCGCCAGGTCAAGGTCAGGGGCAACCGGGTCGACCTGACCGAGGTGGAGGCCGCGCTCGAGGCGGAGGAGTCGGTCGTCCGGGCGGTCGCGGTGGCCCTCACCGCCGACAGCGGCCACACCCGACTCTTCGCGCTGGTCATGACCGAGGGCGGAGCGTCGACGAACGCCGCGGAGCTGCGTCGGGCGCTCACCGGTAAGCTTCCCGCCGCTGCCGTGCCGGCCAGGATCTTCCCGGTCGCCTCGTTGCCGTTGCTGGCGAGCGGAAAGAAGGACGTGCAGGCGGCCCGCCGCACAGTCAGGCAGCTCGTCGCCCGCCCCGGGAACTGACCGGGTCGGGTCGAGAGGGCGCGTCGCCCGCGTCCAGGTCGGAGGTAGCGGAATGCACGGTGAAGGCAGTGAGACCCAGCGGTTCGTGCTCGACCTCTGGGAGCGGACCCTGGACATCGAGGGGATCCACCCCTCGGAGGATTTCTTCGAACTCGGTGGCGACTCGCTGTTGGCGCTCAGGATGCTGCCGCCGATCAGCGAGCGCGCGGGGAAGGACGTCGATGTGAGGTTCATCCTCGACAACCCGACGCCGGTCGAGTTGGCCGCCGCGATCACGTCCCTGCGTGAGGAGAGCCGGTCGTGACCACGCCCGCCCGCCTCCCGGACCGGCCCGGTCGGGCAGAGCTTCGCGCGGTGTGCGTCGCCGCCGCGGGCCTCTGGTCCGCGCCGGACGCGCCGCGGGAACAGGACGCGGCGGTGCTCGGCAGCCCGGTCAGCCTCCGCGACTGGCTCGACGGGCAGGACCCGCCGACACGCAGGCAACTGCGGGGCCGCCTCGAGTCCCAGATCCTGCTCGGCGACGTGGTCCGTGTGGACGCGGAGGTGGACGGCTGGGCCAGGGTGGTGGCGCCGTCGCAACCGTCGCACAAGGACAGCAGTGGCTATCCGGGCTGGATCCCCCTGGTGCAGCTGGCGACGCCCGCCGTCGAGACGGGCGCCCGGGTGGTGGTCACCGCCCCGGCGGCGGATCTGCTGGCCGTACCCGACGGCGAACCGGTGGTCGTGGACGTCAGCTTCGGCACGATCCTGCCCGAGGTCGATCGGGTCGCGGGGTGGGTGCAGGTGAACCTCCCCGCCGATGGGCGTGGATGGCTACCGGAGACCGACGTCGCCTCCTGGCACAAGTCCGGTCCGTTGCCGACCGGCGACGAGTTCGTCGCGCTGGCACGCCGGTTCGTGGGCGTGGGTTTCCTGCCCGGTGGCATCCACGGGCTCGGGTTCGACTGCTCGGGCCTGATCCACCAGTTGTACCGCCGATTCGGGCAGTCGTTCCCCCGGGACACCGAGGACGCCTTCGACCTCGGCGAGGACATACCGGTGGCGGACCTCCAGCCCGGCGACATCGTCTACTTCATGCGGTCACCCACGGCGAAGCCCCATCACTGCGGGATCAACACCGGCCCGGGCTCGCTGCTGCACACCGCCCAGAGCGCCGGCGGCTGCGTGGACGGCGGGCCGATCGACCAGCGGAAGCACGTCGTCGGCGGCCGGAGACTGCTGTCGCCGGCCGACCGTCCGGGCCGGTGAACGACCGGCCGCGGGGACGCCCGGCCGAACCCCGGACCAGGGGATCGTCCGAGGTCAGGTGAGCCGCTCGGCCAGCCGCCGCTTGCCGGTGTCCGCGGCGAACGAACGCAGGTACCGCTCCACCGCGGCCGCGACCCGCGCGTACACCGGGTTCTCGGGTGCGACGAACCTCAGCACCAGTTCGTCGTCGAGGTAGGCCCCCGTGACCTCGAGCGCACAGGGCCTGACCCCGGCCGGGTCACGCTGCCAGTGCCACCAGTCGTGGACGTGCCAGCCGTCGGCCGACAGCGTCGACGGCGTACGCAGGTCCCCGAGGAAGTTGAACGACACCACCGGTTCGGGAGGTCGGTGCGACGTGAGTATGCCGTAGCCGGCGCCCAGGTCCGGAATCGCCGCGAGCGTGTCGTGCACGCGGCCCTCGACGTCCTGGGCCGCCTGCGAGCGGTCCACGTCGAACCGCTGCGGGAACCGGGCGGTGAACCAGCCCACGGTCGCGGCGACGGGCTCCTTCCCCCAGCTCTCGACCCTGCCGTGCGACTCGAGCGACAGCGTCACCTCGTCGCTGTCGCCGCAGGCCGCGAGCGCGGACAGCGTGGCCGTCAGGGCGGGCACATCGCCGCGGAGCCCATGAGCGGCCGCGAGCCTGCGTACCGCGGCCGTGTCCGCCCGGTCCAGGCGGATCTCGGTGCGGCGCGCGTCGGCGTAGCGACCGGGATCGCCGAACAGGTCGGCGATCGCGCCGCCGGCCGTCGTCTGTCGCGCCCAGTACCCGGCCTGCCCCGACAACCGCCCGCTGGTCGCGAGCCGCTCCACCGTACGCGCCCAGGTCAGGAATCCCGGCGGCACGTCGTCGGGTGTCCCGTGGCCGGTGGCCGGCGCGTGGTAGCCGGCGACGAGCTCACCCACCAACGTGCGCCAGGAGATCGTGTCGACCACCAGGTGGTGCGCCACCAGGGCGATCCGGTCGGGCGCGGACCCGGCCTCGTCGCGGGCCACCACCGCGCGGATGACGGGCCCGGAGCGGATGTCGAGGGACTCGTCGGCGGAGCGCACCACCGCACGCCAACCATCGGGTCCGGCGGCGGAGTCCCACGTGCCGACATCGATCACGGCCTCGGCGCCGGCATCCTCGAACTGATGCCATTCGCCGCCGTGCTGGCCGAAGCGCAGCCGCAGGGCCTGGTGCCGTTCGACGATCCGAGCGAACGCCGCGCGCAACCGACCGGGGTCGTGGTCCGGCGGCAGCGTCAGCACGACGCCCTGGTTGAACAGGTTCCGATCGGTCAGGTCCTGGGCGGTGAACCACCGTTGGACGGGGGTGAGCGCGACCGGCGTGGCGGGCTCCGGCACCGGGGAGCTGGCCGGAACGGTCGTGGGCCGAACCACCGCCTTGTCGAGCGACTCGCGCAGCGACAGCGTGCCCAGGACGGCCGCGCTGGTGAGTTCGACACCGATCCGCCGGCATTCGGCGACGATCCGCATCGCGCTGATCGAGTCGCCGCCCAGCGCGAGGAAGTCGTCCTCGGCCGACACCTCCTCGACGCCCAGGACGGTGCCCCAGATGCGCTGGACGGACCGCAGGATGCCCGCCCCGTCCGTCTCGGCAACGGCCGGCTCCGGGCGGGCGCTGCCCCCGGTGCCCAGGTCGGACAGCAGGGCCCGCTTGTCGACCTTTCCGTTGCGGGTGAGCGGCAGCTCGGCGACGACCTCGAAGCGCTGCGGCACGAGGTGGGCGGGCACCTGCGACGCGAGGGCGGCGCGGAGCCCGTCGGCCGCCACCGAGGCGGACCCGGCCGGCACGACGAATGCGATCAGGGACACCCTGGGCTCGTCGGCCTTGAGGACGACCGCCTTCGCCACCCCCGGCAGTCCGGCGATCCGCGCGGCGATCTCACCCGGCTCCACCCGATGGCCACGGATCTTGACCTGATCGTCGGACCGGCCGAGGATCACCAGGTTGCCGTGGTGGTCGAGCCGGGCGAGGTCACCTGTGCGGTACACCCGGCCCCGCCCGTCGGCGACGGCCGGGAAGCGCTCGTCGGTGAGTTCGGGCAGGCCGAGATATCCACGCGCCAGGCCGATTCCGGAGATGAGGAGTTCGCCCACGCCGTCGCCGTGCTCGCCGGCGGTGGACGGGTCCAGGTGGATGTCGGTGCCCGCGATCGGGCGACCGACCGGCATCGGGTCCTGCGCGGCGTAGTCGGCGAGCCGGAAGGTTGCGCCCTCCGTCAAGCGCATGGCACAGCGGCCGATCACGCCCTCGCTCGGACCGTAGTGGTTGTAGACGGTGGAGGTGGGGAAGAGCCGACGGATCACCGCGAGCTGCCCGGCGCGGAGGATCTCGCCACCGATCAGGAACACGCGCGGCCCGGGCAGGCCACCGCGGTCGCCGAACGTCGAGGCGAGCACGTCCACGTGGGAGGGCGTGAGCCGGACCAGGTCGAGGCCCGGGTCCTGGATCAGCGCCGGGAGGTCGTCGATGGGCAGGTGCGGGTCGGCGAGCACCAGCCTGCCACCGGTCACCAACGGCAGGAACAGGCTCGAGAAGGAGAAGTCGAAACCGATCGAGCTGTGCAGCAGACTCGACACCGGCGCGCCCGCGGCGAGCTCCGCGCCCAGCCAACCGAGGTAGTTGGCCAGCCCGACGTGCTCGACCATCACACCCTTGGGGGTGCCCGTCGATCCCGACGTGTGGATGACGTAGACGAGATCGCGCAGGCTCACGTCGACCTGCGGGTCGTCCTCGGGCATGTCGGCGCAGTCGGTGTCGACCGTGACCGCTCGCAGGCCGGCGAGGACGTCGCGCAGGTGGTCCTGCGCGAGCACGTGACCGACCCCGGACCCGTCGACCAGCTCCCGCACCCGCGTCGCGGGCTGGCTCGGGTCCAGCGGCACGAAAGCGCCCCCGGCCTTGCCCACCCCGAGCACGGCCGCGACCAGGTCGACCGAGCGTTCGGCGAACACCCCGACCAACGAGTCGGCGCCCACCCCCAGGGCCCGCAGCCGGTGCGCGATCCGGTTGGCCCGCCGGTTGACCTCCGCGTAGGAGTGGTCGATCCCCCCGCTGACGACCGCGACCGCGTCGGGCGTGGCGCGAACCCGCTGTGCGAACAGGTCGGGTACGCAGGACGTGACGGGCGACGGGGTGCCGACACCCGGCGTCGGGTCGTAGGACACATGGGTCATGCCGGTCATGGACACGCTCACCGACGACCTCCAGTTGCAGCGAACGGACCTTCGGTGAACGCGTACGGGCCGGGCCGCCGGGACCGCGACGACAGGCGCCACGGATCGGTGTGGCACCTGCTCACGGCGTGGCGCCGACGCATGAGCGGGCGAACGCCTGGACGATCTCCTCGACGAACGCACGCGGGTACATGCCCTGCGCGCACGAGCCGTTGGCCACCGCCGGGCGGTCGGGGTAGAGCCGCAGCGCCAGGGCCAGGCCCGGCTGGTGGAAGTCCCGACGGGGCATGGGCACGGGCTCCGGGGTGAGCGACAGTCCGTCGAGGGACGGCGCCGGCAGGTACTCGGCCATGTTGAGGTACCCGTAGCAGGTCGGTTCCCGGTCGTACGCATCCGGATACCGGGCGCGGACGTACTCCTCGTGGCTGTACATGCTGTGTTCGACCGATTCGAGCAGTCCGAGTCGCACCCGGGGCGCCAGCGACTGGAGCGTGTCCTGCGCGGAAACCGGCAGGCGCAGCATCATCCGGTTCGAGAAGTACCCGACCACCCGGTCCGTACCGGGCCAGATGCGCCTGGACGTGGCGAACAGGAACCGCACGTCCTCGGAGTGGCCGTAGGCACGCAGCGTCACCGCGGTCGCCGCGGAGGCCAGCATCGTCGTCGTGAGCCGCAACCGCCGGGCGTGCTGCCGCAGCCGGGCGGTGTCGTCGACCGACAACGGCAGGTCGTAGTTGATGATCGGGGCCCAGGAGTCGACCTCCCCCGACGCGGGCAGGTCCAGGCCCGGATAGGCGCCGAGTCCTTCGTTGTACTCGTCCCACCAGGCGAGCGTCTTCGCGGCGTCGTCGCTCGCGAACCAGTCACGTTCGTCGTGGGCGAAGCGCGTGGCGTCGGTCTGCGGTTCCTCGAAGGCGGACGCGGGGCGGCTGGCCAGGCCGTCGTACACCTCGGTGAGGTCGGCGTACATGGCCATCGCACCCGGATGGTCCAGGATGCTCTGTTCGACGGAGAGGCCGAACAGGTCGTCGTCGGAACGGTGCAGCACGAGCGCACGGAACAACGGTGGCTCGTACGGCGAGATGAGTTGCGCCAACCAGGCGAACGCCTCGGCCTGGGCCGCTGCCGGATCGGAGCCGGCCGTCATTTCCCGAAACGGCACGGTCACGGCATCCGGCGTCAGGCAACGGGCCGCGTCGATCGGATCGTCCGGATGAAAGTGGATCCGCAGGCCGCTGTGCCGTCGAGCGACCAGATGCAGGGCCTGCGCCAGACGTGACACGTCGAGTCGGCCGGGGTAGGAGTAGGCCCGCACGTGCGGGTTCTTCCACCAACGGTCAGGACCGCGAAGCAACGCGAGTCGCTTCGTCTGGGTGGTCGTGGCGGGAATCAACTCTCCGACTGCCTCGGGCACGCCCTGGTCGGGGCTCTCGGGCCGGAATGCGGCGGACACACTCAACTCCTTCGAGCGGGCTTCGAGAACGCGATGTCGCGCTTCACGAGCGGTCAGGAACCGGTTGACCGATCACCACCGGGACGCGAGCCGTCACATTGGAGCATGTCGACCTTTCAGGAATGGTTCCGCGACCCTACCCCAGGCCCCGCAGCGTCGCAATGACGTCACCGCTCCGACGAACCGGGCCCACGCACTGCGGTTCAGCCGTCGAATAGCCATAGTCGGCGGTCATTCACCGGACCCTACCGGGTGGCGACGCTCGGCCGGTTCCCGCGTGGTCGCCCGATACCGCATGCCACTCGCTGCGGATCCCGCGGCGGCGGAGTCGGTCAAAGGCGCGCCGAACCGAATTGGATTGACAGGCCCACCGAGTTGGTCCTACGGTCGCTCCGATGCGCCCCGGAGAGATCGTCGTAACTGTCGAGCAGGTTCGCGCCCTGATCGACGAGCAGTTCCCCGAATGGTCACGCCTGCCGATCGACGCGCAGCCGCTGACCGGCACCGACAACGCGTTGTTCCGGCTCGGCGATTCCCTGACCGCACGGCTGCCCCGGGCACCCTGGGCGGTCGACCAGGTGACGACCGACACGACCTGGTTGCCGAAGCTGGCGCCGCACCTGCCGGTGCCGGTGCCCGCCCCGGTCGCGGTCGGCCGGCCCGCCGGGGACTACCCGTGGCCGTGGACGGTCGTCCCGTGGCTGGACGGGCACAACCCGGAGAACGGGCAGGACCTCGTGGACGTCGCCGTCGACCTCGCCGGCTTCGTCCGCGCGATGATCGCGATCGACCCGATGGGCGGGCCGGTCAAGGAGGGGATCCAACGCGGTGTGCCGTTGGCGCAACGGGACGAACTCACCCGTCGATCGATCGCGGAGCTGGGTGATCGGATCGACGGGCGCGCGGTGACCGCGGCCTGGGACGAGGCGATGGCGGTCGACGAGTGGCCCGGTCCGCCGGTGTGGCTGCACGGTGACCTCCTGGCGGGCAACCTGCTGGTCGACCGGGGCAGGCTCACCGGGGTGATCGACTTCGGTGGTCTCGGCCTCGGCGATCCGGCGGTCGAGGTCCGGCCGGGCTGGAGCCTGTTCGACGCCCGCGCGCGGGCCGCCTACCGGGAGGCGCTCGGCTTCGACGAGGCGACCTGGGTACGCGGTTGGGCCTGGATGCTGTCCGGCTCGCTCTACTGGCTGGCCGACCTGTGGGAATCGATAAGCCCAGCCGACCGCGAGGACACGATTCGCTACCTCGACTACATCGTGCGGCACCGCCACGACTGATCCGCGATCCCCTGGCCGGCTCCGCGGCCGGCGGACGCCGCGTCGCGCCACCGCGGCCGGGCCGGAGCGGCGTCCGGCCGCGTCCCCGACCTCTGTGGGCGGAACGCCTGGCCGGTGAGCACCGGCCAGGCGTTCCCCAGCGGGGGTCCGGTCAGCAGCCGAGCCGCCTGCCGGACAGGGCGACGTCGTCGATCCAGAGGTCGAACTCGCCAGGCGTGGTGCCACCCTGGTAGAGCTGCCAGCCGATCTTCACGGTGTCGACGGTCGGCAGGACGAAGGGCACGTCGTTGCCGCCGTGTTCGGTCGTGGACGCGGTCAGCTCCGGGTTCGCCACGCCGTCGATCCACACCGCGACCCGGTTGTCCGTCGCGTCCAGCCGCCACTCGACGCACTGCCAGGTGTCCTCGGTGACCGGGGCGGACTCCCGCCAGTTGGTCCAGTCGCCGGTCGGGCCGCCGTCCGCGCCGATCCCCCAGAAGGTGCCGGGAACCGTGGGCGCGTACTGACCACCGACCGGGCGGACGACCTCCGCGCTGCCGGCGCCGGTCACCTCCACCAACGTGAAGTGCGCCCAGTCCGGGGCGGTGGGGAACGCGTCGACGCGCAGCCGCATCCGGCCGTAGAGGCGGTTACCCGGCGCGGCGACGTCGTCCACGCGCAGGAAGGCGCGCCCGTTGTCGACCGTGTGGACGTGCAGCACCTGGTTGCCCCGGCGGGCCCGCTCGACGGTGAGCGTGCCGTGGCGGGTGTCCACGCCCCACTTCAGCGTGCGGGGCCCGCCCGGGGGCAGTCGCTCGAAGTCCTCGCAGAAGAGCAGGCCGCGGGGGCACGACCGCGGGACCGAGGTCGACGCGCCGGCCGGCCCGCTGCCGGCGACGGTGCCGAGCGTCAGGGCGGCGGCGAACACCGCGAGGAACCTACGCATGATCATCCTCCACGTGTCGTCGGTCAGGGGCTGGTGCAGGAGAGGCCGCCGGGGGCGGCGTTGCTGCTGCCGTTGACCAGGAATCCGAAGGTGGTCGAGGCGTTCGCGCCGAGCGACCCGTTGTAGTCGGCGTTGCGGACGCCGACCGTGCCGCTGGTGCCGGTGTTGACGCCGTTCCAGACGTTGGCGATGGTCTGCCCACCGGCCAGCGTCAGCCGCACGGTCCAGCCGGTGAGCGTGGTGGAGCCGTTGTTGGTCACGGTGACCTCGCCCTGGAAGCCGCCGCTCCAGCTGTTGACCATGCGATATGTCGCGGTGCACGCGCCGGGCTGCCCGGTGGCGGGCGGCGTGGTCGGCGGGGTGGTGGTCGGCGGCACGGTGGTCGGCGGGGTCGTGGTCGGCGGCGCGGTGGTCGGCGGGGTGGTCGTGCCCGGCACCGTGGTGGAGGCGGCGTTGAGAGCGTCGCGCACGGCGCCGTACGCCGCCTTGGGGTTGCTGTTGCGGTCGAACAGCAGTGGGTTCTCGTTGCCACGCCAGGAGTCGCTGTCCCGGATGCCCCACGTCGTGATGCCGACGCAGCGGGGCACGTTCATGCAGGCCTGGGTGAGGCCCTGGTACTGGCTGGTCGAGGCGTTGGTGACGTCGGCCTCGGTCAGCGCCACGTCGACGCCGAGGGCGGCGAAGCTCGACAGCGTGGTCTGGAAGGTGGACGGCAGCGAACTGCCACCGGTGAAGTGGGTCTGCAGACCGACGCAGTCGACCGGGACGCCCCGGGCCCTGAAGTCCTTGATCATGTTGTAGACGCCCTGCGTCTTGGCGTACGTCCAGTTCTCGATGTTGTAGTCGTTGTAGCAGAGCTTGACCGACGGGTCGGCGGCGCGCGCGGTCCGGAACGCCACCTCGATCCAGTCGTTGCCGGTGGACTGCAGGTTCGACGACCGCCGGCTGCCGTTCTCGGCGAACGCCTCGTTCACCACGTCCCAGTAGGCCAGCTTGCCCCGGTAGTGGGCCATCACGCCGTTGATGTGGTCGATCATCGCCTGCCGCAGGGCGCTGCCGCTGAGACTTCCCCAGAACCTCGGCTGCTGGGCGTGCCAGGCCAGCGTGTGACCCCGGACCCGCATGCCGTGCTGGGTGGCCCAGTTGTAGATCGCGTCACCGGCCCGGAAGTCGAACTGGCCCGGGTTGGGCTCGGTCGCGTCGGGCTTCATCTCGTTGACGGCCGTCATCATGTCGAACTCGCGGTTCGCGATGGTCAGGAAGCCCTGGTCGGTGAGCCGGTCACCGCCCATCGCGGCGCCGAAGTACCGGCCGCTGCGCTCGGCCGCGGCCTTCAGGGTGGTTCCGGGCGGTCCGCTGAGATCGGCGCTGGCGAAGGTGGCCACGGCCATCGAGGACACCGTGACCGCCAGGGCGCAGGCGCCGCCCAGGAGCAGCCTGGCGGCGCTCCTGCTCCGGCGTCGCGGTCGATCGGGTACGTCGTTCATCTGTGCCTACTCCTCGGTGTGCGGTCTGGTCCGTTGCCGCGCACGGCACGGGATCCGGCCGATCGACGGTCGGCGTACCGCGCTCGCGGCGGGACCAGCACGCGGCAGGTGACGCCGTCGTGGCGTCCACCCGGCCGCGTCCGAATCGGTGACCACCGGCCGGCTACCCGGTCCGCCGGTGGATGGCGAACACTCCGCGTCGTGCGCCCGGTCGGAGTGACGCTGCCCTGCCGCGATGCTATATCGAATCAATTCGATGCGCGACAGGCCCCGCGTCCCCGACGGGGTGAGTCGGCAGCCGGGACCACCGGCCGACGCTCGCGCCGGCTAGGCTCGTCGACGTGGTGGGCCGCCTTCCCGGGACCGGCCGGTGAGCCCGTTCCGGCTGCTCACCGACCTGGTGAGCCACTACGGCTACCCGGGGCTCGCCCTGCTCGTCGGCGTGGAGGGCTTCGGCGTCCCGGCTCCGGGCCAGACCGCGATCGTCCTCGCCGCCGGGTATGCGTCCCACGGCCGGCTGAGCGTCGTCGCCGTGGCGGCCACCGCGTTCCTGGCCGCGGTGGCCGGGGACAGTATCGGCTACCTGATCGGCCGTCACGGCGGCCGTCGGCTCGTCCTGCGCCACGGCCGCCGCCTGCGTCTGGACCCGGACCGGTTCGCCCGGCTGGAGGCGGTGATGAGCCGCCACGGCCCGAAGCTCGTCGCCGCCGCCCGCTTCGTGGACGGTCTGCGGCAGTTCAACGGGGTCGTCGCCGGCACCACCGGCATGCCGTGGCGGCGCTTCGTGGCCTACAACGCGCTCGGCGCCGCCGCCTGGGTGGGACTGTGGACGACGGCCGGCTACCTGACCGGCGACCACCTGCGGGCCGTCCTCGTGGACCTGCACCGGTTCGGGTGGTACCTGATCGCCGCCGCGGTCGTTCTCACGCTCGCCTACGTCGGCTGGCGACTGGCCCGTCGCCGGGACGGCGCCGCGTCGTAGGTCATCCGCCGCCGGTGCCCGGGGCGACGACCAGCACGACGAGGTTCCGGGGGCCGTGCACGCCCTCGACCCGGTTCAGTTCGATGTCGCTCGTGGCGGACGGGCCGCTGATCCACGGCAACGGACGCGCGCCGTCCAGCCGGGCGACGGCCTCGCGCACGGTGCCGACGATCGCCGGACGCGGACGGGGAGACCACCCAGCGTCGTCCACGATCACGGTTCGATGAGCCCCTCCGCGACGAGGTCGGCCCAGAGCGCGTCGGGGACCGGGGCGGCGGCGAGCGTGACGTTCCGCCGCACCTGGGCCGGTGTCTTCGCGCCGAGCACCAGCGTCGCGACGGCCGGATGCCGCGCGACGAAGGCCATCGCCGCCTGCGGCAGGGTGACGCCGTGGGCGCGGCACACCTCGGCGATCCGCAGCGCCCTGGCGTACAACGCGGCCGGGATCGGCCGGTAGTCGTAGGTGCGGCCGGGCGTGTCGGTGGCGAGCACACCGCTGTTGAACACGCCGGCGGCGAGCACCCCCACGCCGCGTTCCCGGCAGCGGGGCAGCAGGATCCGCTGCGCGGACTGGTCGAGCAGGGTGTAGCGGCCGGCGAGCATGACGGTGTCCACGTCGGTGTCGGTGACGAACCGGTCCAGCGTCTGCCACTGGTTCATGCCGACCCCGATCGCGCCGACCACGCCCTGGTCACGCAGCTCGTGCAGGGCCGGGTACGCCTCGTCGACCGCCTGCCGCCAGTGGTCGTCCGGGTCGTGGATCAGCACCACGTCCACCCGGTCCAGGCCGAGACGGTCCAGGCTGGACTCCAGCGAGCGGCGTACCCCGTCGGCGCTGAAGTCCCACCGGCGCTCGTGGTCGGCGGGCACGTCGAACCCGCCCGCGTCGTCGCGCCGGTCGGCGGTGCCCGGCGACGGCACCAGGAGGCGGCCCACCTTGGTGGAGACGGTGAACCGGTCGCGGGGCCGGGCGGCGAGGGCCGCGCCGAGGCGGCGCTCGGACAGGCCGAGCCCGTAGTGCGGGGCGGTGTCGTAGTAGCGGATCCCGGCCTGCCACGCGGCGTCGACGGCGCCGCGGGCGTCGTCGTCCGCGACGGTCCGGTACAGGTTGCCGATCCCGGCCGCCCCGAACCCGATCTCGGTGACCCGGACCGCCGAGCGGCCCACCCGGCTGGTCCTCATCACCGCTCCCGTCGGCCCTGGGCCGGGCCGTCGGGCGACCCGGCCGGGCTCCCCCGGGTCGGCGACGACGACGGCTCGTCGCCGGCCGGGGCGGCCGGGCGGGGGCGCAGGCCGTGCATGCCGCCGTCCACGGCGAGCACGGTTCCGGTGGTGGCGGCGGCCAGCGGACCGGCCAGGTAGGCGATGGCGGCGGCCACCTCGTCGGCGGAGACCAGCCGGCCCAGGGGCTGCCGGGCGCGCAGCGCGGCGAGTTCGGCGGCCGGGTCGGCGGTCGTGTCGAGCAGTCGGCGGACCCAGGGAGTGTCGGCGGTGCCGGGGTTGACGCAGTTGACCCGGATGCCCTCGGCCACGTGGTCGGCGGCCATGGCGAGGGTCAGGGCCTGCACGGCGCCCTTGGTCGCGCTGTAGAGCGCCCGGTCGGGCAGCCCGACGCTCGCCGCGATCGAACAGGTGTTGACCACGGCGGCGTGGGTCGAGGCGCGCAGTGCCGGCAGGGCCGCCCGGGTGACCCGGACGACGCCGACGACGTTGACGTCGAAGACCCGGTGCCACTCGTCGTCCGGGTTCGCCTCGACGGTGCCCCGGGCGCCGACGCCGGCGTTGTTGACCAGGATGTCGATGCCGCCGAGGCGGTCGGCCGCGGCGGCCACCGCCTGGATCACCGAGGCGTCGTCGGTGACGTCGCAGCGCAGGGCGTGCAGCGGGGCGGGCACGCCGCCGGGGTCCAGGTCGAGGCAGGCGACGGCCGCTCCCCGCGCGGCGAGCAGCCGGGCGGTGGCCAGGCCGATGCCGGAGCCGCCGCCGGTCACCACGGCCCGCAGGCCGCTGAACTCGGCGGTCACGGGGCCTGCCCCACGGTCTGGCGTTGGCTGCCGAGGCCGTCGATCTCGACCTCGACGACGTCGCCGGCGCGCAGGTAGGGCTTGGGGTCCGGCAGGCCCAGCGCCACTCCGGCCGGGGTGCCGGTGTTGATGAGGTCGCCCGGTTCGAGCACCATGAACCGGCTGACGTAGCGGATGATCTCGGCGACCGGGAAGAACATGTTCGCGGTGTGGCCGTCCTGGCGGCGGCGTCCGTTGACGCTCACCGGCTCGGCCGGCGGCTCGACGCCGGTCTCCGCCGCGTGATCGGCGTAGTTCAGCCCGACGCACACGATCTTGCCGGGGCGGGTGATCGGGGCGCCGGTCCGCAGCGCGGGATCCGCGAGCACGGGCAGTTCACCGCCCGCGACCGCGGCTCGCGCCACCTCGACGCCCCCGCCGGCGAGGAACGCTCCGTCGATCTCGGTCGCCACGCCGGAGAGGTCCACGAGCCGACCGTCCGCGTCCAACGCCGCCGGACGTTCCTGGCCGACCGCCCCCACTCGAAGCAGCTTCACTCCACACCCCCGGCCAGACATCGGATCTGTCGCCTGATTTGTATAGTGGAGCAACCAATTGTGCGGCAAGAGGGGTCGCGTCATTCGCCGCAAGAGATCGGATGACCTTCCCCGAGAGCGGCCCGGCGGGCGGCGGCGGTCAGGCCGGCGGCTGACCGGGCCCGCCGAGGGCGTTGCGGAGCCACAGCTCGACGCCGGCGACATGGACCGTCGCCCAGGCGCGCGCCACGTCCGGCCGGCGCGCCTCGATCGCCTCGCAGATCGCCTCGTGCTGTTCCCGGGTGCGGCGCACGGCGCCCTCCTGGGTGAGCCCCCGCCAGATCCGGGCCCGGGTCGTCGGCCCGGACAGGCTGTCGATCAGCGAGCACAGCACCTTGTTGCCCGAACCGGCCGCGATGTGGTGGTGGAACCGCAGGTCGTTGGCGACCAGTTCCTCCACACTCGGCGACTCCCCCAGCTCGGCGAGGATGGTCCGCAGCCCGGCGACGTCAACGTCCGTCATCCGGGTCGCCGCCAGCTCCGTCGCGGCCGGTTCGAGCGCGCGGCGCACCTCGAGGAACTGCAACACCGTGTCGTCCTGGTGGAAGTCCACGACGAAGCCGATCGCGTCCAGCAGCAGCGCGGGTTCCAGGCTGGTGACGTACGTGCCGTCGCCCTGACGCACGTCCAGCACCCGGATCAACGACAGCGCCTTGACCGCCTCCCGCAACGAGTTGCGGGACAACCCCAGCCGCTCGGCCAGGTCGGCCTCCCGGGGCAGGCGCGCGCCCGGCGTGAGCTCGCCCTGGACGATCATCGCCTTGATCTTCTCGATCGCCTCGTCGGTGACGGGCACCCCGACCTCCTCGCTGAACATCCGATCTCTTTGAGCGTACTCACCGCAGGTCATCGGCCCGGCCTCGGGCGAATGTGCCGGGCGACGCCTTGCTCACGGGACAGCGCCGCCGGTAGCGTCCCCGCAACACATCCGATGTGTGAACGACCGAGGGGTTGCCATGCCGTACCCGACGACGAAAGCGCGGACCCGCCCCGACACCCACGTCGCCGCGACGCCGCGTTGACCGCCGGCGCGGCTCCCGACCCGCCCGGCCCGCTCGCCGGACCGCCGCCGAGCGGCATGACCCTCTGGTACGACAAGCCCGCCACCGACTGGGAGTCGCAGTCACTGCCCATCGGCAACGGCGCCCTCGGCGCCTCGGTCTTCGGCGGGGTCCGGGCCGAACGGCTCCAGTTCAACGAGAAGTCACTGTGGACCGGCGGCCCCGGCTCCCCCGGCTACGACTTCGGTGACTGGACCACGCCGCGCCCCGGCGCGATCGACGAGGTCCGGCAGCGGATCAACGCCGACACGCGGGTCGACCCGTCCTGGGTGGCCGGCAGGCTGGGACAGCCGAGGAGCGGGTTCGGCTGCTACCAGCCCTTCGGCGACGTGCGGCTGTCCTTCCCGGACGCGCCGGACGACCACACCGACTACCGCCGGCAGCTCGACATCTCCGACGCCACGGCCGGCGTCGCGTACACCGTCGCCGGGGTCCGCCACACCCGCGAGTACTTCGCCTCCGCCCCCGACAACGTGCTGGTCGCCCGGCTCACCGCCGACCGGCCGGGCGGCATCGGGTTCACCGCGTCCGTCACCACCGCGTCCAACCGGTCTTGGCGCCTCTCCGCCGCGTACGGGCGGATCACGCTCCGTGGACGCCTCGACGACAACGGGCTGCGCTTCGAGGCGCAGGTGCAGGTGGTTCACACCGGCGGCACCCGGGTCGACAACGGCGACGGCACGGTCACCGTCGAGGGCGCGGACGCCGTCACGCTGATCCTGGCCGCCGGCACCGACTACGCCGACGACCATCCGACGTACCGGGGAGACGACCCGCACGCGGCGGTGACCGCGCGGGTCGACGCGGCGGCGGCCACGCCGTACCCGGCGTTGCGGGCCGCCCACGTCCGCGACCACCGGAAGCTGTTCCGGCGGCTCACGCTCGACATCGGCCAGCGGATGCCGGCCCTCCCCACCGACCGGCTCCTGCTCAGCTACCGGCGGGGGCGGGCGGACCGGGCCGCCCGCACGGCCCTGGAGGTGCTCTTCTTCCAGTACGGTCGCTACCTGCTCATCGCGTCCTCCCGGGCCGGCTCGCTGCCGGCGAACCTGCAGGGCGTCTGGAACGACTCGACCAGCCCGCCCTGGTCGGCGGACTACCACACCAACATCAACTTCCAGATGAACTACTGGCCCGCCGAGACGACGAACCTCGCCGAGACGACCCTGCCGTTCTTCGACCACGTCGACGCCATGGTCGCGCCCGGCCGGATCAGCGCCAGGAAGATCTACGACAGCCGCGGCTGGGTGGTGCACAACGAGACGAACCCGTTCGGCTTCACCGGCGTGCACGACCACCCCACCTCGTTCTGGATGCCGGAGGCCGGGGCCTGGCTGGCGCAGCACTACCACGAGCACTACCGCTTCACCCGGGACGAGACGTTCCTGCGCGAGCGGGCGTACCCGCTGATGAAGGAGCTGGCCCGGTTCTGGCTCGACGAGTTGGTCGTCGACCCGCGCGACGGCAGGCTGGTGGTGAGCCCCAGCTTCTCCCCGGAGCACGGCGACTTCTCGGCCGGCGCGTCGATGTCCCAGCAGATCGTGTGGGACCTGCTGACCAACGTGTCGGAGGCCGCCGCGACGGTGGGCGAGCCGGACGCCGCGTTCCGCGACCGGATCGCCGAGACGCTGGCCAAGCTCGACCCGGGCATCCGGGTCGGCTCGTGGGGGCAGTTGCGGGAATGGAAGGAGGACTGGGACGACGAGGGCGACACGCACCGGCACGTCTCGCACCTGTTCGGCCTCTTTCCCGGCCGGCAGATCTGCCCGCTGACCACGCCCGGGTACGCCAGGGCGGCGGACGTCTCGCTGACCGCGCGGGGTGCCGGCGGTACCGGCTGGAGCAAGGCCTGGAAGATCAACTTCTGGGCCCGGCTGCGGCACGGCAACCACTCCCACCGGATGCTCTCCGAGCTGCTCAGGTCGAGCACGCTCGACAACCTGTGGGGCAACCACCCGCCGTTCCAGATCGACGGCAACTTCGGCGCCACCGCGGGGGTGGCGGAGATGCTGCTGCAGAGCCACCGCGGCGTCATCGTCGTGCTGCCCGCGCTCCCCGACGACTGGGCCGACGGCTCGGTCCGCGGCCTGCGCGCCCGCGGCGACGTCACGGTCGACGCCGAGTGGCGCGGGCGCACCGCGACCCGCATCACGCTGACCGCCGGCAGCGGCGGACCGCTGCGGGTCCGCAGCACCTTGTTCGACGGCCGGTTCCAGGTCACCGACCGCGCCACCCGCCGCCCGGTCGACGTCACCCGGGACGGGTCGGAGATCCGGTTCACCGCGACCGCCGGACACCGCTACGCGGCCGAGTCGCTCGCGCGGGTGACGCCGGGCTGACCGGCTCGGACCGCTACCGCCGGCCGTTCGACCGCCGGCCGGCCGGCCACCCTCGCCGACCGGCGGCGTGACGTCTTCCGACATCGGCTATTGACGTCGCCGTAACAGCGGCCTAGCGTCTGTCGAACCGCTTCGTCGAAGCGCTTCGACGATCATTCGCACGGCGGTGCCACGCCCGGCCGGAGGAGGTGCGCGATGGCCACCATGCACGACGTCGCCCGCCTGGCCCAGGTCTCGGTCAGCACCGTGTCCTCCGTGCTCACCGGCACCCGGCCGATCTCCCCGGCCACCCGGGCCAAGGTGCGCGCCGCCCTGACCGAGCTGGACCACCAGCCCAACGCCATGGCCCGCGGCCTGGCCAGCCGACGCAGCGCGCCGCCGGCGGCCGGGCGGCGCTGGCCGCCGCCCTGGCGCGGGCCCCGGACCTGACGGCCGTGCTGGCCATGAACGAGACGGCGATCTTCGGCATCCTCGGCGAGCTGACCGCGCGGGGGTGGTCCGTGCCCGACGACGTCTCGGTCGTCTCGACGGTCACCTCGCCGCGGGTCGCCGAGCTGGCCACCCCGGCGCTGACCGCGATGACGTCGCCCGGATCGGCGATGGGCCGGATCGCGATCGAGGCGCTGGTGCGTCACCTGGACGGGGCCGGCGACGAGCCACACCAGCGACTGCTGTCGTGCGCGCTGGAGATCAGGGGCTCGACCGCAGCCCCACGAAGCCGCCCACCGACGGGGGGCTGACCAGGAGAAACGGCCCGTCGCCGCGCGGCAACGCGACGACGGACCCAGTGAAGTACCGGCTCGATACCCAACGAGGAGGATAGCAATGCAGCGATTCCGCCGGATCGTCGCGGCGCTCGCCCTGGCGGCGACCGCGACGACCACCGTGGCCGCGTGCGGGGGCGACGACAGCGGTGACGACAGCGGGGCCAAGACCCTCAAGCTCTGGCACTACGAGGGCGAGAACAGCGCGATGGGGGTCGGCTGGGACCGGGCCATCGAGATCTTCAAGGCCGAGCACCCGGGCGTGGAGGTGCGCTTCGAGCGCAAGGCGTTCGAGCAGATCCAGCAGAACGCCGGCATGATCATCAACTCGTCCGAGGGCCCGGACATCATGGAGTACAACAAGGGCAACGCGACGGCCGGGCTGCTGTCCTCCCAGGGCCTGCTCACCGACCTCAGCGACGAGGCGGAGAAGCGCGGCTGGGCCGGCAAGCTCAGCCCCAGCCTCCAGACCACCGCCCGCTACACCGACAAGGGCGTGATGGGGTCGGGCAACTGGTTCGGCGTGCCGAACTACGGCGAGTACGTCACGGTCTATTACAACAAGGACCTGTTCGACCGCAACGGCGTCGCGGTGCCCAGCACCATGGCCGAGATGACCGCCGCGATGGACACCTTCGTCAGCAAGAAGACCACCCCGCTGGGCATGGCCGGCGCCGAGTACCCGGCCGGGCAGCTCTTCTACCAGCTCGCGCTGTCGAAGGCCGACCGGACGTTCGTCGACGACTACCAGCTCTACAAGAACCCGGTCGACTTCAAGGCCGACCCGCTGAAGTACGGCGCGGACACCTTCGCCGACTGGGTGCGGAAGGGCTACGTGGCCAAGAACTCGGCGAGCCTCAAGGCCGAGGACATGGGCACCGCGTTCATCGCCGGCAAGACGCCGATGATCGTCTCGGGGAGCTGGTGGTACGGCCGCTTCAAGGCCGAGATGAAGGCCAACTGGGACACCTTCCTGTTCCCGGGCAACAGGCTGAACGCCGGCTCGTCCGGCAACCTCTGGGTCGTCCCGACGAACAGCAAGGCCAAGAGCCTGGCGTACGACTTCATCGACATCACCCTGCGTCCGGAGATCCAGGACCTGATCGGCAACAACGGTGGTGTCCCGGTGGCCGGTGACCCCGCCAGGATCACCGACCCGAAGGACCGCAAGCTGATCGAGGACTTCAACACGGTCAGCAAGCAGGACGGTCTGGCCTTCTACCCGGACTGGCCGGTGCCCGGCTACTACGACGTGCTGGTCGGCGGGTTCCAGGGCCTGATCAACGGGTCCAGGTCGCCCGACCAGGTGCTCGACACGATCGCCAAGCCGTACGCCGACGGCGTCAAGGAGATCACCGGCAAGTGACACGGCGAGCGGCGGGCGCGACCGGCACGACCGGTGCGCCCGGCCGCCCCGCCGGGAAGGATCCGTCATGGCAGTCTCCGACACCGTCGCCGCCGCGCCGTCCGCGGCGACCCCCGCCCCCGCTTCCCCGTCCCGCCGCCGAACGCGGGGCCGCGACGCGGCGTACTGGCTCTACCTGCTCCCCGGAGCGGCGCTGTTCGTCCTGGTCATCGGCGCGCCGCTGGTCGGCACCGGCTACCTGTCGCTGACCCGGTGGTCGGGGGTCGGTGACCCCACGTTCGTCGGGTTGGACAACTACCGGCGGTTGCTGGACGACGAGGTGTTCTGGGCGTCGTTCCGCAACACCGTGGCGATGATCGTCGCGATGGTGGTGGTGCCGACAGTGCTCGGGCTGCTGCTCGCCTCGGTGCTCTTCGACGTCATCGGGCGTCGGTTCAAGCCGCGTACGGCGGCGGCGTTGCGGGCCGCGTTCTACCTGCCGCAGGTGCTGCCCGTGGTGGTCGCCGGCATCGTCTGGGGCTGGATCCTGCGCCCGGACGGCGCGTTCAACGGCCTGCTCGACGCGGTCGGGCTCGGGGCGCTGCGCCACGACTGGCTGGGCGACCCGGACACCGCGCTGCCGGTGGTGATGGCGGTGATGATCTGGGTGCAGATCGGCTACCCGGTGGTGGTGTTCATGGCGGCGTTGCAGCGGCTCGACCCGGAGCTGTACGAGGCGGCCGAGGTCGACGGGGCGAACTGGCTGCGCCGGTTCCGGGCGATCACGCTGCCGCAGATCCGGCCGGAGACGTTCGTGGTGGCGCTGACCTGCACCATCGCCGCGTTGAAGGTGTTCGGGCCGATCTTCGCGCTGACCCGGGGCGGCCCGGAGAACGCCACAAACGTGCCGTCGTACTTCGCGTACTACACGTTCTTCAAGAAGCTCCAGGTCGGGTACGGCTCCGCGATCTCCACGGTGCTCACGGTGATCATCGTCGTGGTGGCCGTGGTCTTCATCGGGGCGCAGGCCCGCAGCGAGCGCCGGGACCGGGGGATCTGACATGGCGATCACGATCACCGGGGCCCCGCCGCGCCGGCCGGTGCGCGACCGGCACCACCGGGGCGTCAGCCGGTGGGTGGTGCTCGCCGGCGTCACCATCGGCGCGCTCGTCATGCTGGTGCCGTTCGCGTTCATGCTGCTCAACGCGTTCAAGTCGCCCGGTGACTACTCGTCGGGCGGCCCGCTGAGCTGGCCGACCGAGTTCTACACCAGGGGTCTGCGGAGGTACTGGTCCGAGGTGAACTTCCCGCTGAAGCTGTGGAACTCGGCGCTGATCGCCGGGTCCGTGGCGGTGCTCGGCGTCGTCGTGTCGCTGCTCAACGCGTACGCCCTGGGCATCGGCCGGGTCCGCGGCCGGCTCTGGATCGTCGGGGTGTTCCTGCTGGCCAACATGCTGCCGCAGGAGGCGCTGATCTACCCGCTGTACTACGTGGCCAAGGAGATCGGCCTCTACAACACCCGACTGTCGGTGATCATCATCTTCACCGTCATCCAGAGCGCGTTCGGCACCTACCTGCTCGCCTCGGTGCTGGGCACGTTCCCGCGCTCACTGCTGGAGGCCGCGGCACTGGACGGCGCCGGCAAGTGGACGGTGCTGTGGCGGGTGGTCTTCCCCAACCTGCGGCCGACCCTCGCCGTCCTGCTCATCTTCTTCTTCATCTGGACCTGGAACGAGTTCCTCATCCCGCTGGTCATGCTGATCGACAACCAGACGCAGACCATCCCGGTCGCGCTCGCGTCGTTGCAGGGCGACCGCCTGATGGACGCCCCGACGACGAACGCCGGCGCGTTGCTCAGCCTGGTGCCGGCCATCCTCTTCTTCCTCATCTTCCAGCGCACTCTGGCGCGCGGCATCACGGCAGGAGCCGAGAAGTGAAGTTCACCGACGGGTACTGGCAACTGCGCCCGGGAGTCAGCGTGCTGCGCCCCGGCACGGTGGAGTCGGTCGAGATGGACGAGCGCGGCTTCACCGTCTTCGCGCCGGCCGGTCAGATCAACGGCCGGGGCGACACGCTCAACCGGCCGGTCGTCACCGTCCGCTTCTTCTCCCCCGCGCCCGGCGTGGTCGGAGTGACCATCGGCCACCACAGCGGCGGGCTGCCCCGCGAACCCCACTTCGGGCTGCGCACCGACGACACGCACCCGGTCACCGTCGACATCACCGGGATCAGCGCGTCGCTGACCACCGGCGAGCTGACCGTCCGGGTCGCGCTTGTCGACGGGTGGCGGGTCGAGTTCCGGCACGGCGACCGGCTGGTCACGGCGTCCACCGGGCGCAGCGTCGGGATCGTCACCGACGGCGAGGGCCGCCGGTACGTGCACGAGCGGCTCGCGCTCGGCGTCGGCGAGACGGTGTACGGGCTGGGCGAGCGGTTCGGCCCGTTCGTGAAGAACGGCCAGACGGTCGACGTGTGGAACGCCGACGGCGGCACCGCCAGCGAGCAGGCGTACAAGAACGTGCCGTTCTATCTCAGCAGCGCCGGGTACGGCGTGTTCGTGGACCACCCGGAGCACGTGTCGTTCGAGGTCGGCTCCGAGGTCGTCGCGCAGACCCAGTTCAGCGTCGAGGGCCAGTCGCTGACCTACCACGTCGTCGACGGGCCCACCCCGAAGGACGTGCTGCGCCGCTACACGGCGCTGACCGGCCGACCGGCCCGGGTGCCCGCCTGGTCGTACGGGCTGTGGCTGTCCACGTCGTTCACCACGTCGTACGACGAGAAGACGGTGACCGAGTTCGTCGACGGGATGGCCGAGCGGAACCTGCCGCTGTCGGTGTTCCACTTCGACTGCTTCTGGATGCGCCAGTTCCACTGGGTCGACTTCGTCTGGGACCCGGCGACCTTCCCCGACCCCGAGGGCATGCTGCGGCGGCTGCACGAGCGCGGGCTGAAGGTGTGCGTGTGGATCAACCCGTACATCGCGCAGCGCTCGTACCTGTTCGAGGAGGGCCGCCGGGCCGGCTACCTGGTGCGCAACCCGGACGGCTCGGTGTGGCAGTGGGACAAGTGGCAGGCCGGCATGGCGCTTGTCGACTTCACCGACCCGGACGCGGTGGCCTGGTTCACCGGCAAGCTCAAGGCGCTGCTGGACATGGGCGTCGACTGCTTCAAGACCGACTTCGGTGAGCGCATCCCGACCGACGTGGTGTGGCACGACGGGTCGGACCCGCAACGCATGCACAACTACTACGCCCACCTCTACAACAAGGCGGTCTTCGAGCTGCTGGAGACCGAGCGGGGCGAGGGCGAGGCGGTGGTGTTCGCCCGCTCGGCCACCGCCGGCGGCCAGCAGTTCCCGGTGCACTGGGGCGGCGACTGCGAGTCGACGTTCGTCGCGATGGCCGAGTCGCTGCGCGGCGGGCTGTCCCTGGCCTCGTCCGGCTTCGGCTACTGGAGCCACGACATCGGCGGCTTCGAGGGCACCCCCGACCCGGCGGTGTTCAAGCGGTGGATCGCGTTCGGCCTGCTCTCCTCGCACTCGCGGCTGCACGGCTCCGGCTCGTACCGGGTGCCGTGGGCGTACGACGAGGAGGCCGTGGACGTGCTGCGGCACTTCACCCGGCTCAAGCTCCGGCTCATGCCGTACCTGGCGGCGACCGCCGAGGAGGCGCACCGCGACGGCATTCCGATGATGCGCCCGATGGTCGTGGAGTTCCCGGACGATCCGGCCGTGGCACACCTCGACCGGCAGTACATGCTCGGCTCCGACATCCTGGTCGCGCCGGTGCTCAGCGCCGACGGGCAGGTCACCTTCTACGTGCCCGCCGGCACCTGGACCCACCTGGTCACCGGCGCGCAGCTCACCGGGCCGGCCTGGGTGACCGAGAAGCACGAGTACGACAGCCTGCCGGTGCTCGTCCGGCCCGGCGCGGTCATCGGGTTCGGGGCGCGCTCCGACCGGCCCGACTACGACTGGGCCGACGGGGTGGAGCTGCGGCTCTACGCCCCGGCGGAGGGGCAACGGCAGCGGGTACGCATCCCGGCACCCGGGGCGGGGCCGGGCACGGAGTTCGAGGTGGGCTTCCGCGACGGCGTGGCGACGGCCGAGCTGGTGGCGGGCGAGTCGTCGGCGTACCACTGCGTGGTGGTGGCCGGCAGGGAGAGGACGGAACGATGACGGCACGAGACTTCCCGGAGAGCTTCGTCTGGGGTTCGGCCACGGCGGCGTACCAGGTCGAGGGCGCGGCCACCGAGGACGGCCGCGGCCCGTCCATCTGGGACACCTACAGCCACACCCCCGGGCGTACGCTGGGCGGCGACACCGGGGACGTGGCCGCCGACCACTACCACCGGTGGCCGCAGGACCTCGACCACATCGCCGGGCTGGGGCTCGGCGCGTACCGTTTCTCGATCTCCTGGCCCCGGGTGCAGCCCGGCGGTTCCGGCCGGTTCAACGCCGCCGGCCTGGACTTCTACGCCCGGCTGGTCGACGGCCTGCTGGAGCGCGGCGTCCGACCGGTCGCGACCATGTACCACTGGGACCTGCCGCAGGAGCTGGAGGACGCCGGCGGGTGGCCGGCGCGGGAGACCGCGCTGCGCTTCCAGGAGTACGCGTCCGGGATCGTCTCGGCGCTCGGCGACCGGGTGCACACCTGGACCACGCTCAACGAGCCCTGGTGCTCGGCGTACCTGGGTTACGCCTCCGGCGTGCACGCGCCCGGCCGCACCGAACCGGCGGCCACGCTGGCGGCGGTGCACCACCTGAACCTGGCGCACGGCCTGGCCGGACGGGTGGTCCGGGAGCTGGCACCGAGCGCCGAGCTGTCGGTGACGCTGAACCTGCACGTCGTGCGCGGCGCGTCCGGCTCGGCCGCCGACTCCGAGGCGGTCCGGCGGATCGACGCCCTCGCGAACCGGGCGTTCCTCGGCCCGATGCTGGACGGGGCGTACCCGGCCGACCTGCTGGCCGACACCGCCTCCGTCACCGACTGGTCGTTCGTGCGCCCGGGTGACGAGAAGCTGATCGCGGTGCCGCTCGACGTGCTCGGGGTCAACTACTACGCCAGCACCCTGGTCCGGGCCGGGGACGGACACACGCCCCGCTCCGACGCCGACGGCCACGGCGCCTCGGCCCACACCCCGTGGGTGGGCGCCGACGACGTCGACTTCCTGCCGCAGCCCGGCCCGCACACGGCGATGGGGTGGAACATCGACCCGCCGGCCCTGACCGAGTTGCTGCTGCGGCTACGGGACGAATACCCGGGCCAGCCGTTGATGATCACCGAGAACGGCGCGGCGTTCGACGACGTGGTCTCGGCCGACGGACGGGTCCACGACGAGCAGCGGGTCGACTACCTGCGCCGACACATCGGCGCGATGGCCGACGCCCGCGCGCGGGGCGCGGACGTCCGGGGCTACTTCGTCTGGTCGCTGCTGGACAACTTCGAGTGGGGTTACGGCTACGACCGCCGCTTCGGCATCATCCGCGTCGACTACGACACCCAGCAGCGCACCTGGAAGGACAGCGCCCACTGGTACCGCCACCTGGCCACCACCGGCCACCTCGACGGCTGACGCCGCGACGGCTAGGGCTTACGGGCGAGCAGCCCGACGAACGTGTGGTAGGTGTCGGTCTGCTTCGGCGCGGGCGTGCCCGGATCCGGACGCCACTCGGCCAGCGGCACCAGCCCCGGCTCCAGCACCGTCAGCCCGTCCGCGAAGGAGAGGATCTCCTCGTCGGTACGCCACCGGCCGGTGCCCAGCGACTCGTTGAAGACCCGCTCGACCTCGCGGGCCTTCCGGGAGCCCTCCGGGTCCCGCTCGCCCGGATCACGGAAGTGCGAGATCGCCACGTAACTGCCCGACGGCAGCGCGTCGATCAGCTCCGCCGCCACCGCGCGCGGCTCCTCGTCGTCGCCGAGGTGGTGCAGGATCGCGAAGAGCAACAACCCGACCGGCCGGTCGAAGTCGAGGAACCGGCGGACGTCCGGATCGTCGAGGATCTCCTGCGGTCGCCGGATGTCGGCCTGGATCACCGTCGCGGTGCCCTCCGCGGCGAGCAGGGCCCGCCCGTGCGTCAGGACGATCGGGTCGTTGTCCACGTACACCACCCGGGCGCTCGGGTTGTGCTCGGTGGCGACCTCGTGCACGTTGCCCTGGGTGGGGAGCCCCGACCCGAGGTCGAGGAACTGGTCGATGCCGGCCTCGGTGACCAGGAACCGGATCACCCGGCGCAGGAAGGCCCGGTTCGCCTGGCCGGCGGCCGGCCCGTCCGGAGTGATCCGCAGGGCGTGCTCGGCGACCTTCCGATCGACCTCGAAGTTGTCCTTACCGCCCAGGAAGTAGTCGTAGACCCGGGCCACGCTGGGTACGGTGCGGTCGATTCCGCGGGGTGCGGCCTTGTCGCGGGTCACTGGCGTCTCCATCCGATCCTGGTCGGCGTACCGGGTGCCGGGTGCGGTTCCGGACTCTGTCGGGGAGTGTAGCGACCGGACGATGTGGATCGTCGTCCCCGTTGGTATCGCTCCCAGCGGATCCGCCCCGCGACCAGGAAGCACACCGGCGGACGCGGCCCGGCGTGTCGGGGCCGGGCGGGACGAACGGTCCCGGCCGCGTGGCGCACGCCCGGGTCGTGCCGTTGCGCAGCCCCGCCGCCAGCGCAGATCTCCATCCGGGGTCGGACCTCTCCGCTCACCGGCGGCGACATGGCACGATGACCGTGTCCTGCGCCGCCGGTGGCCGGGCACGACACTGATGGAGTCGGGATGTCAGAACCGGCCGGCCCGCCGGTGCCAGGATTGGCCAGACTGTGGACGCACGACCCGGTCACCGCCGGGCGCTACCGGCTGGTAGGCCGGCTGGGCGCGGGTGGGCAGGGGGTCGTCTACCTCGGCGAGGACGACGCCGGTGACCGGGTGGCGGTCAAGATGGTCAACGTCGATCTGAGTGATCCACGGGCGCGGTCGCAGTTCGTGAAGGAGATCGCCGCCGCGCGCCGGGTCGCTCCGTTCTGCACCGCGCAGGTGCTCTTCGCCGAGGTGGACGGCGAGCAGCCCTACGTGGTCAGTGAGTTCATCGAGGGCCCGACGCTCCACCGGCACGTGCGCGAGAGCGGCCCGCTGGCCGGCAACGCCCTGCACCGGCTCGCGGTCGGCACGGTCACCGCGCTCGCCGCGATCCATAGCGCCGGCGTGGTGCACTGCGACCTGAAGCCGGACAATGTGGTGCTGGGCAGGGACGGTCCTCGGGTGATCGACTTCGGCATCGCCCGCGCGTTGGGCGTCACCGAGACGGCGTCCAGCCGGGTCATGGGGACCACCGCGTACATGGCCCCCGAGCGGTTCCGCAACGACGCGGTCGGTCCGCCCTGCGACGTCTTCGCCTGGGCGGCCACGATCGCCTTCGCCGCCGGCGGTCGGCCGCCGTTCGGCAACGACTCGCTCTTCGCCGTGATGCACCGGGTGCTGCACGACCCACCCGAGCTGCCGCCGTTGCCGCCCGTGCTGAACGAGCTGATCCGGGAGTGCCTGGCCAAGGATCCGGCGGACCGGCCGGACGCCGAGCGCGTGCTGGTGCGGCTGCTCCGACAGGACGCCACGGTCACCGCGCCGCTGCGTCGGGAGAGCCTGCTCGAGGCCGGCAACGAGACCGCGGGCGCGCCGACGCCGAACCACCCGCTTCCCCCGGTCCCGCCGACGGCGCCGCAGCCGCGCCCGACGCCGACGCCGACTCCGACACCGCCGATGACTCCGCCGCCGACGACCACGCCGTTCCGGGCCGGACCGACGCAGCCGGCGCACCTGCCGGTGGCGACCCGACCGGCGCACCTGCCGGCGGCGACCCAGCCGGCGGCGACCCAGCCGGCGGCGACCCAGCCGGCGGCGACCCAGCCGGCGGCGACCCAGCCGGCGTACCTGCCGGTGGCGACCCAGCCGGCGCACCTGCCGGCGGCGGAGCCCGGCGTCGGCGCGGGCCCGGACGGCGCGTTGCGGCGACTGCGTCGTGAGGCCGTCGACGCCTGGGGCATCTCGACCGCGCTCTTCCTCGGTTCGGCCGGCGCCGCCGCCGGCTACGTCGCGTCGAGCGCGATCGGCCCGGCCGCCGCGGTCGGGGCCGTCTCCTTCGTCGTGGTCTACCTGGTCCGGCTGCTGGTCGCGGCCGCGCTCGGGGGACGACCCGACCACGGGTGACCCGATGCGGTGGGGCCCGGGGCGCGGGCTGGCGCCGCATCGATAGGTTGGCTGCCACCAGCCGCCCGCCGAGGAGGACGCCCCGATGACCCCATCCGCTACGCGTACGCGGCAGTGGTTGCCCTACACCGCCGCTGTCACCGCCGGGCTGGTGGTCATCGCCGGGGCGTTCGTGTTCGTCCGGCAGCGCGACGCGGGCAGCACCGGGGCCCGCACCGACTGCGCCACCACCCTCCAGGTCAACTCCTCGACGGAGAAGGCGGACCTGCTGGTCGAGCTGGCCGAGCGCTACAACCGCGGCGACCGGTCGATCGAGGGTGGCGGGTGCGCCCAGGTGCACGTCAGCGCGTTGAACTCGGGCCAGGCCACCGAGGCGCTGGCCACCGACTGGGCCCGCACCGGCCTGCCGCAACCGCAGGTCTGGCTGCCGACGTCGAGCCTGTGGACCGGCCAGCTCCGGCTGCTCGACCAGGCCGCCGGGCGGGCGCCGCAGACCCCGGACCGCTACCCGTCGATCGCCAACAGCCCGCTGGTGATCGCGATGCCGCAGCCCAAGGCCGAGCTGGTTCGCGGGCGCGGGCCGCTGGGCTGGGGGGAGATCCTGGGCCTGTCCGGGCGGGACGGGTGGGCCGGCTTCGGCAAGCCGGAGTGGGGCCGCTTCACCTTCGGCAAGGACAACCCCAACCTGTCCACCTCCGGGCTGGCCGCGACCATCGCCACCTACTACGCGGCGGTGCGACGGTCCAGCGACCTGACCCGCGCCGACCTGGCCGACCCCGCGGTCACCCAGTTCGTCCGCCGGATCGAGGCCAACGTGTCGCACTACAGCGACGACTCGGTGGATCTGCTGCGCAGCCTCGCCGAGGCGGACCTGGCCGGCGGCGCGGGCAGCACCGACGACATGAGCGCCATCGTCCTACAGGAGGAGCTGGTCGACCTCTACAACACGGGGGCGCTGAGCCCTCGGCAGGACGGGCAGGAGCGGGGCCGCCGGCCGAACGTCCCGCTGGTCGCCATCCATCCCAAGGAGGGCACGTTCAACCTGGACCACCCGTTCGTGGTGCTGCCCTCCGCCGACGAGCGGCAGCGCGCGGCGGCGGCCGACTTCCAGGCGTTCCTGACCGAGGACGCGCAGCAGGAGAGCTTCGCCCGCCTCGGCTTCCGGGACCACGAGCGCCGGGCGTCGGCGGAGCTGCTCGCCAGTGTCGGCGCGGAGCCCACCGGCGGACTGACCTACTTCGAGCCCCCGGACCCGCAGGTGGTCGGCGCGATGCTGGACGGCTGGCGCACGCTCCGCAAGAAGGCCAACATCCTGATCGCGCTGGACACGTCCGGGTCGATGGAGGCGAAGGTCGGCACCCGTACCCGGTTCCAGGTCGCCTCGGCGGCGGCGGGCAAGGGCCTCGCGCTGCTCAACTCCGAGGACCGGGTGGGGCTCTGGTCGTTCTCCTCGGAGACCCCGAAGCGGCCGAAGAGCCCGTACCGGACGGAGGTCCCGCTCGGCGGGTTCGACCAGAAGCGGATCACCAGCAAGATCGCCGGCCTGCACGTCGAGGGCGGCACCGCGCTCTACGCGACGGTCCGGGCCGCGCACCGGGACCTGCTCGACCGGTACGACCCGCAGCGGATCAACGCGATCGTCGTGCTGACCGACGGCAAGAACGAGTACGGCCGGGACAACGACCTGGCCCGCCTGCTCGCCGAGGTCGCCCTGGACCCGCAGCGTCCGGTCAAGGTGTTCTGCATCGCCTTCGACCGGGAGTCGGACTTCGCCACCCTGGACCGGATCGCGAAGGCGTCGTCCGGCAAGGCCTTCGACGCCACCGATCCGGCGACGATCGACGAGGCGTTCGTGAAGCTGGTCAGCAGCTTCTGACACTCGCCCGGCCCGCTCAGTGCGGCAGCGAGACGGACAGGTGAGCGCCAGGCCGGCCAGGGCCGGGCGCCCCGGCCGAATGGGACATGTCGTCGGCGTCCGGCGCCATGGAGTCGACCGTGCATGGCCGGCCACACCTCGGTGTCACGGCCGCGCGAGCACGAGACAGGCGTTCTGTCCACCGAAGCCGAAAGAGGTGCTGAGCGCAACCGGAAAATCACCGCGCAGAGGTTGACCCGTGACGACGCGTATCCCGAGCTCTGGATCCGCACTGTCGACGTTTGCCATAGGCGGAACGATGCCGGTGGCCAGGGTCAGTACGGTGCATGCTGCCTCGATAGCTCCCGCTGCCCCGAGCGTGTGCCCGGTGACACCCTTGTTGGCGGTCACCGGGCAGCCCGCGCCGACGGTGGCACGTAACGCCGCAGCCTCGGCCGCGTCACCGGCCGGAGTGCTGGTCGCGTGCGCGTTGACGTGGGTGATCTCGGTGGCGGCCAGGCCGGCGTCGGCACACGCGGCCTCGATCGCCCGTCGGGCACCGGCGCCGTCGGCCGGGGGAAGCGTCGGGTGGAGCGCGTCGTCGGATGCGCCATATCCGACGACTGTGGCCAGGACGGGAACACGACGCGCCCGTGCGTCGGCAAGCCGCTCCAGAACGAGTACCCCTGCTCCCTCTCCGATGACGAATCCGTCCCGGTCGGCGGCGAAGGGACGCGAGGCGGCCAGCGGATCGCCGTGGCGGCGGGAAAGGGCACCCATGCGGGCGAACGAGGCGACGAACAGCGGCGTGACGGCGGCTTCACTGCCGCCGGCCAGCGCCACATCGCACGCGTTCGCGTCCAGGAGGGCTCGGGCGGTGCCGATCGCTGTCGCACCCGAGGCGCACGCCGTGGCGACCACCAGGTTCGGCCCCGTCGCACCCAACCTCAGCCCGATCTCGGCGGCGATCATGTTCGGCAGCGCCATCGGCAGGGTGAAGGCGGACACCCGGGCCGGACCGTCGGCGGCCAACCGCCGCGCTTGCCGCTCGTAGGTGCCGACACCGCCGGCTCCGGTTCCGATGACGACCGCCACCCGAGCTCCGTTCCAGGCAGCTGTGTCGAGGCCTGCGGCGGTCACCGCCTCCTCCGCGGCGACCACGGCGAACTGACCGACCCTGTCCAGCCTGGCACACAGTCGCGCGCCGAGTGACGACCTGCCGTCGAACCCGGGCACCCGCGAGGCGAAGGTGACCGGCAGCCCTGCCAACTCCGGGTCCTCGGCGGCTGTGGGTCGGGCCTGCCGGACGGCGACCCACGTCGCTCTCGTTCCCACACCGCCCGGTGTGACCATGCCGATGCCGGTGATGGCGACCGGATCGCGGACCATCTGCTCTCCTCCACCATGTCTGCGCAACGGAAGTCGACGGTAGGAGCGGGACCCGACGCCCTGATGCGAGCTGGCACCGCGGACAACCGGTCACCGGCCACGCCCGCCCCGGTAACGATGCCGTCGGGACGAGGGAAGGTCTGAACGGCACATGCCGTACGCCTCGGTGCCCGGCTCAGCCCGCCCTGCTACGCACGAGATCGGCGAGCCCGGCGAGGGTCGTCTCGGGCGTCACCTCGTCGTCGTCGATCGGGGTGCCGAACTCCTCCTGGACCGCGACGACGAGTTCCACGAGCGCCAGGGAGTCAAGTTCCAGATCCGCGAGGGTGCGGTTCGGTTCGATCTCGTCTGAGTCGAGGCCGAGCCGTTCCACGGCGATGCGGGCCAGCGCGCTCTCTACGGACTCACTCATCGGCTCTTCCCCTACGACTCGTACGGAGGTTGGGGCACAGCCCCCACCATCAGGTCGACGGGGCCCACGGTAGGAGCCGGCCGAACGGTGACGATGCCGACCGGCAATGGCCACCGCCCGCCCTGTCCGGAGTTGCCGAGGGTCGGCGCGCCGGTGGCCACATAACGCTGCCGACGCGCAACGAACTCTCCGGGGCCCACGCGACGCTGCGCGAATCCGACGACACCGCCCGGTCCGAGAGCTCCACCGGGGAAGTACCCGTCCCCCCGGCGGGCGCTCGGACCGCGACAGAAGGATCTGCTGGCATGACCACTCTGACCGACATCCTGATCGGCGATGAACTGGAGTACCTGCGTCGGCTTCAACCGCTGCTCGCCGCTGACGTGTTCCGACGCCGGGACGACGTGACCATGGCACAACGGTCCCGGGCGGCGTACGACCAGCTGCGCGTCCTCGGGCGTGAACTCGGTCCCACGCGTGCTGTCTCGTCGAACCTGCCGCTGTTGTTCGCGGTCTTCGAGGCCACCGCGGTCCAGGCGCCGGACGTCTTTCCGATTCTCAGCGGGCACTACAACCTCGCCGTTCCCGCGATCGCGCGGGCGGCCGAGCACCAGCCGGGACTCGAAAGCTACCTCCGCGAACTGGATGAGCTGAACGCGGTGGGAGTCCTCCTCCTGACCGAGCTGGGTTACGGCAGCAACGTCGACCGGCTGCGCACCGAGGCGGTGCACGACCCGCACCGCCACGAATTCGTGCTGCGTACGCCGGACGCCGAGGCGGTGAAGTGGATGCCGAACGTGGCGGCGGAGGTCCCCCGGCTGGTGGTGGTCGCGGCCCGGCTCCTGGTCGGTGGTGTCGACCGTGGCGTCCTCCCGTTCCTGGTCCGACTGCGGGATGCGGACGGTAAGCCCGCCTCGGGCGTACGGATCACCCGGATGCCGGAGAAGTCGTTCCTGCCGATGGACAACGCGATGATCAGTTTCGACGAGGTGCGACTGCCCGCGACGCACCTGCTCGCCGGGGACGTGGCGAGGGTCATGCCGGACGGCACGTTCAGCAGCTCCGTGCTCAGCCGACACGGGCGCTACCGGCGCACCATCGAGGTGCTGCAGACCGGTCGGGTGGCGCTGTCCAGCGGAGTGCTGGCCGCGTCCCGCGCCGGACTGAGGATCGCCCTGCGCTACGCCGAACAGCGCCTGGTGTCGGCACCGCACCACGGCCGGGTGCCTATGCTGCGCTACCGCAACGTGCAGCGGTCACTGCTCGTCCCACTCGCCCGGGTGTACGCCGCGACGCTCCTGGCCCGGCACACCAAGCGGGTGTTCGCCGGGCGGGAGGACGACCCCCTGTCGGCGGAACTCCTCGCGATGCTGGCCAAACCGGTGCTGTCCTGGACCGCACGGGACGCACTGGCCGAATGCCGCGAGCGGTGCGGCGCGCAGGGTATGTTCGCGATCAATCGGATCGGCGACTACCTGGGCATGTGCCACGGAGTGGTCACGGCTGAGGGCGAGAACCAGGTCCTCCAGATCACCGCCGGCGTCCGGTTGCTCACCGGCGACCACCGCCCGGTTCGACCGGCGGCGTCGCCGGCCCCCCTCGACGACCCGGCCGGCTGGCGGGATCTCCTGGCCACCCGGGAGTACGCCCTCTGGCATGCGGCCCGAGGAGCACTGCGCCGGCCGGGTCCGGCAGGCGAGACCTCCTTCGACAGGTGGAACGGCCAGGTAACGACTGCGGCGGCGGTGGCGGACGCGACCGCTCACCGCATCGCCCTGGCGCAGTTGCTCGACGCGGCCGACGCCGCGGGCGGGCGGACGGGTGCCCTGCTGCGGCAGGTCACCCGGGTGTTTGTTCTCGACCAGCTCGACCGTCACGCCGCCTGGTTCGTGGGGCACGGTCTGCTCACCCCGGTGGACGCCGCCGGGCTGGACGCCGCCCTCACCGCGGCGTGTGCGCGCCTGGCCCCGGAGGTCGACATCCTGACCGGGGCGTTCGGGCTGCCCGACGATCTCGGCGCGCCCGCCGGCAGTCCCGACTACATCACCGCCTGGGCCGCCCTGCACGATGTCCGGTCGTGACCCGGAAGGTGCCGGGCGCCGGCGGCGGCGCGTCGAGAGCGGGTCCCCGAGCCGGGCGGGTCGGGCGGCGCAGCGGGCTCCCGAGCCGGGACGCCCGATCCGGCGCGGTGGCCGGAGAGATGCCGGTAGAAGCGTGGCAACTGGCACCCACCTTCGCCATCGAAATTGCCACTCGACCCACTCACGCGCGTGGAAGTTCCACAATTCCTGAGGCGGCACGTCGGCAATGCATCTCGTCATTACGGGACCGATTCGGCAAACCGAACCCATGCGACGGGGATATCTGACTGCGGTCTTGCGGGCAACTCGACCGAGCGCCATGATGCTGGTCTGGGACAGGGTGGCGGCTCTCCCGCCATCCGTGAGGTGGCGCCGCATGACCAATACCGAGCCGCGTCCAGGTGGCACCGAGCGCCTTGGCACGACGGTGCTCCATCGCGCTCTGTCGATTTTGGAAGTCGTCCTCAATTCGGCCATTCCGTTGACCCTCACCGACATAATTCGCGCCACCGGACTGCCGAAGTCGACCGTGCACCGTCTGCTGACACTGCTCGACGCCGAAGGATTCATCCGGCGATCCGGCTACCGGTACGGGCCGGGCGAGGCGGCGTGGAGGCTCACCGCTCCACACAGTCTTCCCGCGTCCCTGCGGCACGCCTTGCTGCCGTACGCGGTCCGGCTGCACCACCTCACCGGGCTCGTGTCGTTTCTGTGCGTGGCCGCGCTGGACGACGTGGTGGTAGCCGAGGTGGTGTTCGATCCCGGGCAGGAACTGGTGGCTCCGCTCCGCGGTGCCCGGCTCAGGGCGCACACGACCGCGGCCGGCAAGGTCATGATGGCTTACGACCCCGCCTTCGCCGACCGCGTGCTGACCGCCGGACCGCTCGCGCCCCTGACCCGCCGCACCGTCACCGACCCGGTGACGCTGGCCACGCAACTGCGGCAGGTACGAGAGTCCGGACTGGCCGCCGCGGAGGGCGAGCGGATCATCGGGATCCACGAACAGGCCGTCGTGGTCCAGGGCGGCACCCTCCCGATCGCCGGACTGGCCATCGCCCGGATCGGGCCCTTCGTGGCCGACCCCCTGATCGCCCGGACCATTCGCCAGGTGGCGCACCAGGCCTCGTTGGCCGCCAGGCGGGTGGACGGCGGTTGAGGCCACGTGTTGCCTCGCGGCAACGCGATTCCGCAGCACGGAACCACAGGTGGCAGGCGTTGGTGCCCGGTGGCAGCGTGGCCCCACCGAAGTCTGGAGGCCAGATGACATCGACTGCTCCACACTCGCTGACGGACACGTTCAGCGCGGCCGACAGCGTCGGCCTTGCCGCGCAACTGCGCTTCCTGCGGGTGGCCCGTGGCTGGAGCCAACGGCAGTTGGCGGCACGCGCCGACCTCAACCCCTCCACCATCTCCCGGATCGAAAGCGGCAGCCGTGGCATAACCAGCATCGACACGCTGTCGCGCATCGCGCTCGCGCTGGGCTGCGCGACCTTCGACCTGATCGGGGAGACACCCCCGCAGGTCCTGTCCCCGGCCGGCACCGGCACGGTCGCACCACTCGTCGAGCCGGTTCGGCACGCCCTGTTCGCCACCGCCCTGACCAAGCCGCCGGCCGGCCCGACGGAACCGCTGCCGTTCGCACTCTGTCAGGCGGACATCGCTCACGAGGCACGCCGCCGTTGCGACTTCCGACAGGCACTGCGGGTGCTGCCCAGCGTGCTCACCAGTCTGCACTTCCACGTCCACGGCCCCCATCGCGCCGTCGTGCTTCCCAGACTGATCCGGCTGTGCCTCGACGGCTCCCTGGTCCTTGCTGGTGTCGGGGACCTGAGCAGCGCATGGATCCTCGCCCACCGCTGCGCCGAGGTGGCAGCGCTCGGCGACGATCCCACCCACCGAGCGCTGGCCGGACTGGCCGTGGCCGGGGTGGCGTCGCGGCAGGGCGCCGACCACCGGACGATCGAGGTGAGCCGCGCGACACTCGACACGTACGGCACGCTGATCGGACCGGCGGTGGCAGGTCACCTGCACCTGACCGCGGTCGTGGCCGGCGGGCGTTCCGGGCTGCTCCCCGCACACGAGCTGCGGGACCATCTCACCCGGGCCGCGAGGTCCGCCGCGGCGCCGGACACCGGACCCGACCCGTTCGGCTTGGTGCTCGAGCCGGCGATGGTGCCCCAGGCCTGCTTTCACGTGGCCGTGGAACGCGCTGACCTGGCCGGCGCCGAGCGGCGGCTACAGGACCTGGGCGGCAATCTGTCCCGGGAGCCCGCCCATCTCGCCGCCTTCTACGTGGACCTGGCCCGCCACCAGTTGGGCAGGGGCGAACACCGCCGTTCGCTGGACAGTCCCGTCCGCTGCGAGCAGGTGGCCTGCCAGTACGCCCACCACAGCCCGGAGGCCGCCCGCGTCCTCGCGCAGCTCGCCGTGGCGGTCCGAACCGACATGCTCCGGCGTCGGGTGAGTGGGGTCTGGCAGCGGTTCCGTCTGCTGAGTGGATGACCGCGGCGTGGAGCGCCACCGCTGGTGCCGTCCGGCAACAGTGGGCCGCCGCACGGCGATTCGATGATCGGACCCGACAGCAGAAGCGCCGCCCGATCCCGTTGGGCGACGCCCGTAGAAGCAGGGAGTCACCGATGCACGTCCGAACACCGGCCATGGTGGCCGCTCTCATCATCGGGGCGGTCGTCGCCCCGCCAGCCGCACGGGCTGACCCGATCAGCCTGCTGAGTTGCTCCGGCTGGCAGGATGTGTCGTTCAGCCCGCCGTTGACAAACACCCCCAGGCCGACACTGCAAAGCGTCAGCTCCCAGCTCGGTGTCACGGCTCAGCCGGTCGGGTTGTGCCTGGCCGCGGGGTCGGCCATCACCGGAGGCGGTTACACGACCAGCTTCACCAGCCCGCGGTCATGCACGGAACTGGCTGACATCTCGGGTGATCCGGTGACCCGAACGTATTCGTGGAACGACTCCTCGACCACCACCGTCACCTCGACACGACGCGTCGAACGGGTCAACGGCACCACCATCGTGACGTTCACCGGAGCCGCGACGGCAGGCCAGTTCACCGGAGCGACGGTCGTCGAGACGCTCGTCGCGGTGAATCCGAATCCCCTGCTCTGCGCCACGACGGGAGTGGCGTCGTTGCGCTACGTCGACGAATTGGTCATCACCCCGACGTGACCGGCGCATCACCCGTCCCGCCGGCCAAGAACAGCGAGTCCAGATCCGCGTGGTGCCGTCCGGCGAGTTCCGGCTTCGATCCGCGCCGTGGGGCACCACACTCTCACACCTAGGAGCGCTCGTGATCCGCCTGCGTCGCCTCGTGGCCCTACTGATCGCCAGTGTCCTCGGGATTGTCGTCACCGCCACCTCAGCCGCTGCCCGAGCGGACGAGATCGACCTCGTGACCTGCCCCGGATACGCGACCCAACAGTTCCAACCCGGCCTGGTCCTGCTGCCCCGGCAGGTCGCGTTCCACGCCGAGGGGACCTTCGCCCCCTGCGTCAGCACCTCGCCCCAGTACGCGTCCGCCGACTACGACGCCCAGGGCCAGGCCCTGCTGTCCTGCTCGGTCAGCCTTCCGGTGAACGGGGTTTCCGGCTCCCTACGCTGGCACGACGCGTCCGGCGATCCCACCGGAGTCTCCACCTTCACCGGTGGCATCTCGTTGACGCAGCGACCGACCGGGCAGAACGTCGTCGTGGTCGTCGCCACGATCGCCTCGGGCCCGTTCACCGGCAGCCAGCTCGTCTACACCATCGCGCTGCTCAACACCCAGCTCACCGCCTGCTTGACCACCGGCATCACCCAGGTGGCCGGGCCGGCCGAACTCACCGTCCTGCCGAGCTGAGCAGCGGCCCACCGTCAGGTGGGACACGGCGTCAGCGCTCGACACCGCGACAGGCCCCGCCCTCGACGGCGGGGCCTGTCGCCGCGCGGGCGGTCAGCTCCGTGACCGGATGTGCGGGCTCGTCAACGGGACCTCTCTCCCCCGGCGGAACGGCGTCGCCCCCATGGCCGTCCAGCCGGGGGTGCGGCGGGGACACCCAGGCGGTCAGGACGCTCGTCGCGGCGGGCTGCCGGCGGACCGCAGAATCCGAAGTCTGCTTTCCGCGCTACAACCCGCCGCCAGATCCTCCAGGTCGCGCAACTCCACCGGTGCCCAGGATCGTGGAATGTGGTCTATCGCGCAGAGCGAGCCCAGGACATGCCCATCGTCGTCGGTCAGCGGCATTCCCGCGTAGGCGATGACACCGAGGTGGGGGATGGCCTGGTTGTCGCGAAGCCGGGCGTAGATGCGGGCGTCCGGCACGACGAGAGGGCCGTCACGGACCACGTACTGGCAGAACGACTCGGTCAGTGGCGTCTGCCTGGTGCGTGACCACGGCTCCGCCAACCCGGCCAGGCCGGGGAAGATCTGGCGCTCGGGCAGGACGAAGGTGACCAGGGCGACCGGCACCCGCAGCAGGCGCGCGACAAGCCGCGCTCGCGCGTCGAAGTAGGCGTCGGCCCGCGCTGACACACCCAGCCGTTCCAGCGCAGCCAATCGGCCCGGTTCAGCCAGAACGGCATCTGCCGTTGCTATGTTGCCGCTCGCGCGCATGATCGAGCCTCCGATGCCGCCGCGGCACGCCGAGCCGAGCATGCCCTGATTCACGGTACCGCGCCGGATGCCGTTCCTCAAATAAATCACTATTCGGCGCCTGCAAATTGCATTCGGGGCTGGAATTGCGCACACCAGCATTTCGTACGCAAGGATTCCTCGGCCCCGGGCACCGCACGCTCCGCACGACCGAGGGCAAGCCGGCCTTTGCGACCACGCGCCCACGCGTCCACGTCCGACGTCGACGCGTCGTACGCGCCCGGCTGGCATTTTAATATCCACTTCGGTCAATCGAAGATCATCCGCGCCGGCGTGCGACAGGGCGTGTCGCGGTCCCACGCGCCGCACGACTCCGGTGCTCACCGGGCCGGGAACCGGTCGGCACCGTCCTGCCCCGTCGACCTCCCGGTCGGGCCGATGAGGTCAACGGGTAGTGGCGTGTCGGGCGTCGTCGTCACACGACACCGATCGTCGTCACGTTGGACAGGCTCTGCCGCTGCTGGATCCCCGGGGCGCTCAGGCACTGAACCAGCGGGTCGAGGGCTGCGTAGGTGATCTGCTCCACGATCGGCTGCCCGTGGAACAAGCCGTCCGTCACCGACCCGGTGTACGTCACCAGATCGGCGCCCGCGGCGTCGGTCACGGTCCGGTTCGCGGTGACCGTGCTCGTGTCGACGACCGCTCCCGTACCGGTCCGCCACCCGATGGTGAACGTGACGAGGTCAGCTCTTGCGAGCGTGCCGCAGGACTGGACGGCTTGGCCGGAGATGTCCGCCCGCCCGCTGGCGATGGTCGGCTGGGTCAGCGACACGCATGCCGAGTAGTCCGTCCACACCGTGATCGTCTGCGGTGTGGGGGTGACGGTCACCCCTGGGCTGTAGTGGACCACCTGCGTACCGGCCAGACAGGTGACACCCGTCGGGGGCGCCGCTGTCGCACTGCCCGGTGAGAGGACACCGAGCGCCGCCACGAGCGCGGCCGTCGCAACCGTACTGATCGAAGAACGTCGCATCACGAATCCCGTCAGGAGAGGGTCAGCGCGCCAACGGCGCTCTGGCTTCTGATCCCGGTGGTCAGGCACCGGGTCAGGTCGACCGAGGCCTGGGTCAGCACCTCGACGAAGGCGTCCCCGGCAAACCGACCGGACCGCACGGTTCCCCGGAGCGTGATCACGGTCTGGCCGCCGATGTCGAGGCTCTGCGAGGTGCCGACGACGGCGCTGGTGCTCCCGTCGTTCCAGGTCACGGTGAACGTGCCGGTCGCGCTGGGCGGGAGCGAGAGACACCCGCGCACGCCGGTGAAACTGCCACTGCGGCTCCCGGTGCTGACTGTCGCGCCGATGGTCGAGCCGCAACCGCTGTAGGAGACCTGATAGGTGACGAGTTGGGTGGTGGGAGTCAGCGTCAGGCCAGGGCTGAACGTGGTGGTGCCGGTGGCGGTACAGACGAGGTCACCGACCGATGCCGAGGCGGGCACGGCGGCCAAGGCCACCGCTGCCGCGGTGGTGACGACGAGACATGCCGCCGTCGAGACGATGCGGTTCACGATTCCTCCTAGGTATGCCGGTGCCCATCGTGGGCTCGACCTGGCGCACGTCGGTGCCGACCGGCATTGATGGATCAGGGGACGGCGCCCGACGTCGGTCACCGGCAGGCGAAGGCGATGTCCCCGGAGCACGGACCGGTCGGGGAAAGCCCTCGCGCCGTGCGCTTGGTGGCCCGCCCGCGACCAGGACCGGCCACCAAGCGCACGGACAGCTCACACCGCGACGAAATTGGCCTCGATCGGGCCCGAGTTGGTGGCGATCCCATTCCCGGCGCAGGCCAACGCGTCGAGGGTCAACCCCGCCGACGTCTGGGTGTACGTGGCGCCGGCGAACAACCCCGCGGTCACCGAGCCGAGCACCTGACTGACGGTCTGCCCGCCGGTGCGGCTGACCACGTAGGTGGCGCTCACCGTACTGGTGAGGCCGTTGTTCCAGTGAATCGTGACGGTCGCCGAGACCGCCGGCGGGCTGACCAGGCAGGAGCCGTCGGACGGCGCGGTGGGCCCCAGCGAGAACGTCCCCGCCAGACCCCCGCCGCAGACCGCGAGGGTGGTCGTCACCGAGATGCTTGTCGGCCGGGTGACAAGCGTCAGGGGCGGGCTGTAGGACTGCTGTGACGTGCCCACGCAGGACACGAGCACCGCCGCCGACGCGGGTGTGGGTGCGGTGAGCGCCACCGCGCCCACCGTGAGCGCGGTCAGGGTGGCGGCGGTCGCAGCCCGCCGAACGCGATTCGGTCGTCTCATGATTCTGCCTCCTCGAGCAACGGCAGCCGGGAGTCGGCATCGCCTCGCCACACCCTGGCCCTCACGCCGGGACGCGCGTTGTCAGCAGGCATCGCGAACGAGCTCGACCCGGTCTCGTTGCCGGGACGCACCGTCAGGCGGCCGACCACGCCGACGATCCGGTGCGGAAGGACAGACCTACGCGCACATCCGGCGGCACACGTCCGGTGGAAGGAAGGCGACATGGCAGGACTGGCCTTGGTTTTCCCGGGGCAGGGCGCCCATCTGGCGGCCCTGTTCCCCGATGCGGCGGCGACGCCACGGGTGGCCGACATCCTGGACACCATCGACGGCAGCGCCGAGCACCACGGCGGACCGGGGGTCCGGGGATTCATCGAGGGGTCGGACGTCCCGACCTCCGCCGACGCGCCGCCGGACCTGGCGATCTTCGCCACCGAGGTCGCGTGCCACGCGTCGCTGGAGGAGCTGGGTGTGACACCCGACGTGCACCTCGGCCACAGCTTCGGCGAGTGGGCGGCGCTGGTCTGCGCCGGGGCGGTCGATCTCCCCGACGCCGTACGGCTGGTCTGCGGTCGCGCGACGGTCCTCGCGGCCAGCGGCGTCACCGGTGGCATGGTCGCGCTGCGCACCGACGCCCGACGAGCGGCCCACCTCGTCGGGTTGGTCGACGACGGTCGTCTCGCCCTCGCCGCCGACAACGGCCCCGACCAGGCTCTCCTGGCCGGCCCGAGCGAGCTGCTTAAGGTCACTGAACACATCGCGGACGCGGTGGGAATCTCGGTCGCCCAGCTCCCGATCGCCTTCCCGTTCCACACGCCGGCCTTCGTGCCGGCGCAGCGACGACTCGCCGCTCTCGCGGACGACATCGGAGTACGGGTGCCGGACGTGCCGGTCTTTTCGCCGATCCTCGGTCGGCCGGTCGGAACGACGGCGGACGTGCGGGAGATCGTCCGCCGTCACCTGAGCGCGCCGGTCGGATTCCACTCCGCCCTACTCACGCTCCACCGCGACGGCATACGCACGTTCATCGAATGCGGAGCACGGAACACTCTCTCCCGGCTCATCGAGGCGTCGTTGCCCTCCTCGGTGACGGTGCTCGCCCCGTGGCGCCGACCGGCCACGCTTCCGGAGGTCGCCGCGCTCCTCGGTGACGCCGCCGTGCGAACCGTACCCGCCGACCGCGCCGGAGAGCCCGGGCCACCCGGGACGGACAACGCGAAAGCCTCCCCGTCATGTGCTCCGGCTCGGGCACCGGCGGCGGCCGGGCGGGCGTCGAGCGCAACGGCTCCGCCGGCGACCGCGGCGACGAGCGCCGCCGGGAGCACGCCGGACGACGAGAGGTCCACGCTGGTGGCCCGACTGCGTGCGCACTACTCCGAGCAACTCGGCTTGCCGGAGGAGCTGTTGACCGATGACACCGACCTCGAGGCGGACCTCGGCGTGGACTCCATCAAGCAGGTCGAGCTGTTCCAGCAGATGCGTCAGCAGCTCCACCTGCCGCCGCCCCCGAACCAACTGCGGATCACCTCGTACACGACCCTGCCCGCGATCGCGGACGCGCTGCGGGAGGCACACCGGTGAGCGTCGAGCAGCGCCGGGTCGTGCTGGTGACCGGTGCCGGCCGCGGGGTCGGGCGGGCCATCGCCCTGGCGTACGGCGGCCTGGGCGCGCACGTCGTCGTCAACTGCTTCCGCTCGGTCGAGGGCGGGCAGGAGACCGTGCGCCGGATCGTCGAGGCCGGAGGCTCGGCCCAACTGGTACGGGCCTCCGTCGGCAGCCGGTCCGGCGTCGAGGAGCTCTTCGCCACGGTCCGGGCCGACCATGGCCGACTTGACGTGCTGGTGAACAACGCGGTGCGGTCGGAGCTCGCGCCGATGGCGGAGCTGACCGACCGCGACTGGACCCGGGCCATCGATGTCAACCTGCACGGCGCACGGTGGTGCGCCGAGTTGGCGGCTCCGCTGATGGCCGACCGGGTGGGTGCCGCGATCGTCAACGTCTCGTCGATCAGCGCTGTCCACGTGGTTTCCAGCTCGGCAGCGGTAGGGGTCAGCAAGGCTGCGGTCGAGGCGTTGACGCGCTACCTCGCGGTCGAGCTCGCGCCGTCGGGCATCCGGGTCAACGCGGCAGCATGCGCCGGCATCGACAACGAGGCGCTCCACCGCTTCCCCGACTACGACTCGTTCCGCACCCGGATGATCAGCGCGACGCCGACGGGCCGGCTCGCGGCCGAGGAGGACCTACGCGACCTCGTGCTCTTCCTGGCCAGTGAGCAGGCGGCATACCTCACCGGGCAGGTGGTGCTCGCCGACGGCGGGCTCTCCCTCGGCGCCTACAGTCTGAGCCCGCCGGAGGCGGACCCGACGGCGGGCGGCGCCGCTCGGACGAGCGACGGGGAGAGCAACGGGGGTGCGGAACCGGTACCCCGTCCCGGCGCGCAAAGCTCCGGCGGATCCCCCGCCGGCGACCGGTCCGACGAGGCGGTCGTGGCCGTCGTCGGCATGGGAGTGGTGGTGCCCGGCGCCGCCGACACGAAGGAGTTCTGGCACCTGCTGTCCGAGCCGCGGGACGTGTTCTCGGAGCCTGGTGGACGCTTCCGCCTCGAGGAGTTCTGGTCGGCGGACCGCGCGGCACCGGATCGCACCTACGCCCGGGTGGCCGGGTACGTGCCCGACGACACCGGGAAGCTGGAGGTGGGGTGGCTCCGGGCGGCCACACGCGAGGCGATGGCCGGCACGACGGTGCGGCCGGGCGATCGCCGGGCCGCGTTCTTCGGCGCCTGGCCCGGTGGAAGTCAGGCGACCATCCAGACAGCGGTGGTGGAGGCGGTCGCGGCTCAGGCCGACGACCCCGCCGCGGCCCGGGACGCGTTGCACGCCCACCTGCCCTACGCGGTGACGCCGTCGCCGGACGCGCTGCCCGAACGTCGGATCCGCCGTGGCCTGGCAGGCGCAGTGGGCGACGGCGACGCCGTGGTGGTCGTCGACAGCGCCTGCGCCTCGTCACTTCACGCCGTGGACCTCGCCGCCGGGCACCTCCTGTCCGGGCGCTGCGAGGTGGCGCTCTGCGGTGGCCTGGAGTCCCTCGATCCCACCAACGCGGTCCTCTTCGCCAAGATCGGTGGTCTGTCCTCCACCGGCGCGGTCCGTGCCTTCGACGCCGGCGCCGACGGCACGCTGTTCAGCGACGGCGCGGCCGTCCTCGCGCTCAAGACGCTGGCCCGCGCACGGGCCGACGGCGATCAGGTGTTCGGCGTGCTGGACGGTGTCGGCAGTGCCGCCGACGGGCGGGGCCGATCCATCGCCGCGCCCAATCCGGCCGGGCAGCGGCGTGCGCTGCTGCGCGCCCGTGACGTCAACGGGCTGCCGGCGTCGCAGGTCGACTGGATCGTCGCGCATGCCACGGGCACCACCGCGGGCGACCGGTCGGAACTGGAGACGATCGCCGGCCACACCGAGGCCGGCTGCCCGGTGAGCGCGACCAAGGCGGTCGTCGGACACACCGGATGGGCGGCCGGAGCAACGTCCGTGATCCACGCGTGCCTGGCGCTGCGGGCCGGCGTCGTACCACCGCAGTACGGGTTCGCCGGCCTTCCCCAAGAGCCGGGGTCGACGCCGGTGCGGATACCGGACCGCCCCTGGCCCCTGCCCGCCCGCGAGAACCGGCCCCGCACCGTGGGCGTGTCGGCGTTCGGTTTCGGTGGCACCAATGCTCACCTTCTGCTCAGCGACCGGCCGGCGCGCCCTGCCCGCCGTAGCCGGCCGGCGGAGGTCGACGATGACGTGGCGGTGGTGGGCTGGACCGCCCATCTGCCCGGGTTGCCGGACCGCGAGCAGGTCCTCGCCTGGTTCGCCGGCGAGGCGCCGGGCCCGGGACGATCCTTCGGGCTGCCCTACCCGGCGCCCTCACCGCTGGTGACCAGGCTGCCGGGGCGAACCACAGCCTCGATCGATCCGGGCCAGGTCATGGCGCTGGACGTGGCTCACCGCTTCGTCGCGGAGAACGGCGAGCTGTGGCAACGGGTGGCCGACACCACCGGTGTCCTCGGCGCGCACACCGGGGTTCCGTACCTGCTGACCGAGGTTGCGTTGCGCTGCTACACCGAACCGCTGCGTTCCGCCGTCGCGGACGCCGCCCCGTCGGTACGAAACGCCGTGGACCGGCGGGCGGCAGTCGCACGACGGCGTGTGCCGACGATCAACGAGGACAGCCAGCCCGGTGTCCTGCCGAACGTCCTGGTCTCCCGCATCGCCCAGCGATACGACCTGCACGGCCCGGTGTTGATGCTGGACGCGGGGCGTGACAGCGCGTTGTGGGCGATCCAGGCGGCCTGCGACCACCTGCGGCAGGGCCGGCTCGACCTCGCCCTCGTCCTCGCGGTCGATGCCACGAGCACGCCGGAGGCCGCGCTCCTGACCGGCACGTCGGCGCACGGTCTGGCGGAGGGCGCCGTGCTGGTGGCCGTCGCGCTCCGCCGGACCGCCGAACGTCAGGGGTGGCCGATGTTGGCAGTCCTGGAGCACGATGACGGCGGCGGTCCGTCGGCCACCGGTCGATCGGCGGCGGCCCCCGCCGATGACGCCGCCGGGCGGCCCACCGCCGACGCCGCACTCGCGCTCGTCCGCGCGGTGGAGAGCGGGGAGCCGCAGGTGCTGGCCGGCACCCACCCGTCGGCTCCGGTGGTGAGGGTGCGACCGACCGCCGCGCGCCGTCCGCCTGTCGCCACACTCACCCGACGGTACGTTCCGGCGCTACGCACCCGGCCCGTCTCCCCGGGCGCCGGCACGGCGCTGCCCGCCGGTGGGGTGGTGCTGACCGATCTGCCGACGCTCGATCCGGAACTGCTGCGCGCGGCGGAGGCCAGCGACACCGTGATCATCTCCAGCCACCACCGGTCCCGCGCGTCGCTACGGTCCGGGGCCGCTCCGGACTCGCTGGCCGGATGCCGCCCCGACGTGCGCGTCCTGGTCGGGAGCCGGGATCACGAGGCGGTCCGAGCGTTGCACGACCTGACCTTCCGTACGCTTCAGCGACTGCTGGCCGAGAGCGGCGAGGCGACGGTCGGCGTCGCCCTGCCCGCTGACGGGACACCCCTCGCCGGCCTGTTCTCCGGGCTGGCCCGGACGGTCGCCCTCGAATTTTCGGCGGCTCGCACCGCGGTGGTCCTGACCGACGAACCTGACCACGCGCGGGCCCTCGCCCAGGTCGCGGCGGAACTCGGCAGCGGCGGTCCCACCGTGACACACCGCCACGGCTCCCTGCGGCGGGTCGAGGTCCTGGTGCCCGCTCCGCTGCCGATCGACAGCGGCCCCTCGCCGTTCCTTCCCGACCACCCGATCATCGTGGCCAGTGGCGGTACGAGCGGACTCGCCGGCGTCCTGCTCGCCACGCTGCGTCATGAGCACAACCCCGTCTTGTGGGTGCTCGGCAGCAGCGATCTGCGCGGGCTCGACCGATGGACCCACCTGCCGGACGACGCGGCTGCCGCACGGCGGGAGCTGATAAGGCACTTCGTGCGGGACGGCAGGGCGCTCGCCGAGGCCCTGGTCACCGCCGACGCGATCCTGCTTCGACGCCGGGCCGCCGCTCAGCTCGGCCTGCTGCGCGAGGCGCTCGGGGCACACCGGGTGCACTACCTCCGCTGCGACGTCACCGAGCCGTCAGCCGTCCGCGCCGCCGCCGACCAGGTCTACTCGCAGCATGACCACATTGATCTTCTGCTCCACGCGGCGGGTCGCAGCAGCCCGCACACGCTGGCCAGGAAGGAGCTGTCCGAGTTCCGCCGGCTGCGGGACGTCAAGATCGAGGGACACCGACATCTCCGGGCCGCATTCGATCGACCGCCGCCGCTGCGGTGGTGCAACGTCGGTTCGTTGATCGGGGCGTTCGGCGAGGCAGGGGATCCTGACTACGCCAGTGGCAACGACGCGCTCGCCCGGGCCGGGCGGGACGGATGGCGGCGCGACCGCCGCGAGGTGACCATCGGCTTCCCGCTCTGGAACGAGGTCGGTCTCGCCGGTCCAGGCACGTTGATGTCCACCTATCTGGCTCGGCGGCGACTGCTGACGGCGGTGACCAACGCGGAGGGCGTCGCCCAGTTCCGGTCCGAGTTGCGGCATCTTCGGGTCGGCGGCGGTTCCTCGTTCTACGCGGGTGACATCGAACGTGAGCGCTTCGCCGCCGCGTACCCGGGATATGTCGAGGCCAGCCCGGGCGCCTACCTGCGCGGTCCGGTCCGTGTCGAGGGCGGGCGATCGGTGTGGGACTGCCCGCTGGACGAGATCAGTGACGCCTACCTGAACCAGCACCTGGTCGCGGGCCGGGCCACCCTGCCGGGAACCTTCATGCTCGAGATCGCGGCCGAAGCCGCACTGGCGATGCTTCCCGGTCACCAGATCCGGGGCTTCCGCGACTGCTCGTTCGACCGATTCGTCCGGCCCTTCGCCGGGCGCTTTCCGACCCACCTGCGGATCGAGGCCGCAAGAGTCGGTGCACCGCTCGGTGGCGAGGAGCGGGTTCGGGTCGAGCTGCTCGGTGTGCTGCCCGCGCTCGGTCCACACCGGCCACCGGTCCGCCACTTCAGCGCAGTGGTCGTCACTGATCACGAGGCTGCGCCGTCCCGGAGGACCGGTCCGCCTCCCGCCGGGCACCGGGAGCCGGTCATCGATCCCTACTACCAGGAATCCGCCGGCGTGGCCTTGAGCGGCCTCTTCGCGAACACCGTCGACCCGCGGAGACAGGGCGGCACGGGCGAGTGCCTGTGGCGTCTGCCCGAGGTCGACGTGGACCCGATCACCGGCCTGGCGGTGCCGGCGCTGCTGATCTGCGCGACCATGCGGACGGCGGCGTTGGTTCTCAGCGGAGCCGACGGCCTGCCCGCCACCTTCGCGCCCCGGCGGATCGCGCGGATCGACCTGCCGGGTGCACAGGGCAACGACCTGTCCTGGGCGGCACGCCACCCGGAGGGGATCCGGCTGTCCGGTGATCCGACCGCCGACCGCTTCGACGCGGCGACGCCCTCGGGTGAGTTGGTGCTGTCCATCGGGGGCGTCGAACTGGTCGAGGTCGGTGCCGTGCGGCGCTGACCGATGCTCGTCAGCGCCTTGTTCCCGACCGGTAGGGCGGCTGGCCGCCGCCCTACCGGACCGGGCGCGACGTCAGGCGTCGCCGGAATCAGACCTGTCGTGATCCGCCAGAACCTCGCCAGCGGCGAGCGTCGCGTTCAGGGCCCGCGGAAACCCGGCATACGCGCTCACGTGCAACAGCGCCTCCAGGATCTCAGTCGGGGTGAGACCCACCCGCAGGGAGACCCCCACGTGCAGCCGCACCTCCGCTTCACAGCCGCCCAGCGTGGCCAGGACCGCGAGGGTGACCAACTGCCGATCGCGGCTGGACAGACCGGGCCGACCGTGGAGATCGCCGTAGACGAATTCCGCCACGTAGTCGACGAACTCAGGGTTCACCTCGGCCAGGGCGGCGCGGAATCTCTTCACCACCTCCTCACCTGCCAACGCCACCGCGTTTTCGTAACCACGTTGGCGACGTTCTCGGCCATCCCGGTCCGGAGCAGTCATGGTCTCAGGAGACCTCGCCTGCCGGAACTCGTGTTGCCCGGCGGAAGCACTGCCCCCGCGGTGCTGGATGCTCGTACCGGAGCCACGCACCCGAGTTGGTGAACGGTCGATCTCCCGACAGCCGGTACGCCCTACACCGTCAGGGGCCGGGCCGCCGCGGCTGCTGCCGCTGAGCATCATCGCGATCCCGGGCGGCATACGGTGCGTAGGTCATTGGTGGAGGGAGATCGAGATGACAAGCCCACTGCTCACCCGCAAGCTCAGGCGAGGATTCGACGCGCTGGACACCAACGGTGACGGTGTCCTGGACGAGAGCGACTTCGCGGCGGCTGCCGAGCGGTACCTGAACGAGGTCGCGGTCGATCCGGCGGACGCCGGAGCGGCAGCCGTCACCGACGGCTGGGCACGGTTGTGGCGTGAGGTCATCGCGCCCATGGACGCCGACGACGACAGGAGCGTCACCTTCGACGAGTTCAGCGCTGCGCTGACGCGGCGCCTCGCCGACGAGGACGGCTACCGCACCTACCTCGGGTCCCTCGTGGACGCGTCCCTGACGATCGCCGACCGGGACGGCAAGGGTTGGCTGTCGCCTACCGAGTTCGACGTCCTTTACCAGAGCATGTTCCGACTCACGCCGGGGCGGACGAAGGCGGCCTTCGACCACCTGGACGCGGACTCCGACCGCCGCCTGACACTCGCCGAACTCCGCCAGGCCATCGCGGAGTTCTGGGGCAGCGAGGACGAAAACGCGCGGGGCAACTGGCTTTTCGGCCCGCTGTAACCACGCGGGGCCGTGCCGACGCGGCTCGCGCGAGCATGCCGCGGCGGCGCCGGCGCGGGGCTCGCCGGGTCAGCCTCGTGAGCCGAGGATCAGATGTCCGCCGCGGCCCGCTTCGTCGCTGTGTTCTCGCGCCCGACCCGGCGTTCATGGCAGCCCCTCCTCCTCGTTGCTCGGCACCGGCGCGCAAGGAAGATGCACCGGGACCGCATCCGGCCAGTGCAGCGCGACGGAACCCCAGGTCAGACCACCGCCGAAGGCCGTGAGCAGGGTGCGCCCTCCGGCGGGCACATTCCTGGCGTAGGCCATCGCGAGCGGGATCGACGCGGCGGCCGTGTTGCCAACCTCACGCAGGTTGCCGACCCGCGCGGCGGTGGGCACACCGAGCCGGTCCGAGACGAGGTCCAGCAGGCGCTGATTGGCCTGGTGCCCGACGAAGGCCGACAGGGTCGAGGCAGTCCAGCCGGCACGGTCCAGCACCGTGGTCGCCGACGCCGCCATCTGCTGAGCCGCCCGACGGTAGACCGCACCGCCGAGCATCGACAGGTACCGACTACGGCCGGCCCGGTCGGAGTACCGCGAGCCACCCCCCACGACGGTGATCAGGTGATGGTCGGCGCCGTCGCTGCCCAGTTCCCCGACCACCACCGAGCCCGGCGCACCGGCCGGTCCGGCCTCCAGAAGCACCGCGCCAGCGCCGTCACCGAAGATCACTGCTGTCGCCCGGTCGTCGGGGGCCAGCAGTCTGGAGTAGGTCTCCGCGCCGATGAGCAGCACCCGCCGGAAACCACCGGCAAGCACCAACGCGTCCGCGGTGACGAGTCCGTAGACGAACCCCGAGCAGACGGCGGCAAGGTCGAACGCCGGCGTACCGGCCAGGCCGAGCCGGGCAGCGACACGCGGAGCACTGGCCGGACAGGGCCGGTCCGGGGTGGTGGTGGCCAGCAGCACGAGATCGGCGCCGTCGACGCCGCTGGACTGCAACGCCGCACGACCAGCCGACACGGCGAGGTCGCTGGTCGCGACGCCGGGCGAGACCCATCGCCGCTGGGCGATGCCGGTGCGGGTGCGGATCCACTCGTCCGAGGTGTCCAGCCCGCGACGACGGAGGTCGTCATTCGTCACGACCCCGGACGGCAGGCAGGAGCCGACTCCGGTGATCACTGTCGCCACGCCCATCCCGTTTCCCTTCGCCTTCGCCTTGCGCGCCGCGCGTCGCGACAAGAGCGGTGCGACGCCTGCGGCGATGCCATCGGATTCCCGCTCCGGAATCCGCTGTCGTCATCCTCAGGACGTGCACCGGACGACGTTGCCCGGAGGCACGACCGGTTCACCGACCGCGCTTCCTGATCGGCTCGTAACCCGCAACGGATGCTGCCCGACGGCAACGTCACGGCGACCCAGCCACATACGGTGGCGGAAACCCTTCGAGACAGGAGCGATGATGGCAGGCACGGCAATTTCCGTGAACGTACGGTCGGCCACGAAGACGGTCGCGTTCAACACCAACACCGAATCCACCGTCAGCGACCTGAGGGCCGCGATAAATGACAGCGGGCAGTTCGGCATCCAGGCGTCCAGAGGATTCGACCTGAGCTACAGCAACCGGTTGATGGAGTCCAGCAAGACGCTGAGCTACTACGGCGTCGCGAATGGGGTGACGATCCAGCTCATCCCTTCGGGTCTCATTTCCTAGCCGTCCGCCTGCGGGGCCTCGGCACGAACACCGCGCTCACCTGACGGCGGTCGCCGCGCGATCGGTCGATGGATTCCTGCGGACCTCGAAGATCGCGCGGTGACGGCGCGCGCGGAGGAGAAGGAGAGAGGCGTCGCCGTCCTCCGGCGCAACGGATGGTCGGTCGGCCGTGTCGCCTCACGTCGCTCGACCAGCGCTGATATTCGATCCGCTGACGCAGCAGATTTCGAACGGATGACCCGCCTGATCGGATGCTGCCTTTCGTTCGTCGGTGGAACAGCGCCACTCGGGTTTTGCGCATGGAGACCCGCGACGCCGATCATCCCGCACATCGCCGCACCACCGAGTTGGAGGAAACATGGCAAGAGCACGTATCTGGTTGGCGATGGCGACCCTTACCACGACGCTGGTCGCCGTCGCCTCCCCCCTGCCGGCGCAGGCAGCCGCGCCACCACTGACCTTCCAGATCGAGAATCTGGACCTGACGGCATCGAACGGTTACCGGACCTGCGCCTACGTGGCGTCCACCGATCGGATCCGCACCGAGAGGTGCAGCCTCGCCAGCTTGAGCCAGAGGTTCTTCTTCGACGCCCTGACCTCTCAGATCACCAGCGCCCGCGTCTCGACACTGGGTCGGTGCCTGGATGTCATGAGTTCAGGCAGTTCGACGTACGCCCAGTTCCTGCCGTGCGACACGAACGACCCGGATCAGAGGTGGGAGGTCACCAATGACGGGGTCGACGATTACCTCCAGATCGTCGGATCCAACGGCAACAAGATCCTCGCCACGTTCCTGGCCAGCAGCGGCGTCGATGCCAAGATCTACCCCTATCGGTTCCGACCGGCGCCGACCGCCTTTCCCGCGCTTCTGTAGCGCACCGCCCGGCATCCGTTCCGCCGGGCTTCCACACGGTTGACGCTCGCGGGCAGCGCAGCGCAGGTGGCACCGGTAGCCGGAACGCCTGCCCGCGAGCCGTCACCTCTGGACGACTTCAGTTACCCAGGAGCCTGGCCAGCGGCCCCGTCGCTGTCTTGTCCGTCCCGCCCGGCCGGTGCGTGCCGCCCTGTCTCTCGGAGACGCGCCGCGCAACACCCGGCCCGGCTACGCCCGCTTCGTGAAGGTGGAACGTGCCCACAGGTAGCCGACAAGCACGATCGCCACGCACCACGCACCACGCACCACGCGACGGCGACGGCTGCGTCGGTGGAGTCCGGAGCGCCGTCGAACAGTCCTCGCCTGGTTTCGATGATCGGCGTGAAGGGCTGGTACTCGGCGAACTGCCGCAGGGCTCGACGACGGCAGGCGTCGCCCCCGGGCATCGGGATCGCTGTATGATTCGCTCGGCCGACCGACCAGCCGTGGCAGAGAAGCAGTGAGCGGACCAGCAACGAGCAAGCCGCATACGAGCAGCAAGTCAGTCGTTCTCGACGCGATCCGGGCGGCCGGGACGATCAGTCGGGTCGGCCTGATCAAGGCCACCGGTTTCACCGCGCCGACGATCTCCACCCTCGTCCGCAAGCTCATCAACGAAGGCCTGGTGGTCGAGACCGGGCACGCCAAGTCGACCGGGGGCAAGCGGCGGGTGCTGCTCCAGCTCGACCACACGTCCCGGTACGCCGTCGGCGTGCACCTGGACCACGGCGTCATCACGTACGCCCTGACCAACCTCGGCGGAACGGTGGTGGCCCGGATCTCCCGGCCGGGCGCCGGCGCGGACGAGCCGGCCGCCGTCGTGGCGCGGATCGCCACCGCGATAGCCGCGCTGATCGACGGCGTCGGGGTGGAGCGGGCCCGGGTCCTCGGCGTCGGTCTGGTCTTCCCCGGCCCGGTCGGCCCGGCCCGGGGCATCGGTGGTCCACCGGACGCGGGGCTCGCCCCCGTGATGCGACAGTGGACCGGCTTCCCGCTGGGCGCCGCGCTGGAGCGGGTCATCGCGCTGCCGGTGGTGCTGGACAACGATTCGACGGCGGCGGCGCTCGGTGAGCACTGGACGGGCGGATTCGGCGCCGCGACGTCGGCCGCCGCGCTCTACATGGGCACCGGCATCGGCGCCGGCCTGGTCATCGGCGGCGTCACCTACCGGGGTCCGAGCGGCAACGTCGGCGAGCTCGGACACGTGTGCGTGTCCGCCGACGGTCCCCGTTGCTGGTGCGGCGCCCGCGGGTGCGTGGAGGCGCTGGCCGGGCCGGCCGCGGTGGTCGCCGCCGCCCGATCGGACCCGGCCGCGGCCCGGGCGGTGGGTCTCACCGCGAGCGCCGGACGACCGTCGGTGATCGCCGACTTCGCCGCGATCAGTCGCGCCGCCCGCCGGGGCGAACCGCGCGCACTGGTGTTGCTGGAGCGTTCGGCCCGGCAGGTGGGCGTCGCCGCCCGGACGCTGGCGAACCTCATGGACCTCGAGGTGCTCGTGCTCACCGGGCCGAGTCTGGCCGCCGCCGGCTCGGTCTACCTCCCGATCGTCCGGCACGAACTGCGCGCGTCCTTCTCCCGTGGCACGCACACCGTCGACGTACGGCTCTCCCGGTCCGCCGCCACGGCATCGGCCGTCGGAGCCGCCGCACTGGTCCTCGAATCCGAGTTGGTCCCGTTGAGTCACGGTGCACGCCCACTCGAGCAGGTGGCCGACGAGCGGGCCCGGCTCACCGAATCGGCCAGTTGACGAACCCGGGGCGTGCGAAGTGGACGATGCGTGGGGGACGAGCGCGGTGGGCCTGGTGCTCGCCCGGCCGCCCCGCCTGCTCGGCACCGAGCCGTTCTTCATGGAGTTCATCGCGGGCATCGAGGAGCGGCTCGCCGCACACGGTCGGTCGGTGCTGCTGCACGTCGTCGCCGACCAGGCGGCCGAGATCGCCGCGTACCGCCGGTGGGCGCGGCAGCGGCTGGTCGACGCGGTCGTGCTGGTGAACCCGTCGGTCGACGACGGCCGGCCAGCGGTGCTGCGGGAGCTTCGCCTGCCCGTCGTGGTGACCGGCGAACCGACCCGGGGGGCCCTGGCGGTGCGCCGGGACGACGTCGGATCGATGCGGGCGGCACTGGCGCACCTGGTCGATCTCGGGCATCGCCGGATCGCCCGGATCAGCGGACCGGGTGCGCTCCTGCACACCCGGGCCCGCACGGCCGCCATGCTGGCGGCCGCGGCCGACGCCGCCGTCGAGGCCGTCGTCGTGGAGGGCGACTACTCGGAGGAGGCCGGGGCCAAGCTCACCGCCGACCTGCTGGCCGGGGTCGAGCCGCCCACCGCGATCATCTACGACAACGACCTGATGGCGGTCGCCGGCCTGCACGCGATCACGGAGTCGGGCCGCCGGGTTCCCGGCGACGTCAGCCTGATCGCCTGGGACGACTCCAGCCTCTGCCGTCTGGCCTCCCCCGCACTCACCACGATGAGCCTCGACGTGCACACGTTCGGCGAACTGGTCGGCGAGTCCGTGCTGCGGCTGGTCAACGGCGAGCCGGTGCCGGAACGGTGGTGCGCGACCGAGACCGTGGTCGCCCGGGAGACGACGGCCGCGCCGCGTGAACCGCATCGATCAGCTTGACTTAGTGAGGCTAATAAACAAAGCTCCGAGACGCGCTCCCATCGACGCTCCCCTCTATTGCCTAGGAGAGCATCCATGACACGTCGTCATGCCCTGCTGGCGTCGGCGGCAGCCGGCACCCTGATGGCCACCAGCCTGCTGGCGGTCACGCTGCCCGCCTCGGCCGCGACCACCGGCTGCGCGGTCACCTACACCGTGCAGAGCCAGTGGACCGGCGGGTTCAGCGGCAACGTCGCCATCACCAATCTCGGTTCCGCGCTCACGAGCTGGAATCTGACGTTCGACTTCCCCAACGCCAACCAGCGGGTCACCCAGGGCTGGAGCGCCACCTGGTCGCAGTCCGGCGCGCGGGTGTCGGCGGCCAGTCTGAGCTGGAACGGCTCGCTGGGCACCGGCGGGTCGACCACGATCGGCTTCAACGGGTCGTGGAGCGGCGCGAACCCCGTACCCACCTCGTTCGCGCTCAACGGCACGACCTGCACGGGCGCGGTCACGACGCCGTCCCCGACGACGCCCACCAGCCCACCGACCAGCACGCCACCGACCACCACGCCGCCGCCGACCACGCCGCCGCCGGGCGGCGCCGCGCCCAGCCTGCGGGTCTCCGGCAACAAACTGGTGACGGCGGGCGGCGCCACCTACCGCCTGCTCGGCGTCAACCGGGCCAGCGGGGAGTTCGCCTGCGTGCAGGGCAAGGGCATGTGGGACAGCGGCCCGGTCGACCAGGCCTCGGTCGACGCGATGAAGGCCTGGCACATCCGGGCGGTCCGGATCCCGCTCAACGAGGACTGCTGGCTGGGCCTCTCCGGCTCACCCAGCGGACCCGCCTACCAGCAGGCCGTCAAGGACTACGCGAACCTGCTGGTCGCCAACGGGATCAACCCGATCCTCGACCTGCACTGGACCCACGGGCAGTACACCGGCAACATCTCGGCCTGCGCCGACGTGAACGCCACCTGTCAGAAGCCCATGCCCAGCCGGCAGTACACGCCGCAGTTCTGGACCGGGGTGGCCAACGCGTTCAAGGGCAACGACGCGGTGCTGTTCGACCTGTTCAACGAGCCCTACCCGGACGCCGCCAACAACTGGTCGGACATGGCCGCCGCGTGGCGGTGCCTGCGCGACGGCGGCGCCTGCACCGGCATCGACTACCCGGTGGCCGGCATGCAGGACCTGGTCGACGCGGTACGCGCCACCGGCGCCACCAACGTGCTGCTGGTGCCGGGACTGACCTGGACCAACGACCTGACCCAGTGGCTGACCCACAAGCCGACCGACCCGCGCGGCAACATCGTCGCCTCGTGGCACTCGTACAACTTCAACGCCTGTGTCACCGAGACCTGCTGGGACACCCAGATCGCCCCGGTGGCCGCGCAGGTGCCGGTGCACGCCGGCGAGATCGGTCAGGACACCTGCGCCCACGACTACATCGACCGGCTGATGACCTGGCTGGACCGCAACCGGCTGGGCTACACCGCGTGGACCTGGAACCCGTGGGGATGCAGCGGCGGAAACGTGCTCATCGAGGACTACAACGGCACGCCGACCCGCAGCTACGGCGAGGGCTACCGCGCCCACCTGCTCACCGTGGCTCCGTAGGGAGACCTCCGATGACACGACAATCCCTTCGGTACGCGGTGCTGGCCGTGATCACCACGGTCCTGGCGTTCACGGTGGCGTTCCCCGGCTCCCCGGTACGGTCCGCACCGCACCTGTCGGCGGTGGCGGCGCCGATCCGGATCATGCCGCTCGGTGACTCGATCACCGCGGGCCCCGGCTGCTGGCGCGCCCTGCTCTGGAACCAGTTACGGACCGCCGGCTACTCCAACATCGATTTCGTCGGCAGCACCTCCGACGGCGGAAGCTGCAACTACGGCTTCTCCTACGACGCCGACCACGAGGGCCACGGCGGTTTCTCCGCGGTCGGCATCGCCGACAACAACCAACTCCCACCCTGGCTGAACGCGGCCCGGCCGGACGTCGTCGTGATGCACCTCGGCACGAACGACCTCTGGGGCGGCTGGCAGTCCATGGACACGATCCTCGCCGCGTTCACCAAGCTCGTCGGCCAGATGCGGGCGAACAACCCGAGCATGAGAATCATCGTGTCGCAGATCATCCCGCACCACGGCTGCGACACCTGCCCCACCGACACCGTCACGCTCAACAACCGGATCCCCGGTTGGGCCGCCGGTCTCACCACCACCCAGTCACCCATCGTCATCGTGGACCAGTGGACCGGCTTCGACGCGGCCACCGACACCGGCGACGGGGTACACCCGAACGACTCGGGTTTCCGGAAGATGGCCGACCGCTTCTATCCCGCGCTCGCGCGGGTGCTCGGCGGCACCGTCCCGCCCACCCCGACGCCGGGCCCGACCCTCTCGGTCACCCCGGCACCGTCACCGTCGACCCCACCGCCCGGCATCGGGCGGTGCACGGCGACCTACCGGACAGTCTCCCAGTGGGCCGGCGGCTTCCAGGGCGAGGTGAGCGTCCGCAACGACACGGCGGCGGCCACGACGACGTGGACCGCGACGGTGAGCCTCGGCAGCGGCCGGCAGATCACACAGTCCTGGAGCGCCACGCTCACGCAGGCCGACACGACCGCCACCGCGCGGAATCTGGCCTGGAACGGCAACCTGACACCGGGCGGCTCGACCAGCTTCGGCTTCCTGGCGTCCTCGACCGGTGACAATCCGGCGCCGGTGGTCGGCTGCACGGTCGGCTGATCTGCCGCCGGGTGTGGGCGCGGCGACGACGGCCGCGCCCACACCCGGCCCGACACCGGTCGGCCGGCAAGGAGCAGGCCGCGCGCGGTGCCGCGGCCCGATCGGGATAGATTGGAACACCGTTCCAATCGAGGAGGCATCATGGTGTCCCGGTCCTGGCTCTATGTCCCCGGCCACTCCCGCCGAATGCTCGACAAGGCCGCCGGCGTCGGGGCCGACGCGATCATCGCGGACCTGGAGGACGCGGTGCCGGTGGCGCAGCGGCCGACCGCCCGTTCGGTGGTCGCCGACTGGCTCGACTCCGGCGCCACCGGCGACGCCGACGCCTGGGTACGGGTCTCGCCGGACGCCCTCGAAGAGGATCTGCGGGCGGCGGTCCGCCCCGGCCTCACCGGCGTGGTGGTGGCGAAGGTGGACGGGCCGTCCCTGCTGACCCGCCTCGACGCCCTGCTCAGCGCCCTGGAGCGCGAGCGCGGCCTGCCGGCCGGACAGATCGCCGTCTCACCTCGACTGGAGTCCGCGCGCGGGCTCCGACAGATCGACGCCGTCGCCGCCGCGCCCCGGGTGCTGCTGCTCGGTCTCGGCGAGGCGGATCTCAGCGCCGACCTGGGCCTGCGTCCCGGCCCGGACGGGTGGGAACTGCTCCCGGCCCGGTTCGAGGCGGTCGTCGCCTCGGCCGCCGCCGGGCTGGCCGCACCGGTCGGCCCGGCCACCGTGGACTACCGGGACACCGAGAAGCTGCGAGCCGGCACCGAGGCCCTGCGCCGGCTCGGCTTCTCCGGGCGGACGGCGATCCATCCCCAGCAGGTGCCGGTGATCAACGAGGTCTTCACGCCGACCGCCGAGGAGGTGGCCGAGGCCGAGCGGGTCATCGCCGCGTACGCCGAGGGGGGCGGTGGGGCGGCGGCGGTGGACGGCACCGGAACGATGGTGGACGAGGCGGTCGCCCGTTCGGCCCGGGCGGTGCTGGTCCGCGCGCGCCGACAGTAGCCATCATTTCGTTCCGCTGAACGGATCGCTGTTGCGCTGAGCGGTCCGGCGGGCTTAGCCTGTGGCCACCGGCAAGGAGGTAGCCCCATGGCTTATGACCTGCTCATCGTCAATGCGCGGGCGGTACGCCCGGGCGAGGACGAGCCCGTACCAGCATCCATCGCGGTCCGGTCGGGCCGGATCGCGGCCATCGGGCCGGACCTCTCCCCCGCCGACGCGCACGAGGTGGTCGACGCCGACGGCCGACTGGCCTTCCCCGGTGCGGTCGACGGACACCAGCACTGGGGCATCTACAACCCGCTCGACGTCGACACCGCCAGCGAGTCGCGGGCGTCGGCGCAGGGCGGCGTCACCACCGGGCTGACCTACATGCGGACCGGGCAGTACTACCTGAACCGGGGCGGCAGCTACGCCGAGTTCTTCCCCGAGGTGCTGCGCCTGGCCGAGGGCCGGGCCTTCGTCGACTACGCCTTCCACCTCGCCCCCATGCAGGCCGGCCACATCGACGAACTCGGCACGCTGGTCGACGAGTTCGGGGTCAGCTCGTTCAAGATCTTCATGTTCTACGGTTCGCACGGCCTGCACGGGCGCTCCACCGACCAGTCGTCGTTCCTGATGACCCCGCCCGGTGAGCGGTACGACCTGGCGCACTTCGAGTTCGTCATGCGCGGCGTGCAGCGGATCCGGGAGGAGCGGCCCGAGCTGGCCGACGGCATCAGCCTGTCGCTGCACTGCGAGACCGCCGAGATCATGGCGGCCTACTCGAAGCTGGTGGAGGAGGCCGGGGAGCTGAAGGGGCTGGCCGCCTACAGCGCGTCCCGGCCGGCGCACTCGGAGGGGCTCGCGATCACCATCGCCTCCTACCTGGCCCACGAGACCGGCCTGCCGGCGATCAATTTGCTGCACCTGTCCGGCGAGAAGGCGATGGAGTCCGCGCTGCGGATGGCCGCCGCCTTCCCGCACGTGGACTTCCGCCGCGAGGTCACCATCGGGCACCTGATCGCCACCTACGACACCGCCGCCGGCCTCGGCGGCAAGGTGAACCCTCCGCTGCGTGCCGAGGCCGACCGGCAGGCGCTCTGGCGGGCGGTGCTCGCCGGGCAGGTCGACTGGGTGGTCTCCGACCACGCCTGCTGCCGGGACGAGACGAAGTTCGGCACCGACCGGGACGACGTCTTCGTGGCGAAGTCCGGGTTCGGCGGGGCCGAGTACCTGCTCCCGGCCCTGATCACCGAGGGCCGTCGGCAGGGGCTGCCGTTGGGCCGGGTCGCCGAGCTGGTCTGCGCCAATCCGGCGAAGCGCTACGGGCTGTGGCCGCGCAAGGGGGACCTGGCGGTGGGCTTCGACGCGGACATCGTCCTGGTCGACCCGGACCGCACCTGGACGGTGAGCGCCGAGGCGAGCGAGTCCACCCAGGAGTACACCCCGTTCGAGGGGTTCGAGCTGACCGCCCGGGTCGACGACGTGTGGCTGCGCGGGCACCGCATCCTCCGCGACGGCGCGGTGGTCGGCACCCCGCGCGGCGAGTACCTGCGCCGCCCGGTCAGCCGCTAGGTCGCGCCCCGCAAACCGCGCCCCTCACCCGATGGGTGAGGGGCGCGGTCGCGGAGTCGGACCGGTACCGGCTCAGACGGTGGCGTGCCGGCCGGCGAGGTAGCCGAGGCCGAGGGCGGCGAGCAGGCCGTTTCCGGCCAGGTACCCGTCCGCCCCGTGGCCGGAGATGCCGACCGCCGCGCCGCCGGCCGCGTACAGGCCCGGCACCGGCTGGCCGGCGCGCAACGCCCGGGCGTGCCGGTCCACCCGCAGGCCGCCCTGGGTGTGGAAGAGCGCCCCGGTGACCCGGACGGCGGCGTACGGCGCACGCAGCGGCACGCCCCAGGCACGCCGGCCGAACGCGTCGGACGCGGTCCCGGTGGCCGCCGCGTCGGCGTCGGCCAGGGTGGCCGCCAGCGCGTCGACCGGAGCGCCCACCACGGAGGCGAGCGCGTCGACGTCGTCGGCCCGGCGAACCGCCCCGGCGGCCACCACGTCCCGGTAGTCCTTGAACGCCAGACACGCGTCGTGGACGCGTTCGTCGTAGACCACCCAGGCCCGGCCACCCGGACGGGACAGCACCGGTACGGCGTACTCGGAGTAGCCGACCGTCTCGTCGCCGAAGCGTCGCCCGGTGGCGTCCACGAGGAAGCCGCCGTGCATGACCGTCGCCCAGGTGAGCAGGATGGCGTCCGGGACGGCCAGCGAGCCGTGCCCCTGGTAGGCGTCGAGGTGGCCGGTGTCCAGGTCGAGCCGTTCGGCCAGCCGCAACGCGTCCCCCCGGGACGCCTCGCCGCCGTGGTAGACGCCGTGGGCGATCTCGGGCAGGTGGCGCCGGACCAGCTCGGGGTCGGCGGCGAACCCGTTGGTGGCGAGCACCACCACCGGGCAGCTCAACTCCTCCCGGGTGCCGTCGGGACGGGCGAGCACCGCGCCCCGGACCGCGCCGGTGTCGTCGGTGCGCACGTCGACCAGCCGGGCCGGCACGACCAGGTGCAGGTCGTCCCGGTCCACGGCGGCGTCGAGCAGGGCGCGGTGCAGGGCCGCGCCGGAGCGGTCCGGCACGCTGTGGCAGCGCAGCGCCGAGTGGCCCGGGTAGCGGAAGTCGGTGACCAGTTCGAGCGGCACCCCGCAGTCGTCGGCCAGCCACTCGACCAGCTCGGGGGCGACCGCGGTGAGCGCGGCGGCCACCACCGGGTCGGCCCGGTCGTGGGTCTTGGCCCGGATGTCGGCGAGGAACCGACCCGGTGAGTCCTCGACGCCGGCCGCCCGCTGCCAACGGCTGCCGGCGGCCGGGATCATCGAGGTGCTCATCGCGGTGTTGCTGCCCTGCCGGAACGTCTCCCGCGCCTCGGCGAGGACGACGGTGCGGCCGGGCCGGGCGGCGGCCAGCGCGGCGGCCAGGCCGGCCGCGCCGGCGCCGGCGACCAGGACGTCGCAGTCGGTCATGACCCGGCCGTCCCGGGCGGGTTGTCGGGGTCGAGGCCGTAGAAGCGGGCCGCGTTGCGCCAGAGGATCTTCTCCCGGGCCGCGGTGTCCAGAAAACCGGCGGTACGGATCCAGTTCGCGGCGCCGCCGGGGTGGTCCCAGGCGAACGGGTGGTCGGTGCCGATGGTGAGCTGGTCCACCCCGACGCGCTCGATCACCAGTTCCAGCGCGCGCTCGTCGTGCACCAGCACGTCGTAGAAGAGGTTGCCGGCGGCGAGGTACTCGCTGGGCGGGCGGGCCATGGTGCGCTGCGCCGGGGAGATCATGTGCCAGCGGTGGTCGAACCGGCCCAGCGAGTGGATCGCGATGCCGCCGCCGTGGGTGAAGCACATCCGGAAGTCCGGGTGCCGGTCCAGCAGCCCGGAGTGGATCACCGTCATCAGCCCGATGCTCGCCTCGACCGGCGCGGCGAACGAGCTCTCGAAGTAGTACCGGCCGAGCCGGTCGCCGGCGCCGAGCTTGTCGAAGAACGCCGGGTGCACGTTGGCGGTCACCCCGGCCTCGGCCATCGCCTCCAGCACCGGCAGGATCTGCGGGTCGTCGAGGTTGCGCCCGTTGACCGCCGGGGTGATCACGAAGTGCCGCAGCCCCAGTTCCGTCACGGCGTGGTCGAGCACGGCCAGCGCGGCGTCCCGGTCCTGGAGCGGCAGTTGCGCCAGCCCCCGGTAGGTGCCCGGGGCGGCGGCCTCCAGTTCGGCCAGCTCGGTGTTGAGTTCCCGGCAGAAGGCCGCGCCCCGGGCCGCGTCCAGGTGGTAGTTGAACAGGAACCCGGCCACCTGGACGGCCTCGAAGCCGATCCCCTGCTGCGCGGCGCGGGCGGCGAGCCGGGCCGTCGGGTCGGCCAGGTCCACCTCGGGCGGGGCGAAGGCCAGCACGGTACGCCCCAACGCGAACGCCCGCCGGCCGTCGGCCTCGGTGACCGGCCGCCAGCCGTACCAGTCCCGTCCTTCCCGCCCGGCGGCGAGCAGCCCCCGGGGCCAGAAGTGGGTGTGCGTGTCGATGGCCGGCACCCCGGAGACGGCGTCTCCGGGGGCCGGGGCGGATGCGGCGGTCATGCCACCTTCACGATCTTCCCGTCCTGGACCAGGATCTCCCCGTCCACCTCCACGGTGGGGGTGAGCAGCAGCAGGTCGACGTGGATCGGGGCCTTGACCGTCCCGCCGACCACGCTGTTGCCGAGGGCGAAGTGGACGGTGCCGACCTGCTTCTTGTCCTCGGTGATGTTGCCGAGGAAGCGGGCCGCCGGGTTGGTGCCGATGGAGATCTCGCCGAGGTTGTCGCCGTTCTCCACCCCGTCGATCATGCGGCGCAGCTCGCCGGCCTGGTCACCGCCCTCGATCCGGACCGCGCGCCCCTGGTCGAAGTGGACCCGGATCGGTTCGCGCAGCTTGCCGAGCTGGTGCGCGGAACCGTCGGCGACCAGGACCCCCTGCCCGGTGCCGGTGGCCGGGGCGCTCCACGCCTCGCCGCTGGGATAGCTGGAGATCTGGCCGGGCTCGCGGGCGAAGGACGCGCCCACTCCGCAGGTGACCCCCTCCAGGCTGGCGGTGAGGTCGGAGCCCTGCTGCGAGGTGACCCGGATCCGGGAGCCGGCGGTGATGGCGTCGGCCAGCGGTTTGGTGATCCGGTGGACCTCCTCGTAGTCGGCGATGCCCGCGCCGCCGGTCAGCTCGGCCCGGGTCACCCCGGTCATCACGATCGCCCGGGCGCCCCGGTTGAGCGCCTGCTTGAGTTCGGGGGTGAAGCTCAGCGCGGTCGAGGTCGGCGAGATGATCACGTCCGCGCCGGCCAGTGCGGCGGCGACGATCCGGTTCGCCGGTTCGCCGGCCCGGGCGCGGGCGGGCTGGACCAGCAGGGTGCCCTCGGCGCCGGCGGCGGCGACCGCCGCGAGGAGCGCGTCGACGACCGCGTGGTCGGAGTTGTGGTCGGCGGCGACGGCGACCAGTTCCCCGGGCCGGACGGCCAGGGAGGTGTTCACGATGTTGTCGGCGGCCTTGGCGACCTGGATCGCGGCCCAGTCGGTCATGAGTGGTCCTCTCGCAGCAGGGTGGCGCCGGCCTTGGTGGTCCAGCCGCGCTGGAAGCTGTACGCCTCGACGATCTCCAGGGGCTGGAAGCCGTCGAGGTCCTCGTTGATCACGTCGGTGAAGATCTCCACGCCGCCGGTGCCCTTCCAGGCGTCGATGGTGGTGGCCCGGTCCAGGTCGAGCGCGAAGAGCTGCCGCTGGTCGGGCACCTGCGGGCTGGGCGAGGGGATGTGCCGGTAGGTGTAGACGCGGTGCCCGTGCGAGGGCACCGCGTCGTCGTCGATCTTCTCGGTGAGCTGGATGTCCACGTTGAAGATCCGCCGGCCGAACCGGTCCACGGTCCCCCGCATCCGGCTGCCGGGGCCGATCGGCCCGAACGCCGGGTTGGCCGGTTGGATCTTGGTCTTGTGGATGACGCCCTGCTTCTTGGCGAAGCCCATGAAGTGGCCGAAGACCACCGACCAGTCCTCGCTGACGTAGATGTAGGCGCTGAACCGACCGGGCTGGCCCTGGTAGGTGCAGTAGAGGCCGAGGATGCCCTCCTGGTACTGCGACCACTGCGGTTCGGTCCAGGCCTGGTCGGGGTGGCTGTCGCTGACCTTGACCATGTCGGCGACGTAGGCGTAGGCCAGGGCCTCCGGGTGCAGGTCGAGGCCGTCGGGCAGGTAGGCGCGGGCCTTGTCCGGGTCGACCCGGTAGATCACCTGGATGGCGTCGGCGCTGATGTGGTGCGGGGGGTCGTCGACGAGCGCGGCCCGGCCGGACGGGGAGAGGGGATTGCCGAACCCTCGGAGCGTGGCCATCAGATTCCTTCCACTCAGCGAAACGGCGTTCCACAAAACGTAGGGGGGTCCGTCGAACCGTGTCAAGGGCCGGACGGACGCCGTGACCAGCGAATCCGCCGTCTGGCGCGACGGGACGTCAGCCGGCGCCGCCGGCCGCCCGCCGCGCGCCGTCGAGGAAGAGGGTCGCGTTCTCCCGGACCACCATGTCCTTCTCCCGGCTGGTCAGGAACGGCTGGTCGGCGATCCAGCGCACCGCGCCGACCTCGGGGATGTCCCCGCCGTACGGGTGGTCGGTGCCGATCACCACCCGGTCCGAGCCGACCCGCTCGACAAGCAGTCGCAGGGCCCGCTCGTCGTGCACCAGGCAGTCGTAGTGGAACCGGCGCAGGTACCGGTCCGGCGCCTCGGCCAGCAGGCCGCTGTCCCGCCCCTGGAGGTAGCGCAAGTTGAGCCGGCCGATGCCGTACGGCAGCCAGCCGCCCCCGTGCGAGCAGCAGATCCGGGCGCCCGGGTGCCGGTCCAGCAGGCCCGAGTAGATCAGCGAGGCCAACGCCAGTCCGGATTCGAGCGGCACGCCCACCGAGTTGTCGAACATGTGCCGGCAGGTGCGCTCGCGCCCGGCCCGGGTGTACCAGTTGGCGTGGATGACGATCGCCGCCCCGGCGGCCAGCACCTGGTCGAGGATGGCGACCACCTTCGGGTCGTCCAGGTTGGCGTCCTCGACGTTGGTGCCGATGCTGAACGCGTACAGGCCGAGGTCCTTGACGGCGTGGTCGAGCACCCGCAGGGACGCGTCGTGGTCCTGGAGCGGCAGCAGTCCGAGACCGGTGAAGGTGCTGTCGGAGCCGGCCTGCGCGTCGGCCAGGTCCGCGTTGACGTCCCGGCAGTACGCCTCGGCCTCGGCGGCCGGGAGTTCGTACCCCCAGAGGAAGACCGGGACCATCGCCGCCTCGCGGACGATGCCCTCGGCGGCCCGGCGTTCCCGGCGGGCGGTCAGGTCGGTGGAGTAGAGGTCGACCGGGGCGGGGGCGTCCCGGTCGCCGGCCACGATCCGGGGGGTGGCGGCGGTGAGGTCGGCGTCCCAGGCGTGCCAGCGCCGGCCGGCCCGGACGGCCGACGCGAACTCGCGGGGCCACCAGTGACTGTGCAGATCCACGGCCTGACCAGGTCGATGCATGATGCGCACCCCTCTTGTTCCGGTTGATGAAACGGTGTTTCATAAAGTAGCGCAGCCGACGGGGGCGGGACAGGCCGACCGACTCAGGACGTGACACATGGATCTGACATACGGAAGCGACGTGATGGTGGCGCTGCTCCAGCGCCTCGGCATCCGGTACGTGGCAGCCAATCCCGGCGCCTCGTTCCGGGGCCTGCACGACTCCCTCACCACAAGCGGCAGCCCCGAGGTGATCTCGGCGCTGCACGAGGGCGTCGCCGTGGCCGTCGCCCACGGCTACGCCAAGGCGTCCGGGGAGGTGATGGCCGCCGCCGTGCACAACCTGGTCGGCCTCCAGCAGGCCGTGATGGCGACCTTCAACGCGTACGCCGACCACGCGCCGGTGCTCCTGCTCGGCGGCTCCGGGCCGGCCGACCAGGCCCGCCGCCGCCCGTGGATCGACTGGGTGCACACCGCGAACCAGCAGGGCCAGGCCGTCCGGGACGTGGTCAAGTGGGACACCGAACCCACGTCCGTCGCCGCGCTGCCCGACCTGATGCTCCGCGCCCACCAGCTCGCCGTGGCCCAACCGCCCGGCCCCACCTACGTGGCCCTCGACGCGCTGATGCAGGAGTCCCCCGCGCCCGCGGTCGACCTCGGCGACTGGGGGCCGGCCCCGCTCGCCCCGCCGACCGCCCCGCCGGACCGCCTCGAAGCCGTCGCCGACCTGCTCGTCGCCGCCGAGTCCCCGGTCGTCCTCGCCGACTTCGTCGGCCGGAGCCGGGCCGGCTTCGACGCGCTGCGCCGGCTCGCCGAGACCCTCGCCGTACCCGTCGTGGACCTCGGCAGCCGGCACAACTTCCCCACCGGGCACTGGGCCGACTGCACCGCCGACCGGGCCGGCCGGCTCGCCGACGCCGACCTCGTCCTGGCGCTGGACTGCCGGGACGTCCGCTGGGCGACGTCCCAGGTGGACAACGACCGGCGCGGCTACCGGATGCTCACCCGGCCCGGCACGACACTCGCCGTGATCACCCTCAACGACCTGAAACACAACGGCTTCCTCGACCTGGAACCGCCGATCCGGGCCGACGAGTACCTGGTCGCCGACACCGCGGTCGCCCTGCCCGTCCTCGCCGACCTGGTCGCCGAGCGGGTCGCCCGCCGCGCCGACGCCGTCGCCGCCCGCCGCGAGTGGCTGACCGGCCACACCGCCGCGCTGCGCGCCGCCGAGGGTCCGCCGCCCGAGTCGCCGCACGGCGGCATCACCGAGGGCGTCCTCGCCGCCGCCACCTACGACGCGGTACGCGACGGCCCCTGGCAGATCGGCTTCACCATGTTCCGGGGCTGGCCCCGGCGCACCTGGGACCTGGTCGACTACAACTGCCACCTGGGCGGCTCCGGCGCCGGTGGCCTCGGCTTCGGCATCGGCGGTTCGATCGGCGCGGCGCTGCACCACCGCGACGACGACACCGTGGTGGTCGACCTGCAACCCGACGGCGACCTGCTCTACACCCCGCAGGCGCTCTGGACCGCCGCCCACCACCGGCTCCCGCTGCTGGCCGTGGTGGTCAACAACCGCAGCTACGGCGCGGACTGGCTGCACCAACGTCGGGTGGTGCAGACGCGCGGCGGCGACCTGGACCGGGCCCGACACGGCATGGACCTGACCGGGCCGGACGTCGACCACGCCGGGATGGCCCGCGCCCAGGGCGTCGAGGCGTTCACCGTGACCGACCGCGACGCCCTGACGTCCACCCTCACCGAGGCGGTCAAGGGCGTCCGCGAGGGTCGTCCCGTCCTGGTCGACGTGGTCGTCGACCTGCCGGAGGTGTGATCCGATGCCGGTGCACGCCCCGGTCGGCTTCGCCGACGTCCTCGCCGCCGAACCGCCCGTGTACGCCGCCGGCGTCTGGGACGGGCTCAGCGCCACGCTGGCCGCCGCGGCCGGTTTCCGCTGCCTCTTCGTCTCCGGTTTCGCCGTGGCCGCCTCGCTCGGCCTGCCCGACGCCGACCTCTACACCCGCGCCGACATGACCCGCGCGGTCGGCGTCGCCGCCCGGGCCGGCGGCCTGCCGGTCATCGCCGACCTGGACACCGGCTGGGGCAACGCGGTCAACGCGTACCACGCCGCCCGGGACTTCGAACGGGCCGGCGCGGCGGCGCTGATGCTGGAGGACCAGATCTCCCCCAAGCCGGGGCCGCTGAGCGAGCAGGCCGGGGTGAGTCTGGTACCCCGGGCCGAGGCGGCGGCGAAGGTCCGCGCCTGCGTCGACGCCCGGGACCGGGCCGCCGTGGTCGCCCGGACCAACGCCGACACCGTCGACGAGGTGCTGCGGCGGGCCGAGGCGTACGCGGCGGCCGGGGCGGACGTGGTCTTCCCGATGCGCCACGACGAGACGTTCCCGTTCGAGGCGTGGCAGGCCACCCGGGACGCCTGCGGCCGACCACTGGCCGCCGCGGTCGCCCCCGGCAGTTGGCTGGAACGCGAGCTCACCCCCGCCATCGCCCGGGAACTCGGCATCGCCGTGGTCATCTACGGTCTCCAGGGCCTGCTCGCCACCGCCCGCGCGCTCACCGCGGCGTACACCGACCTGCTCGGCCCGGAGCCCGGCGTGGTCGCCGCCCGGGGCGTACCGCTGCGCGAGTTCACCCGGCTCATCGGCTACGACGAGGTCACCCGGCTCCGCGACCGCTACCTGGGCGCCGGTGGTGTCCCGCCCCGGCCGGGCGGCGCCGACGCCGGGCGGGGCGACACGTGACCGGGCCGAGCGGCACCGTCCTGGCCGCCGCGCACGCGCTGATCGCCCCACTGACCGAGGCACAGGTCGACGCGATCCGCGCCGCCGCCGCACCCGACCCGGTGGTGGTCGCCCGGGACCCCACCACCGTGCTGCGGCACGCCCCCGACGCGGCCGTCCTCTTCGGTGACATCCAGCCGGCGGCCCTCGACGCCGCGCCGAACCTGCGCTGGGTGCAGTCGGTCGGCGCCGGCGTGGACCGGATCGCCGCCCACCTCACCGGCCGCGACGTCCGTCTGGTCTCGGCCAAGGGCGGGATCGTCGGCGCGCACCTGGCCGAGCACGCGTTCGCGCTGCTGCTCGCGCTCACCCGGGGCGTGGCGACGGTGCTGCGCGCGCCCGACTGGACCGACGCGTACCGGATCGCGGTGCGGGCCACCCAGTGGGAGTTCACCGACCGGACCATGCTGGTGGTCGGCCTCGGCGGGGCCGGCCGGGCGGTGGCCCGGCGGGCCCGGGGCTTCGAGTTCGCCCGGATCGTCGCGGTGGAGCCGGAACCCGTCGCGCCCGGCCCCGACGTGGACCTGCTGGTCACCCCGGACCGGCTGGACGAGGTGCTGCCCTCCGCCGACGTGGTGGTGCTCACCGTGCCGCTCACCCCGGCCACCCGCCACCTGTTGGACGCCACCCGGATCGCCGCGATGAAACCCGGCGCGATCCTGGTCAACGTCAGCCGGGGCGACCTGGTCGACGAGTCGGCGCTGCGCGCCGCGCTCACCGGCGGACGGCTCGGCGGGGCCGGGCTGGACGTGGTGGCGCGGGAGCCGCTCGCCGCCGACGACCCGCTGTGGCGACTGCCCAACGTGGTGGTCACCCCGCACATCGCCGGCGGGTCGCCGCGCCGGGCCGAACGGGTGGTCGAGCAGTTCTGCGCGAACCTGCGTCGCTGGCACGCCGGCGAACCCCTGCTCGGCGAGTTCGACCGCAGCCGGGGCTACTGAGATCCCCGGGACCGCCCGCGCGAGGGGTCGCGCGGGCGGCCCCGGGACCGGTACGGCGTGCCGTCCGGGCGGGTTCAGGCGGACAGCACGGCGGCGGCGGAGCGGACGGCGCCGACGGCGTGCGCGAGGGTGGCCAGCGTGGCCCGCTGCACCTGCTCCGCCGGCAGGTCGAAGCCGGCGGCGGTGACCGGCAGCGCGGCGGTCAGGTCGGCGACCACCAGCACGTCGAGGTCGCGGGCGCGGGCGTCCTGGGCCGTGGCCTGGACACAGATGTTGGTGGTGACGCCGGTGAGCACCACCCGGTCCGCGCCGAGCGTGCGCAGCACCACCGCCAGGTCGGTGCCGTAGAACGCCGACTGGCGGGGCTTGACCACCCGGATCTCGTCGGCGCGGGCGCCGAGGCCGGGATGCAGGTCGGCAGCCGGGCTCCGGAACAGCTCGTCGACCGCCGCGCCGTACCCGGCGGTGGTGGCGGCGCCCATCGACACGCCGGGGCGCAGCTCGCGGGTCACCCAGACCAGCGGCACGTCCCGGGCGCGGGCCGCGTCGGCGAACCGGGCGATCCGGTCCACCAGCCCGGCGGCGTCCGGGACGGCCAGCGGACCGGTGACGTACTTGCGTTGGACGTCGATGACGATCAGGGCGTCGCCGGGGCCGAGGGGACGCACGGCTCCTCCCTCCGGGTCGTCGGGCGGTCCCGGTACCGGCCGAGGTCGGCCTCGGGATCGAGCACCGCGTCGAGGAGTTGCCGGGTGTACGCCGCCGCCGGCCGCTGGTAGATCGCGTCGACCCGGTCCAGTTCGACGATCTTCCCGGTGGACATGACCGCCACCCGGTCGGAGATGTAGGCCACCGCCGCCAGGTCGTGCCCGATGAACAGGTACGTCAGCCCGAGCCGGGCCTGGAGGTCGCGCAGCAGGTTGAGGATCTGCGCCTGGATGGAGAGGTCCAGCGCGGCGACCGGCTCGTCCAGCACCATCAGCGCGGGTTCCAGCGCGAGCGCGCGGGCGATGGCGACCCGCTGGGCCTGCCCGCCGGAGAGCTGGTGCGGGAAGCGTGCGGCGTAGTCGCCGTCCAGCCCGACCAGGTCGAGCAGCTCGGTGACCCGGTCCCGCCGCTGGGCCTTCGACCCGCGTCTGTGCACCAGCAGCGGCTCGTCGACGATCTGCCCGATGGTCATCCGGGGGTCCATCGAGGAGTACGGGTCCTGGAAGACCACCTGGAGGTCACGGCGGACGTCCCGCATGGCCTTGCCGGAGAGCCGGGCGATGTCGACGCCGCCGATGACCACCCGTCCGGAGGTGGGGGTGAGCAGCCCGGACATGATCATCGCGGTGGTGGACTTGCCGGACCCGGACTCCCCCACCAGGCCGAGCGTGGTGCCCTTCGGGATGGTGAAGGAGACGTCGTCCACCGCCCGCAGCACCCGGGCCTTCCGGCCGGAGCCGAGTGGATACTCCTTGACCAGGTTCTCGACCACCACGAACGGCTGTTCCGCGTCGCCGGGCCGGGCGTCGACGAGTGGTTCGCCGCCCTCGCGCCAGTAGCCGAGGTCGCCGTCGGCGGTCAGCCGGCCGGTCCAGTGGCAGGCCGCGACCTGGCCGCCGCCGCTCGGTTGCAGGACCGGCAGTTCCTCGGCGCAGCGGTCGGTGGCGAACCGGCACCGGGGGTGGAAGGAGCAGCCTTCCGGCAGCCGGGCCGCGTTCGGTGGCGCGCCGGGAATGGCGGTCAGCGTGGACCGCAGCCGCCGCAACCGGGGCAGCGACCCGAGCAGCGCGGCGGTGTACGGGTGGCCGGGTTCGTGCAGCACCTGCTCCGCGGTGCCGTACTCGACGACCCGGCCGGCGTACATGACGGCGACCCGGTCGGCGACGGCCGCCGCCACGCCGATGTCGTGGGTGATCAGGACGACCCCCATCGACAGGCGGTCCCGCAGCTCGATAATGGTCTCCAGCACCGCGCCCCGGACGCTGGTGTCGAGCGCGGTGGTCGGCTCGTCGGCGAGGAAGAGCGGGGGGTCCAGGGCGATCGCCATGGCGATCATGACGCGCTGGCGCATGCCGCCGGAGAGTTCGTGCGGGTACTGCTTCGCCCGCCGGCCCGGGTCGTCGATCCGGACCACGCCCAGCAGCTCGACCGCCCGCTCCCAGGCGTCCTTCGCCGACGCCCCCCGATGCACCCGCAGGATCTCGGCGATCTGGTCGCCGACGGTGAAGCTGGGGTCCAGCGAACTCATCGGGTCCTGGAACACCATGCCGTAGTTCTCGGCGCAGAACCGGCGCAGCTTCGCGCCGCGCAGCCCGAGCACGTCCCGGCCCTGGAAGCGGACCCGGCCGGCGGTGTGTCCGTTGGCCGGCAGCAGCCCGGCGACGGCGTGCAACGAGACGCTCTTGCCGGAGCCGGACTCGCCGAGCACCACCAGGGTCTCGCCCTGCCGCACCGACCAGGTGGCGCCCCGGACGGCGTGCACCGGCCCCCGGAGGGTGTCGAAGGTGACGTCCAGCCCGTCGACCTCGAGCAGCGGTACGGCGTCAGCGCCGGCCATGCGGATCCCACCTCTCACTCAGCCAGTCACCGACGACGTTGACGCTCAACACGACCAGGGTGATGGCCACGCCGGGGACCAGCGGGATCCACCAGGCGGTGTCGAGGTAGCCCCGGCTGGCGCTCAGCATCCCGCCCCAGGTGGCGGTGGGCGGCGGCACGCCGAGCCCGAGGAAGCTGAGCGAACTCTCGATGACGATGGACCGGGCCACCACGAACGTCCAGACGACGATGAGCGGACCGGCGATGTTGGGCAGCACGTGCCGGGCGAGGATGCCGGCACCCCGACGGCCGATGGCGACGGCGGCCCGGAAGTAGTCGGTGGAGACCACGTTCAGCGTCTTGGCGTGGGCGAGCCGGGTGAACGGCACCCATTCCCAGAGCACCAGCACGATGATCAGCACCGACAGTTTGGCGCCGAAGACGGCGACCACGGCGAGGGCGACGATGAGGAACGGGAACGCGGTGAGGATGTCGACCGTCCGCATGATCACCGACTCCACGATGCCCCGGTAGTAGCCGGCGACGACGCCGAGGATGGTGCCGAGCAGGCCGGCGAAGGTGGCCGCGACGAACCCGACGGTGAAGCTGACCCGGCCGCCGTGGATGGCGCGGCTGAGCAGGTCCCGGCCGAGTTCGTCGGTGCCGAGCAGGTGCGCGCCCTCGCCGCCGAACAGCGACGGCGCGGCGAGCCGGTTGAGCAGGGACTGCTCGTTGGGGTCGTACGGCGAGACGGCCGGGGCGAAGATCGCGGCCAGGACGCCGACGATCAGGAAGCCGAGCGCGATCCGGGCGCCGAAGTGTCTCGGCAGGAGGCGCCGGCGGGGCCGGCGCGGCGCGGGGACGACCTCGGCGACGGGTTCGGCCCCGCCCGGCTCGGGAACGGTCAGCACTGTGCTCATCGGGTCACCAACTGCGCCTTGAGTCGGGGGTCGACCACCTGGTAGAGCAGGTCGACGATGAAGTTGATCAGCACGACGAGCACGCCGATGACGAACACGCCCGCCTGGAGCACCGGGTAGTCGCGGGCGGTGACCGACTCGACCATCAACCGGCCCAGGCCGGGCCAGGAGAACACCGACTCCACCACCACCGAACCGGCGATGAACTGGCCGAGTTCCAGCCCGACGAGCGAGAGCATGGGCACGCTGACGTTGCGCAGGATGTGCCGGTAGCGGATCCGCCGGGTGCTGTAGCCGAGCGAGTTCGCCGTCCGCACGTACCCCTTGCTGAGTTCCTCCAGGGTGTACGCCTGCACCAGCCGCATCTGCCGGGCGCAGATGAAGGCGGCGAGGGTGACGGCCGGCAGGATCAGGCTCACCACCCCCTCCCCGCCGAAGCTCGGCAGCCAGCCCAGGCTGACCGCGAAGATCATGATGAGCACCAGACCGAGCACGAAGTTCGGCACGCTCTGCCCGAGGATGGCGAGGCCGTTGACGGCCCGGCCGAGGAGCCCGTCCCGGTGCACGGCACCGAGCACCCCGGCCGGTACGCCGAGTCCGACCGCGATGAGCATCGCGAGGAGGGTCAGCAGCGCCGACGCCGGGAACCGGTCCAGCACCAACGCCATCGCGTCGCTGCGGTACTGGTACGAGTCGCCGAAGTCGAGCACCAGCAGGTCACCGAGGAACCTCACGTACTGGACGAGCACCGGTTCGTTCAGCCCGAGGTTGCTGCGGATGGCCGCCAGGGTCTCCGGGTCCGCGTCCGCGCCGGCGATGGCCGAAGCCGGGTCGCCGGAGATCCGGACCAGGAAGAACACCAGGCTGGACAGTCCGAGGATGACCAGGACCAGCTGCAGGAGCCGCTGTCGCAGAAGCTTCGCCACGGTCGGACCCCGTCTAGCCCGTCACCTTGGTGATCAGCTCCCAGGCCGGGTTGCCCGCCTGGTCCACCTTGAAGCCCCGGATCTTGTCGGAGCTGGCCCAGACGTCCGGCATGGTCATCACCGCCACCGACGGGACGTCCTCCTTGTAGATCTTCGACAACTCGCAGAACGCCTGCTGCCGCTCCGGGGTGCCCTCCTCGGCCGAGCGCAGCTTGCCGAACCACTCGTCGTACTTCGGGTTGGAGTAGCCGATGTTGTGCTGGGGGTAGCCGGTGACCAGGCGTTCGAGCTGCACGGAGGCGTCCACGAACGGTGAGCTGCTCATGCCCCAGGCGAAGAAGTCGGCCCGTTCGGTGCGGTTGTAGTACACGTCGAGGTAGTTGGAGAACTCCATCGGGGCGATCTCCACCGACTCGACCGCGTCCAGCTTGTTGACCATCTCGCCGATCGCCTGGGCGAGCAGCGTGTCGTTCAGGATGAACCCCTGCGAGGTCTGGAACTTCAGCTTGAGCCCGGAGACGCCGGCCTCGGCCATCAGCTTGTTGGCCGCGGCCAGGTCGTACGGGTACCGGGTGACGTCCTTGCAGTAGCCGGACATGAAGCTCGGCGCCAACTGGCCCTGGCCGACCTGCCCCTTGCCGCCCATCACGCCCTGGACCAGCGCGTCCAGGTCGAGGGACTGGGCGACGGCCCGCCGGACCCGCACGTCGGTCAGCGGCCCGGAGTCGGTGAACAGGTCCACCACGTAGGTGCGGGGCTCGACCGCGTCGTAGACCGTGAACGCGCCGGACTCCAGCGACTTGATCCCGTCGATCGGGACCTTGGTGATGATGTCGACGTCACCGGCGCGCAGGGCGGCCACCCGGGCCGCGTCCTCCGGGATCGCCTTGAAGGTGATCGAGGCCGGCAGCGCCTTGCCCTGCCCGGAGTTGGGGTTCGGCACCAGCACGAGTTCCTTGCCGGGGACGAACTTCTCGACCATGAACGCGCCGGTGCCGATGGGCTTGGCGTTGAACGCCTTCGCGCCCACCCGCGCGTGCTCCTTGGGCGGGACGATCGGCATCGCGCCGAGCAGCCGGGGCAGGATCGCCTCCGGGGCGCTCATGGTGAACCGGATGGTGGTGGCGTCGACCGCTTCGACCTGCTTGATGATGCCGAGCTTGCCGCGGATGCTCGCCTCGTTCTTCGGGTCGAGCATGAACTTGGTGGAGTAGACGACGGCGTCGGCGTCGACCGGCTCGCCGTTGGCGAACTTCAGGTCCTTGCGGAGAACGAACTGCCAGGTCAGGTCGTTGACGCGGGTCCACGACTCGGCGACGCCGGGGACCACCTTGGCGCCCTCGCCGAGGGTGTCGACCCGGGTCAGCAGGGACCAGACCGGGTAGGCGTAGAAGGAACGCGGCGGCGACGTGGCGGAGAATGCGTCCAGGTCGGGGTTGATCACCCCGACCCCGACCACGATGTCCGCCCCGGCTGCTCCCGGGGAGGAGTCCGCCTCCGCCGCGCTGTCCCCGTTGGACGAACTACAGGCTGTGGCCAGGAGGGCCACCACCCCGACCAGAGCAGAAACCTTCAGGGCTCTGAACCGGCCGAGAACTCCCGTCTTCGGACTCATCCCGGCACCCCTCTCCCATGCGATTCGCACATTCGATCCGCTTAGCGGAACAGTGTTTCTACACACTAGGTCCGGCTTCTCCGCAGTGTCAACGGCCTGACGTGCCGTTATGGACCCGTGCTCGGGTTTGCGGTACGTTCAGCGAAACATCGTTCCGCTGAATGGACCGCTTGTGGCGCCTTCCCTACCGCTCGGTACCGGCGGGATCCTGACCGTCACCGCACTGTCCGCGGTCGGCGCCACCGGCTACGGAACGCTCGCCCCGGCGATGGCGGAACTCGCCGCCGCGTACCAGGTCTCGGAGGCCGCCGTCGGGCTCCTCCAGGGCGTGATCGCGGTGCCCGGCATCGTGCTGACCGTGGCGCTGGGCGGCCTCTCCGACCGGCTCGGCCGCGGCCGGGTGGCGCTCGGCTGCCTGCTGCTGTTCTCCGTCGCCGGTACCGCCTGCGCGCTCGTCGACTCGTTCGGCACGGCCGTCGCGCTCCGGGCGGTCCAGGGAATCGGCTTCGCCGGCCTGCTCACCATCCCCCCGACCGTGATCGGCGAGACGCTGACCGGTGCGGCCCGGCAGCGCGGCCTGGCGGTCAACACCTTCGTGCTGACCACCGCCTCCACCGTCGGACCGATGGCCGGCGGCGCGGTGGCGAGCCTCGGCGACCCACGCGCCGCGTTCTGGCTCTACGCGCTGGGCGCGCTGCTGGTGCCCGGAACCGTCCGGGTGCTCGGGCTCGGCCCCGGCCGGCGGCCGACCCGGGACCACCGCTCCGCCCGGCTCCTGGCCGACCTGCGACGCGCCGGCGAGCTGCGTACCGTGGTCGGCGCGCTGGCCCTGACCACCGTCGTCATCGGCCTGATGACCGCGGCCACCGCGGCGATGCTGCCGCTGGCCCTGGACCGGGTCTTCGAGGTGCCCCTGGCGGCCCGGGGTCTGCTCGTCGGGCTCGGCAACGTGGGCAGTCTCGCCGCCTCGGCGGCCCTGGCCCTGCTCGCCGGGCGGACCGCCGACCGGCAGGTCGCCCGGATCGGGCTCGGGTTGTGCGCGGTCTCCCTGCTGCTCACCGCCGCCGCCCCGGCGGTGTGGGTGGTGGCGGTCGCCGTGGTGCTCCTCGGCGTCGGGGTCGGCTGCGCGTACAACGCCTCCGTGCACGCCGTCTCCCGGCAGCCGGTCGACGGCCGGGGCATGCTCATCGGCGCGTGGTCGGCGTCGTCGCGGCTCGGCCAGTCCACCGGCCCGGCCGTGGGCGCGCTGCTGGTCGGCGTGGTCGGCCCGATGGCCGCGTTCTCCGTCGGTGGCGCCGCCGCCGCGGTCGCGCTCGTCGCGCTCACCGCGGCCGGCCGGCGTCGGTGACGCACGCCCCGACGGCGGGGCGGATCAGTCGGTGAGACCGTAGAGGCGCAGGGCGTTGTCGCGCAGCACCGCCGTGGCCGACTCCGGCCGCAGGCCCAGCTCGGCGAACTCCGTCATGGCGCGCTCCGGGTCGATCACCGGGTAGTCGGTGCCGAAGAGCACCTTCTCCCGGCCGAAGGTGTTCATGTAGTGCACCAGCGCGGCCGGCCAGTGCTTCGGGGCGTACGCGTCCACCCCGATGTACACGTTGGGGTGCTTGTACGCGACCGCGATCATCTCCTCGGTCCACGGCCACCCGGTGTGGATGCCGACCAGCTTCAGCTCGGGGAACTCGCAGGCGACCGTGTCGAGGGTGATCGGCCGGCCGACGCTGCGCAGCGGCCGGGCGTCGTCGTAGCGCAGGCAGTGGCCCACCTGGAGCTGGATCGGCACGTCCAGCTCGGCGCACTTGGCGTAGATCGGGTAGTAGCGCCGGTGGTCCGGGGGCAGCCCGAACCAGTGCGGGTACGAGTGCGCGCCGACGAAGCCGTACTCGGTGACCGCCCGTTCCAGGTGCCGCAGCTCGGCCATGCCGGCGGTCGGGTCCAACCCGACCAGGCCGCTGAACCGGTCCGGGTGCGCGGCGACCAGTTCGGCGACGGTCTCGACCTGGAGCGCGAAACTGTTGACGTCACCGGCCGGGCCGAGCTTCGCGGCGATCAGGAAGGACCGGGCGATCCCGGCCCGGTCCATCTTGGCCAGGTACTCCTCGATCGTCGTCCCGGGCAGCCGGTCCCCGGCGCCGATCTTGCGGCCGAGGAAGTCCTTCGACCAGGCCGGTCGCGCGGCCACGATCTCGGGTGTGTACGGATTGACGACCACGTCGATGGCACCGGTGTACACGGTCAGTCACGACCTTTCTGAGAGCTACGTGTCGACGACGTCAGCCGACGTGGCGGCGGTCGACGAGACGACGGGGTTTGGCGTCGGCCAGCGGGTCGTAGATGTCGTCCACGCCGACCACCCGCACCTCGGGCGTGAGGTGGGTCAGGTCGCGGATCCGCGACCGTACGGCCGAGACCAGCGCGTCGGCGTCGCGGCCGGCGACCGGGGCGACCTCGACCACCACGCCGTCGCCGGAGAGCGCGTCGCCGGGGCGCAGGTGGTCGAGAACCACCCGGTACTCGGCGACGCCGGCCAGGTCGACCAGGGCGTCGCCGAGCACGGTCAGGTTGACCAGCGTGCCGTTGACCTTGACCAGGTCCTTGGTGCGGACCGGCTGGGAGACGATCCGCTCGGCGGTCCGCCCGCAGGCACACCGTTCCCGGGTCAGCCGGACGATGTCGCCGACGGCGTACCGGAGGAAGGCGGTGCCCCGGGCCCGCAGGTGGGTGATGAGCAGCAGGCCGGGTTCCCCGTCGGGCACCGGCTCGCCGCTGGCCACGTCGACCGTCTCCAGGTGGATCAGACCCGGGGTGGGATTGTGCCAACCCGTTCCCTCCCCGCACTCGATCATCGACCAGCCCTCGGTCGAGCCGTAGCGGTTGGCCACCCGGGCCGTCTCCGCGCCCACCGCGCGCAGCCGGGCGCGCAGATCCTCGACGCCGGCGGCGCTCGTCGCCTCGCCGGTGACGAAGCACCAGCGGACCGTGGGCAGCCGCAGCCCGCGTTCGGCGGCCCGGATCAGCACCCGGCGGACGAACCCGGCGACCCCCCACAGCACCGTCGCGCCGTGTGCCGCCACCAGGTCGATCGCCTCGTCGAGCCGGCGGTGCACCGGCCAATCCGGCGAGGGGCGGCCGGTGTGCCCCTGGAAGATGGTCGCCCCGATCGCCGCCGCCGTCCGGTCGGCGCGGATCCGGGCGCCCATCGGGAACGGGGTGAGCGGGAAGAGGTTCGCGATCACCTCGTCGGCGCCGAGACCGAGCAGCCGGGCGCAGCGCCGGGCGTGCAGCAGGTAGGCCCAGTCGTCGCTGGTGGTGACGTAGAGCGGGGCGGGCGCGCCGCTGGTGGTGCCGGTGGTGTAGATGACGTACGCGAGGGTGCGTTCGGCGACCGGCAGGTCGGCCGGTGCGGTCAACCGGAAGGACTCGGGGTCACCGAGGAAGTCCTGCTTGCCGGTGACCGGAAGCCGGCGCAGGTCCGCGACCCCGCGTACCCGGTCCGGGTCGACGCCGGTGCGCGCGAAGAGTCGACGGTAGTGCGGGTGGTGCCGGGCCAACAGCTGGACCTGCGCCGCGATCAGCGGGTCGCGTAGCCGCTCCACCTCGCCGGGGTCCGCGTAGAGCACCGAGTCGCCCGATGGGTCGAGCGCGGATGGCACCGACACCGCTGTTCCCTCCCGCGGGGCGGTCCGGCCCCACCGCTGGTGGGCATCACTCCGTGGAGCGTTGCCCGATGATCTCCGACTCCCGGTGGCCCATCAGGGCCGAGAGTCGCCGTACGGCGTCCAGCAGCGCGTCGGCCGCCTGGTCGATCTTCGGTTCGAAGCGGCGCAGTGGACCGCACACGCTGATCGCCGCGGTCGGCTTGCCCCGGTGGTCGAAGACCGGGGCCGCCACCGAGGCGGCGTCGGCCTGACGCTCCCCCAGCGACCGGGCGTACCCGCGCCTGCGGATGCGGTCCAGGTCGGCGCGGAGCTGCTCGGGCGTGGTGATGGTGGTGTCGGTCAGCCGCTCGAACGGGCCGGTGGCGAGGTAGGCGTCCTGCTCCTCGGGGTCGAGGAAGGCCAGCAGCGCCTTCGACGACGAACCGGCGTGCAGCGGGTACGGATGGCCGAGCCGCACCGACATGCGGATGTCGGTGGGCGGGGTCTCCTGGTCGATGTAGATCCGGGTCCAGCCGCTGCGGATGGAGAGCGTGGAGGTTTCCTGGGTGGCCGTGACCAGCTCGTGCAGGATCGGCTGCGCCATTCGACGCACATCGATGCCTTCGAAGTAGGTCAGGCCGAGCTTGAGGGCCGCGTGGCCGAGCGCGTACCGGCGGGTCTGCGGCTCGATCTGGATGTAGTCCTTCTCCAGCAGGGTCGACAGGATCCGGTGCACGACTGCCTTCGACAGCCCGAGCGCCTTGGATATCTCGGTGACCCCGAGGGTGGACTCCCTCCGTTCGGTGAAGAGGGTGAGCACCTCCATCGCGCGGCCCACGGTGAGAATCGTCTTGCTGGTCTCGGTCACTGAGAGTCCCTCCGCTGCGGCGTCGGACCACTTCGGTCCGTGACGCGGCGAACGAGATTGTACGCCGGGGGCGACGTAGTTCCTCACAGCGGAATACCGTTCTCGAACATCAGCGGGCTGAGCAGGTCATCCACCGAGGCCGCGTCGGGCAGCGCCCGGGCGGCCCGGGCGATCGCGGTCACCCGCTCCGGCGGCAACACCCGACCGGCGTTGTCGCGGAACTTGCCGGCGACCTCGTCGTCGGTGAGCGGGCGGTGCGAGCCGCCCCGGTTGGCGAGCACGGCCTCCTCGAGGAGCCGGCCGTCGGTGGTGCGCACCCGCAGCACGGCCGGGAACTGGTGCGGGAAGATCTCGTCGCAGCGCGGGTCGGCGACCACGGTGACCCGGCTCATCAGCCGTCGCCGGACCGGGTCACGGGCCAGGTCGTCGGTGAAGTCGTCAAGGCCCAGACCCAGACCGCCACCGCCGCCGAGCAGCGCGGCCGCGACGGTGTACGGGCCGGAGAACTGCGCCTGGTAACCGGTCTCCGGGGCCTGCTTGACGTCGAGGGGCTCGCCGATGGTGCGGACGGTGGCGGTCGGCACGGCCAGTTCGACGCTGGCCACGTCGGCCGGGCGCAGGCCGGCGTCCCGCAGCGCCAGCGCGGCGTCGATGCCGGCGTGCGTGAAGTGGTTCGCCGGGTACGGCTTGAAGAAGATCCCCGGCACCTCCCAGCGCTGGCCGAGCCCGTCGGTGACCGCCCCGGCGTCGAACTCGCCGCCGAGGAACGCCTGGAAGAAGCCGAAGCGCCCCTCCAGCAGGGTCGCCGGGCCGGTGATCCCGCGTTGGGCGAGCTGCGCGGCGTACACCCCGGCGTGCGCGGCCCAGCCGCAGTGCATCCGCTTGACGGTGCCGCCGGTGCGGTTGCTCTCGATGATCCCGGACGCCATGCTGGCCGCGATGCCCATGGCGTGCAGCACGCCGTCGGCGGAGAGACCGAGCAGTTTCGCGGCGGCGGCGGCCGAGCCGACCGCCCCGCACATCGAGGTGGCGTGCTGTCCCCGGTCGAAGTACCGGTTCGCCCCGGTGGCCGCGTCGTAACCGGCCATCCCCACCCGTACGCAGATCTCCAGGCCGACCGCGATGGCGGCGACCACCTCCGCGCCGGTGGCCCGGGTCGGCTCGGCGACGGCCAGCGCCGCCGGGACCACGCTGGCGCTGGGGTGCAGCACCGACGGCAGGTGGGTGTCGTCGTAGTCGAGCGAGTGGGCGAGCACACCGTGGGCGAACGCCGCCTCGCTGGCCGGCACCCGCTGGCGCAGCCCGACCACCCGGGCGTCCGGCCGGCCGCCCCGCTCGGCGACCAGGTCGAGCACGGCCGCGCTGGTGGGCAGCGTGGTGGCGGCGACCGCGATGCCCAGCACGTCCAGCACCCGTTGGGCGACGCTGCGCACCACCGGCGCGGGCAGGGGAACGCCGGCCGGGCCGTGGGCCGCGGCGAACGCGGCGAGCTGCCCGCCCAGGGTGGTCGCCGGCGGCGTGGCGGTCATCCGGACACGACCAGCGCGAGCGGGCGGACCGGGCTGCCGGTCGCGCCGACGATGTTCAGGTGCGCCAGCACGACTGTGAACTCCCGCACCCCGGACTCGGCCAGTTCCTCCAGGGCCATCGCCTCGATGAGGTTGATGCCGTGTTCGGCGAGCAGCACCCGGTGCGCGGGCAGCAGGGCGTGCCCGGACCCGGCGGCGAGGCGTTCGAAGGCGATGGTGTCCGCACCGGCCAGCCGCACGCCGCGGGCGGCGATCCACCGGGCCCCGGCCTCGCCGACGCCGGGCACCCCGGTCGCGTGTCCGATGTATGCCTCCCGGTCGTCGTAGCGGCGGCCCCAGCCGCTGCGCACCAGGACCACGTCGCCCGGTCCGACCGGGGTGCCCTGCCGGGCGACGGCGGCGTCCAGGTCGGCGGGCGTGATCTCGTACGCCGGGTCGAGGGCGGGGACCCCGAGCGCGGCCGGCACGTCGAGCAGCACCCCGCGGCCCACCAGCGGGGGCAGTTCGTCGATCGCCCCGGTGGTGAAGCCGCCGCCGGTCTGCGCCCGCATCGCGTCGGTGCCGTCGTGCAGCAGGCCGTCGACGGAGACGTGCGCGAGGGCGTCGATGTGCGTACCGACGTGGGTGCCCAGCGAGATCAGGTCGTTGGCGGCGGACATCCCGTCGGCCCGGTAGCTGTCGCCGTGCCGGCGGGGCAGGGTGTGCCAGAACGGCGGGTGGTTCGGCGACTGGGGCATGCCGATGCGCAACGGCCGGCCCAGGTCGAAGACCCGGACGCCCGCCTCGACGGCGGCGAGCAGGACGTCGCCGCGCCGCTCGCTCGGGATGGTCTCCACGGTCATCGCAGCACTCCCCGGTCTCGCAGCTCGGCGAGTCGTTCCGCGCCGATGCCCAGTTCGTCGCCGAGCACCTCGTCGGTGTCGGCCCCCACGCCCCGCCCGGTGAAGCGGATCTCACCGGGGGTGGCGCTCATCCGGAACAGCACGTTCTGCATCCGGATCTGACCCAGGTCCGGATCGGGCACCTGGGTGATCATGTCCAGCGCCCTGACCTGCGGATCGGCCAGGAGTTCGTCAGGCGCGTACACCGGCGCGACGGCGGCCCCGGCGGCGGTGAACGACTCGATCACCTCGGCCCGGGTCCGCGCGCCGATCCAGTCGGCCACGTACCCGTCGAGCAGGTCGGCGTGCCGCGCCCGGCCGGCGCCGGTGGCGAACCACTCCTCGCTGATCACCTCGGCGTGCCCGACCAGGGTCAGCACCCGTTCGGCGATGGAGTTCGCCGAGGTGGAGATGGCCACCCAGTGCCCGTCGGCGGTCCGGTACGTGTTGCGCGGGGCGTTGTTCAGCGACCGGTTGCCGGTCCGTTGCTGGACCACGCCGAGCTGGTCGACGTAGATGACGCTCGGGCCGACCGCCGTCATGATCGGTTCCAGGATGTCGAGGTCGATCTCCTGGCCGGTGCCGTCGCCGGTGGCCCGCGCGTAGAGGGCGGTCAGCACCGCCGCCGCGCCGGTGATCCCGGCGATGGAGTCGGCCAGCCCGAAGGCGGGCAGCATCGGCGGCCCGTCCGGCGACCCGGTCAGGTGGGCGAAGCCGCTCATCGACTCGGCGAGGGTGCCGAAGCCGGGGCGGGCGGCGTACGGGCCGGTCTGCCCGAAGCCGGTGACCCGCAGCAGCACCAGCGCGGGGTTGAGCGCCCGCAGGTCCGCCCAGCCCAGGCCCCAGCGTTCCAGCGTGCCGGGGCGGAAGTTCTCGACCACCACGTCGGCGGTGCGGACCAACTCCCGGAAGATCTCCTGACCCTCCGGGTCGCCCAGGTAGAGCCCGACGGTCCGCTTGTTGCGGCTGATCATCTTCCACCAGAGGCCGACGCCGTCCTTGCTGAGGCCGTGGCCCCGCATGCCGTCCCCGTGCCGCGGGTGTTCGATCTTGATCACGTCGGCGCCGAAGTCGCCGAGGATCTGACAGGTCAACGGACCCGCCAGGATCGTCGACACGTCGAGCACCCGGACACCGTCCAGCGCCCGCCGGCTCCGCGACTCCTGACCACCCACCCGGCCACTCCCGTCGTTCAGTCGTTCCGTTAGCGGGAACGTCGTTCCTCAAACCGTACCGAGTGCCGGACCCGCTGGTCAAGGAAAGGAAACGGCGATCCGCCAGCCCTGGGCTTCGCTCTCACGCGCTGTTACGGTACCGCTCTCCGGAATGGTGTTCCACCAACCGGTCCAACGTTGAGCGATCGACGGGTGGTCCGTCGGGGCGGGAGGACGATGACATCGCAGATCGTGCCGGTACGGGTGGGCCGCGCCCCCGGCATCCGGCGGGCCGACCTGCTCTGGGGGCAGCACCCCGGGGAGACGGTGGAGAGCCCGCACATCATCTGGGTGGTCCGGGACGACCGGGGCGACGTGACGATCCTGGACACCGGCTCGCCGGACGCGGAGTGGGTGACCCGGCACCACCGGCCGTTCGAGCGCACCGCCGAGGAGGAACCGGCCGTGGCGCTCGCCGCCGCCGGCGTGGACCCGGCCGCGGTCCGGACGGTCGTGCTCAGCCACCTGCACTACGACCACTGCGGCAACAACCACCTGTTCCCGAACGCGGAGTTCGTGGTGCAGCGCAGCGAGGTCGCGTACGCCGTCGCGCCGTACCCGGTGCACCAGGCGGCCTACGAGGCGCCGGCGCTCGGCTTCACCCCCCGCTGGCTGGCCACCATGGACCGGACGCGGCTGATCGAGGGCGACGTCACGCTCGGTCCCGGTCTGCGGTTGCTGCACATCCCGGGACACACGCCCGGCATGACCGCCCTGGTGGTGGACACCGCCGCCGGCCGGTACGCCCTCGCCGGGGACCACTGCGCCCAGTTCGAGAACTGGCGGGGCGCCGGGCCCTACCGGGTGGTCCCGTCCCGGACCCACGTGAACCTGGCGGACTACTACCGGTCCTTCGACCGGTTGGCCGAACACGCCGACGTGGTGCTCCCCGGCCACGACATGCGGGTGTTCGACCAGGCCAGCTACCCGGCGGTGGACCGTGGCTAGGCTCCGGCTCGGGGTCCGACTGCCCGAGGGCGGGTCGGACGTGCGCCGTACCGTCGCCCAGGCGGTCGCCGCCGAGGCGATGGGGTACGACTCGGTCTGGCTCGGCGAGCACCACGGCTACCCCACCTACTGGCCCTCGCCGCAACTGGTGCTGGCCGCGGTCGCGGCCCGGACCGAGCGGGTCCGGCTGGGCACGAACATCCTGATCCTGCCGCTGGCCGACCCGGTCCGGCTGGCCGGGGAGTTCGCGTTGCTGAGCAACCTCAGCGAGGGCCGGGCGGTGCTCGGCGCGGGGATCGGCTGGGACGAGCCGGAGTTCGCCGCGTTGGGCACCAACGCCCGCCGGCGGGGCGCCGTCACCGACCGCCACCTAACCCTGATGGACCGGCTCTGGCACCAGGAGTCGGTCTCCTACCGGGACGACGACCGCACCCTGGCCGACTTCACGCTCTCCCCCCGTCCCGCCTGGCCGGTCCCGGTCTGGGTCGGCGGCCGGTCGGTCGCGGCGATGCGCCGGGCGGCCCGCCACGGCGAGGCCTGGTTCCCGGACGCGGCGCTCACCGTGGACGAGGTCGTCCGGGGCTTCGCGACCGTGGACCAGCACCGGGCCGCCTCGGGTCGGCCACCGGCCGCGTTCCGGCCCCTGGTCCGGCACGTGGTGCTGGGCGAGACGGACGCGCAGGCCCGGCGGGACGCCGAGGAGTACCTGCGCGTCTCGCACGAGCTGCACCTGCTGCGCGGCAATCCCATGGTCACCCGGGCCAGCGCCGGCGACTTCGCGAGCCGGCTGGCCGACCGGTACGTGGTCGGCGACCTCGACACCTGCGTCGCCTGGGTGCGACGACTGGAGACCGAGGTCGGGGTGACCGATCTGGTGGTCAAGTTCGCCGGTCGGATCAGCGGCGACGACGCGCTGGCACAGATGGCCGACTTTGCCGCCGCCGTCCGGGCGATGTCTTGACAGCGATCCCGACCGCTCCTAGCTTCATCGTTCATAGAAACAATGTTCCGCCATACGGAACATGACAGTCGGGGGCCCATCCGGAACGGTCGTGGAGGTAGTCGGATGATCAGAAAGCGGTTGTTCCTCGCCGGAGTGCTCGTCGTGGCGCTCTCCGCCACCGGGTGCGGCGACGACGGCGCGGGCGGCGGCGCCGACGCGAACGGAGTCAGCAAGGTCCGCTACGTCTACTGCGCCGAGACGCTCGCCGCCAGCGGCGCGCCGTTCTGGATCGGCGAGAAGCTCGGCTACTTCGCCGAGGAGAAGATCTCCCTCGAGATGCTGCCCGTCGCCGGCGGCACCGGCGCCTGCCTGCAACTGCTCGCCGCCGGCCAGGCCGACATCTCCGCGCCCAGCCCGGACGTGCTGGTGCAGGCCGCCGCGGACGGACGCAACCTGGACCTGCGGTACTTCTACGAGGTCGCGCCGACGTTCCTCTTCGACGCGACGGTCCTGCCGGACAGCCCGGTCCGGTCCTTCGCCGACCTGAAGGACGCCACCATCGGCCTGGCCTCCCTGGGCGGCAGTTTCGAACTCTTCGCCAAGGCCGGCCTGCGCGCCGCCGGCGTCGACCCGGCCTCGGTCGACTTCGTCGCCGTCGGCACCGAGGCGGCGGCGGCCGAGTCGCTCAAGAAGGGCGACATCGACGCGCTGGTCATCAACGACGTCCGGTACGCCGCGCTGGAGGCCGCCGGATACCGGTTCCGCTACCTCGACAAGCCCGGCGTGACCGCGGACCTCTTCGGCGCCGGGCTGCTGGCCCGCAACGCCTGGCTGACCGAGAACCCCGAGGCGGCGGCGGGATACGCCCGCGCCTACACCAAGTCCGTGCTGTTCGCCAAGGCGAACCCGGAGGCGGCCATCCGCATCCACTGGGAGCAGTACCCGCAGTTCGCCCCCACCGGCGACCGGGCCAAGGCCATGCGGGCCGCGCTGCCGGTGCTCAAGCGCCGGATCGACGTGATCGAGGACGACGGTTCGGCGGAGAAGCCGTACGGCCAGTTCACCGCGGAGTCGTGGCAGGCGTACGTCCAGTTCCTCGGCGTCCAGGACAAGGTCAAGGACGTCTCGGCGTTCTACACCAACGACGTGGCCGCCAAGATCGGCGCGATCGACGCGGCGGCGGTCCGGGCGAAGGCGACCTCGTGGCCGACCTCGTGACCCGGACGCCGGTGGTGTCGGCCCGGGGCCTGTCCAAGGTGTACGGCACCCGGACCGGCACTCCGGTCGTCGCCCTCCAGGACGTGTCGTTCGACGTGGCCGAGGGGGAGTTCGTCGCCATCCTCGGCCCGTCCGGGTGCGGCAAGTCGACCCTGCTGCGCATCGTCGCCGGCCTGACCGGCGAGACCGGGGGCACGGTGGACATCAACGCCGCCGGAGCCGGACCGGGCACCGACGTGGGCCTGATGTTCCAGCAGGCGGTGCTGCTGCCGTGGCGGACCGTCGAGCAGAACGTCGCCCTGCCCGGGATCGTGGCCGGCCGCCGGTTCCGGGACGTACGGCCCCGGGCCCGGGCCCTGATCGAGATGGTCGGGCTGGACGGGTTCGCCGAGAAGTACCCCGGCGAACTCTCCGGCGGCATGCAGCAACGTGCCGCGCTGGCCCGCTCGCTGTTGCAGGATCCCCGGCTGCTGCTGCTCGACGAGCCGTTCGGGGCATTGGACGCGATGACCCGGGACCAGATGAACCTCGAGGTGGAGCGCGTCCGGCAGCAGACCGGCAAGACCATCCTGCTGGTCACGCACAGCATCGCCGAGGCGGTGTTCCTCTCCGACCGGATCATCGTGATGACCGGACGCCCCGGCACGATCCGCGAGATCGTCGACGTCACCCTGCCCCGGCCGCGCGAACTCGAGGTCACCGGCTCGGCGGACTTCGGCGCGTACACCAACCAGATCCGTCAGCTTCTCGACCGACCGGAGTGACGCATGGCAGTGTCGGAGAAAGTCCTGTCCGCCCGCAACCTCCCCGGCGACGCGGAGCCGGCCGAGCGACGCCTCACCGCGCGACTCTGGTTTCCGGTCTCCCTGGTGCTGATCATCGTCGGCTGGGAGGTCGCGGTCCGGGTCACCCAGGTCAACTCGGTGCTCGTCCCCACCCCGGTCAGCGTCGTGCGGTCGCTCTGGCGCGGGCTCGCGCAGACCGGCCCGGCCAGTTTCTACCCGCACTTCTGGCGCACGCTCCAGGAGGTGCTCCTCGGGTTCGGCGGCGGCGTGGTCATCGGCCTCCTGCTGGGCGGCCTGGTCGCCATCTCCCCCACCGCGCAGGCGATCATCCGCCCGTACATCGTCATGATCGAGGCGGTACCGAAGATCGCGATCGCCCCGCTGATGGTGGTCTGGCTGGGCTTCGGCATCGAGTCGAAGGTCGCGCTGGCGGTCCTCGTCACGTTCTTTCCGATCTTCGTGAACACCGTGTCGGGGATGCGTTCGGTGCCGGCCGAGCGGCTCGAACTCATGCGCTCGCTGCGCGCGGGCCGGGCGCTCACCATCCGCCTGGTGATCGTGCCCAGCGCCCTGCCGTTCATCTTCGCCGGCCTGGAGATCGCCGCGGTCTACGCGGTCATCGCCGCGATCGTCAGCGAGTTCGTCAGCGGCCAGATGGGGCTGGGCGTGCTGATCCTCCAGGCCAACTTCCGGCTCGACATCGCCACCGTCTTCGCGATCCTCATCCTGCTCGGGCTGATGGGCATCGGCATGACGAAGCTGATCGAGCTGGCCCGCAAACGCATCGTCTTCTGGGACGGGAACTGAGGAGCAGCCACATGGAGATCGAGAAGAGGATCGCGGAACTGGGCCTGGAGCTGCCGGTGCTGCCGGAGAAGCCGGGCACCCGCCGGGTCCGCGCGGTCCGCACCGGCAACCTCGTGTACCTCGCCGGCCACGGTCCGTTCCACGAGGGGAGCTACCCCTTCAAGGGCCCGGTCGGCGTGGCCATCGGCGTCGCCGAGGCGCGGGCGGCGACCCGCTACAACGCGCTCGCGCTGCTCTCCTCGCTGCGCCGGGAGATCGGTGACCTGGACGACGTGGTCCGGATCGTCAAGATCAACGCGTACGTCTACGGCGAACCCGGCTTCAACAAACCGTCGGTGGTCGCCGAGGGCTGCTCGGACCTGCTCATGGACCTGTACGGCGAGCGCGGGCGGCACGCCCGGTCGGCGGTCACCGTCGCCGCGCTGACGCTGGACATCTGCTGCGAGACGGAGATGATCGTCGAGGTGCGCCCGCCGCAGGCATGACCATGGTCGAGGGGAAGGAGCCCGGTCCGTGGCGGACGTCGTGGTCAGTGCGGCAGCTCGGCGGCGCAGCACGCCTCACCCTCGGCGGCGAGCAGGCCCGCGAAGTCCGCCCACTTGATCTTGAAGCGGCCGTGCTGGCCCCAGCCGCTCCCCCACGAGTTCTGGAACAGGTACGCCTGCTCGGAGTCCAGCCGGTCCAGCATCACGTAGCAGTGCCCGCCGGCCACCCTGCCGGTCGGCCGCACGTAGCCGTCGGCGTCCGGGTGGAACATGTCGTCCGTCCAGTTGGTGCCGACCACCACCGAGCCCTGGGTGTCGATCCACTGGTCGATCTCGGCCAGCGAGCCGGCGAACGCGAACGCCGCGAGCCGGCCCCGGTCGCGCAGCGCCAGCGCCCCGGACCGGACGGTCGAGCCGTTCTCCGCCCGCGGCTCGCCGTCGATCACCTTGCACTCGTAGTACAGCGCGTGCGCGTCGGCGTTCTGGAACTCCCCCGGGACCGGCGTGGCATCCACCCAGCCCGTCCAGCCGAAGCCCACGCAGTGCCCGGTGTCGCCCTGGTCGAGCTGGATCGGCAGCTGCCAGGCCGGGGCCCCGTCACCGGCCGGCGTCGGGCCCGGCGCGGGTGGGATCCCGCCGGCCTGCTTCTTGAGCCAGCGCCAGAAGACCAGGTACGCCCGCCAGTCGGTGAAGTAGGTGGTCTCGCTCAGCACCTGCTCGATGGTCCGCTGCCGGATCTCCTCCGGCGGCTCGGCGATCTCCATGAGCCGCGGCAGCGACCAGTCCCGCGGGTCCGGCCGGTACACCCTGCCCAGCAGGTGCGGGCCGATCACCTGGCTCGCGCTGCGTTCCGGTGGGTCCTGTGCCAACCGCCGGTTCAGCTCCATGACGGCCTCCCTCTCCGAGCAACCTCCAGCAGGGGTGTCCAGCTCCCACGATGCGCCCCGGCCGGCGGCCCGCACAGTCCGGTTACCGACTGCCGGCCGCGGAATCCGTCGTCGGTGGTGGAGTTCCGCGCGTTCTCGGCCATCGCTCCGGAGCCGTTCCGTCGGACTGTCGTGCCATGATGCCGCTCACCTCGAGGCAAGGAGCACGGCGCGATGGCCACGGTGACGGTTCGGGACGAGACAGCGACGGGCAGGGCGATCGATCAGTGGCCGTTGACCGGCCTGCCCGAGCGCATCCGCGCGCGGGAGCTGGTCCGGTTGCGGGTACGCGAGGAGGTGGCGCGGTTCAACGCCGACCAGGCGGACCTCTTCCGGGGCCTGGTGCGGCCGACCGACGCGGAGGCGACGCTGAACGGCTACCGGGTCGGCCGGGGCCGGCGGCTGGACTGGGAGCGTCAGGCGGACGCGGCGTGTGCCGCCTTCGCCCGCAACGGCTTCGTGTTGCTGGTGGGTGACCACCAGGTCGAGGATCTGGACGAGGAGATCGACCTGCTCGCGGATCCCGAGGTGGCCTTCGTGCGGCTCGTTCCCCTGGTGGGTGGCTGACGTGCGCGGCTGGGCGCGACTGCTTCCCGCGCTGAGCGCGGCGGACCGCCGGCGAGTCGAGACCGGCCTGGTCGACGCCGACGCCCGGATCCGGGCGGTGATCGGGAGAACGACCACCTACTACTGGGGCGCGTCGGTGACCCGCACCCCGGAGTGGACCGTCACCGAGTCGTGGTCGGCCGAGCGTCGCCGCCGCGCCGCACTGGCCATGCACCGGGAGGCGGCGACCAGTTCGAGTCCGACCGCCCTGAACGACGTCCTGCGGAATCTCGCGGACGGCGCGCACGACTGGACCCGGGCGGATCTGCTGTGGTGCCTGGAGGTGGCCGGGCGTGGGCACGGCTACGACGACGGCGCCCATCTGGAGTTGCCGGCGACGATCGCCGGGCACCTGACCCCCGCCGACCTGGCCGATCTGGCACCGGCGCTGTCGGCCCTGTTCGCCGAACTCACCACGCGCCACGTCCCGGCGGCCGGCCCCCGCCGCCGGGTCGTCACGCTGATCGGGGAGGCGCTCGACCGCGCCACGGGTCGCCGCGTGCCGTCCTGGTTGTTGCACCACGGGGACGAGTTCGGTCCGCTCGTCCGTGCCGGTCTGGGTGACGTCCTGGCCGCCCCGGGTGTGGCCGAGTTGCTGACGCACTGCGCCTCGCTCGACAAGCCGGCGGCGCCGGCGCGGTGGCTGCGCGTCCTCGACGGGCACCTCGCGAGCGCCGCCGACGGGAGGAAGGCGGTCCACGCGGTCCTGGCGGCGTTCGTCGCCCACCGGCGGTCCGTACACGACGACACGGACCGTCTCCTGCGTGGCCTGGCATGGGCGCTGTCGCGGGAGTCGGACGAGGCGGCGACCGACCTGCTGGCCGGGGTCACCGCCGTCGCCTCGGCCGCGCCCCGCCAGGCGTCCGGTTTCCCGCACGCCCAGCGCACCGCGATCGCGGCCGTGCGTCTGCTCGCGGAGCGCGCCGGTGAGGCGCCGGTGCGGACCCTGGCGCGGCTCGCGGTGACGGTGAAGAACAAGGCGGTACGCAGTCGGGCGCAGACCGCGTTGGCGCACCTCGGCGCCCTGCGCGGGTGGTCGCTCAGCGAGGCGATGGAACTCGCCGTCGACGACCACGGGCTCGACTCCACCGGCAGCCGGCGGACCCCGGTCGGCCCGTACGAGGCGACGGTGCGGGTCGAGGGCGAGAAGGCGCGCCTGACCTTCGCGCGGGGCGGCACCGCGCTCAGGGGTGTCCCGGCGGCGGTCAAGGAGGCGCACGCCGACGAGCTGAGGCAGCTCCGTGGCCTGGTGAAGAGCGTCAACGCGACGCTGACCTCCGAACGCCAGCGGGTGGAGGCGCTGCTGTCCGAGGATCGCGTGTGGTCGTACGCGGACTGGGTGTCGCGCTTCCTGGACCACCCGATCACCGGAACGTACGGGCGGCGGCTGCTCTGGGAGACCAGCACCGACGGGCTGCACTGGTCGGCGGGCCTGCCCCGCGGGGACGGCGACGGGTGGACGATCGTCGGTCTCGACGGGCGACCGGTGCCCGGCGATCGGGTCCGGCTGTGGCATCCCGTCCGCGCTCGCGTGGACGAGACCCTCGCCTGGCGGGAACGGGTGCTCGCCGCCGGCCTGACGCAACCGTTCAAGCAGGCGTTCCGTGAGGTCTACCTGCTCACGCCGGCCGAGGAGCGGACCGGTTCCTACTCCAACCGGTTCGCCGCGCACATCCTGCGCTACCGCCAGGCGAACGCGCTCATGCGCGCCCGCGGCTGGCAGGCCGGCTACCTGGGCACGTGGGACGGCGGTTACGACAGCGAAGCCACGAAGCTCTTCGGCGGTGGCGCCTGGCGGGCGTCCTTCCACCACCAACTCGCCGACACCGACGACCCGGGCGACCACGACGTCCACCACTGCGCCACCGACCAGGTGCGCTTCGCCCGCTCCGACGGCGCGACCTGGCAACCCGCACCGGTCGCGGACGTACCGCCGCTGGTGTTCACCGAGGCGATGCGCGACGTGGACCTGTTCGTCGGCGTCACCTCGATCGCCACCGACCCGCAGTGGGCCGACCGCGGCGAGGACCGGTTCCGGGACTACTGGCACCGCGCCGCCGTCGGGCCGCTGGCCCCGTCGGCGCAGGTACGCCGCGACGCCCTGGCCCGGCTGCTCCCCCGCATGGCCATCGCCGAACGGGTCACCCTCACGGATCGCTACCTGCACGTACGCGGGAACGTGCGCGGCTACCGGATCCACCTCGGCTCGGGCAACATCATGATGGAGCCCCACGACGCCTACCTGTGCATCGTCCCGGCACGCGACGGCACCGGACGGCTGCACCTGCCGTTCGAGGACGACCCGATGCTCTCGGCGATCCTGTCGAAAGCGATCATGCTCGCCGCCGACGACACGATCACCGACCCCACCGTGCTGCGGCAGCTCGTCTCATGACCGGCTGGAGCCGCTTCGCCGGATCGCCGACGCTCTCGCCGCCGCCGAGCGACCGTTCCCGCTCCGGTCAGCCGGCCCCGAAGCAGACGAACGCCGCCGCGGTGGCCCGGGCGGGACCGTCGCCCGCCGCACCGAACGCCCGCTGTGCGTCGGCGAGGGCCCGCGCCGGGCCGGCACCCGCCCGCATCCGCGCGTGCAGGTCCAGCATCAGCGCCGTGGTGGGCTCGGCCGGCACGGGCAGCACGGTCGCGATCAGGCACCGGGTGCCGAGCGCCAGGAGCACCGCGGTGAACCCCATGACCTCGTCGCCGGGGCGCAGCCCGGTCAGGCCGGAGTCGCAGGCGGAGAGCACCACGCAGCCGGGCGGCCGGGCGACCGCCTCCCACTCGTGGGCGAACAGCGGCCCGTCGGCCAGTTCCAGGGTGGAGAACTGCGGGTTGTCCGCGCGGAACGTGCCGTGGGCGGCGATGTGCACCAGCCCCGCCCCGTCCAGCGCGGCGGTCAACGCCGCGGTGGTGGCGTCGGCCCCGGTGAGCCGCCGCGCCCCGGGCAGGACCTGGGCGAGCCGGCACACCTCGAGGTGCCCGGCCGGCAGGCGCGGGCCGGCGGCCAGGACCGGCGGCCCGGTCGGCAGCTCCCGCCGGTCCGCGCCGAGCCAGGCGGTGGCCGAGGGGGCGACGGTCACCGGACGCCCCGCGCAGGTGGGCAGCGCCGACCAGGGCACCGCGTGCAGCGCCCCGACCGGGACGATCACCAGGGCCCGGTCGGCCAGCCGCGACCGCAGCGGGGCGAACAGCAGCCGGTCCAGGGCGACCGCGGCGTGGCCGGCCCCCGCCCGCGCGGCGGCCTCGTCGCCGGTGGTGACCAGCCGGCGCAGGGCGAACCGGTGCCGGCGGGCCAGGTCCACCGCGGCGGCGAGCGGACCGAGGTCGTGCAGGCTGGCCCGGCCGTCGCGGACCAGCACCGCCCGGATCCGGTCGCCGTGGGCGACCAGCTCGACCAGCACCCGGGAGCCGAGCCGCGCGGCCAGCGCGCCCACCCCCGGCGGGGCCAGCACGACGCCCCCACCGGGCACCCGCCGGGCCAGGTCCCGGATGCGCTGCTCCAGCCGGGCCTGCCGGCCGCGTAGGGCGGTTGCCGGGCGGCCGGCCAGCACCTCGTCTTCGAGCAGGCCGCTGACCAGTCGGAGCTCGGCGAGCGCCGCCACCAGGTCGGGGTCGGCCGGGGGCCGGGCCGGCCGGGCCCGCAGCGCATTGGCCCGCCACCGCTCCGCCCACGCCAGGACCCGCGCCGGCGCCCCCGCCCGGACCGCGATGTCGAGGCCCTCCGCCGCCAGTTCCTGACCGTACGCTCCGCTGTGGGCACGCAGCTCCGTGGCGCCGAGCGACACCCGGTGCCGGTCGAGCACGGCCAGCCCGCGGCGCAGCGCCCGGGCGGCCCCGGGCTCGTCCCCGCCGAGCCGGCGCGACAGGGCCAGGGCGTACCAGCCCTGTGCCCGCCGGTCGGCGGTCCCGCGACGGCGGGCCCGGGCGGCCACCGCCAGCAGGTTCCGGGCCCGGCCCGGCCGCCCCAGCGCGGCGGCCACCAGGCCGGCCTCGATCCGGGTGGTCAGCGCCGGGCCCGGCCACCCGGTGCCGTCGAGCTGGTCGGCGGTACGCGCCATGGCGGTGAGCAGGCGCGCCGAGCGGGTGCCGCGACGGTACTCGGCGCGCAGCTCGACGTGCCGGGCGAAGGCGGCCCAGGTGGGCCGGCCCTGGCGACGGAACCGGGCCCGGGCCGCGGCGGCGGCCTCGGTCGCGGTGTCCAGGTCCGCGGCGAGCAGCGCCGCGCGGGCCCGGGCCAGCAGCGCCTCGGCCAGGTCGGAGGCCATGCCCCGGCGCCCCAGTTCCCGGACGGCCGCTGTCGCGACCACCACCGCCTCGTCGACCAGCGGCACCGACAGCAGCAACTCGACGCGGTCCAGCAGCAGCGCCGGCCGGGGTACGGCGAGCCGCCGGTACTCCTCGTCGACCGTGGCGAAGCAGCGCAGCGCGCCGGCGATGTCACCGCGCTGGCCGGCCGCGATGCCGCGGTTCCACCGGGCATCGGCCGCCGCGAGGTCCAGGCCCAGCCGTTGGAAGGCGGCTGCCGCGCGGGACAGGTCGTCGGTGCCGCCGGCGGCGCCCCGGTGGGCGTTGAGCAGCCCTCGGTTGTTGCGCGCCCGTGCCTCCAGCAACAGGTCACCCTCGCGCAGGGCGATGTCGACGGCCAGGCCGTAGTCGCGTACCGCCTCGTCGTAGCGACCCCGGTAGTGCAGCACCACGCCCCGCTGCATCCGGGCCCGTCCCGCGTCGGCGCCGACGAGCTGCGGCAGCGCGGCGGTCACCGCGCGCAGCGCCGCGGCGGTGTGACCGGCGTTGGCCAACACGTAACCCAGGCTCATCCGGGCCAGCGCCCGGGTCCGGGGCGTGCCGGCGGCCCGGACCGCGCGGCGCAGGTGGCGCAGCGCGCCGGGCAGGTCGTTGAGCTCCCGCAGGGCCAGACCGACGGCCCGCTCGGCGGTGGAGCGCTCGTCGGCCCCGGCCGCGGGGCCGGCGGCCAGCACCCGCTGGGCGATCGCGATCGCCTCGCGCGGGTAGCGCTGGACGGCGTCGAGCGCCGCCTGGGCCGTGCCGGCACCGGAACCGGTGCTGTCGGGCATGCCCCAAAGAGTCCCCGAACCAATGCCCAGCCGTCAATGTCTGTGCGGACCTGTCGGGAATCCGCACCAATCCTTTACGTCATTGACATCCGACTATGCTTTGGAAGAATCGACGGCACCCGGGAAACGTGGCTCACGCCGGCCACTGGCGGACGCTTCTGCCGACCGCATGGAGGACCCGTGTCGCCTGACCATCCCGCCGCGCCGCGCCCGGCCGGCCAACTGTCCCGCCGGCGGCTGCTGGCCGCGTCCGCGCTGGCCGCCGCGGCGTCGTTCACCGCCGGGTCCCGTGCCGCCCCGGCCCGCGCCGACGGCGCGGACGACGCCGCCTACCAACGCGCCTTCGACGAGGCGCTGGCCGCCGACAAGAACGTCCGCCGGCACACCACGCCGGGCCGGGAGTTCCTCTACCGGCCACGGCAGTTGCTCGCCGCCGACGCCGACGCCCAGCGGGTCACCGCCCGGCTGCGTGCCCTCGGCCACGTGGTGGTCGTGGGCGACGGCTTCGCCGGGGTCACCCGGCTGCTCTTCGACCGGGAGACCGACGTTCCCGCGCTCGTGACCAAACTGCGCGACCCCCAGCAGTGGCCGGGGCAGCCGGCGCCGAAGGTGCAGCCGCACCACGTGCTGCTGGGCCTCGGCAACATCATGGGCAACCCGGGTGGCCCGCCCACGACGGTCGCCGCGCTGGCGCCGCCGGACCCGGCCCGGCTGGGTGAGGGCGCCGGAGTGACCGTCGGGGTCTGCGACACCGGCATCTGGCGGCAGGCCGGCGGCTACCACCCGCAGTGGCTCGGCGGGGCGTACCTGCCGGAGGTCGACGACGAGGACCCGCTCTACGTGCACACCGACGTGCTCGCCCCGCAGGGCGGGCACGGCACCTTCGTCGCCGGGGTGGTGCGGCAGGCCGCGCCGGGAGTCCGGGTCGACCCGGAGCAGGCGCTGAGCGCCACCGGCGTCGGCGACGAGGCGTCGGTGGTGGCCGCGACGGCCCGACTCGCGCCGGCGGTGTCCGTGGTCAACCTGTCCCTGGGCGGGTTCACCCAGGACGACCAGCCGTCGCTGCCCCTGGCCAACGCGGTGGCCGCGTTACCCGCGACGAGCGCCGTGGTCGCGGCGGCGGGCAACGCCGGCACCAGCCGGCCGATCTGGCCCGCCGCGCTGGGCCGGGTCGTCGCGGTGGCGGCGGTCAGCCAGGGCACCGGTGGCGTGGTGCCGGCCACCTACAGCGGATACGGGCCATGGGTCGACGTCTGCGCGGTCGGCGAGCGCCACAGCACGTACGTCGAGGGGCAGTTGCCGCTGCCGGGCCGGCCGACCCGGGTGTTCCACGGCTTCGCCGTCTGGGCGGGCACCTCGTTCGCCACGGCACACGTCTCCGGTCGGCTCGCCGCGCTGATGACCGCCGGCGGCCTGAGCGCCGACGCGGCCCGGCTGGCGCTGCTCGCCGCGCCGCGCTGGCACCCCGACTACGGCGTGCTCGTCGGATGAGCGAGCGGGCCGCGAACGAACCAGCAGCACCGTGCGGTGGTCCGGGCCGGCGGTGGGCGCAGCGAGGCGGCGGCGGGAACGAGCGGTCGCGAGCGGCGGAGCAGTGCCGCACCAGCCGACGGACGGCGTCGCCGTGACCGACCCGAGTACGACCGGCCTGGTGACCGCCGCGGCGGGCGGCGACGAGTCGGCGTGGGTGGAGCTGGTCCACCGGTACACCCCGCTCGTCTACTCGGTGATCCGGTCGTACGACCTGAGCCGCGCCGACGCCGCCGACGTCAACCAGACCGTCTGGCTGCGTCTCGTCGAGCAGCTGAGCCGGGTACGCGATCCGCAGGCCCTCGCCTCCTGGTTGGCGACCACGGCCCGGCGCGAGTGCTACCGGCTGTCCCGCCTCGGCCGCCGCACCCAGCTCTTCGACCCCTACGACGAGGCGCTGGACGCGTACCATGGCTTCTCCCGCACGACGGACGTGGCGGCCCCGGACGAGGAGCTGCTCCGCGCGGAGCGGCGGCAGGCACTGCGGGAGGGCTTCGCGCAGCTGCCGCCGCGCTGCCAGAAGCTGCTGGCCCTGTTGACCGCCGACCCGCCGGCCAGCTACCGGGAGGTCTCCGAACGGCTGAGCGTGCCGGTCGGCAGCATCGGGCCGACCCAGGCTCGATGCCTGCGGCGGCTACGGGACTGCCCGGCGCTCGCCCCGTTCCTCGGCACCGCCGCGACCCGGACGAACGGAGGTGAACGCGATGGAGCCGTTGCCGCCGGCCGATGACGCGGCCCTGACCGCCGAGCTGGGTGCGGCGCTGCGGGAGTCCGGGTCGGTCCCGGAGGAGTTCCTGACCGCCGCGCGGGCGGCGTTCGCCTGGCGGAACGTCAACCAGGAGGTGGCGCTCGCCGAGCTGATGTTCGACTCGGCGTGCGACACGGCCCCGGCGTCGACCCGGTCGGCCGGGTCGACGCGCACGCTGTCGTTCCGCAGTGCCGTGGTGGCGCTGGAGATCGAGGTGTCCGACGCCGGCATCGTCGGTCAACTCTCCCCGCCCGGGGGTGGGCGGGTGTCCGCGCAGACCGCCTCGGGCACGTACGCGGAGGCGCCTGTCGACGCGGTCGGCTTCTTCTCGCTGGGCGCTCCCCCGCCCGGTCCGGTCCGGCTGCGCGCCCACACCGACGGCCACGTGGTGGCCACCACCTGGGTCTCGCTGCGCTGACCCGCCGCCAGCACCGCCGCCAACACCCGCGACGGCTCCGCGACCGGCCCGTCCCCCCGGCGGCGCTCGCCGGGACGCCCGGACCGTCCCGGCGAGCGCGCGGGGGCCGCGGGCTGCCCAGGCCCACGACCCCCGCCGGTGGCCGGGCTACTGCCGCCCGACGCCGATCAGGTACTCCACCCCACCGAGGTCGGTCCGTTCCGCCCCGCTCGTGTCCGGGCCGAACTGGGTCACGTCGAGCGCGAACTCCTTGTCCGAGGGGACCTCGGCCGCGAAGGTGAGAGAGAACTCGACCCGCTCACCCGGTTCCAGCAGCAGGTTGCCGAGGCTGGCCTTCGCCGGTTCGACGACCTCCAGTTGGTTCCTGCCGACCTCGCGTACGCCGGTGCCGACCTTGCCGCCGGCCTGCCACCGCTCGAACAGAGTCGGCCCGAGGTCGACGACGACCCGGCCGCCCACGTTCTGGATCGGCTCCCCCGGCTGCGTGAAGACCAGGTCGTTCTTGGTCGCCACCCGGAGCGAGTTGCCGATGGCGAACGGCCGCACGACCGGCGTCCCGCCCGCGACGAGCCGCACCGAGTCGACGTTGCGCCAGGCGATGTTGTTGTTGTTCCGGGTGTTGGTGCTGATGTCCGGCCCTTCGAAGGTCATCGGATCGGTGGCGGACACCCACCTGGCCAGCAGGCAGAAGTGGCCCGGCCCGGGCACTCCGGTCCACGGGATCGTCACGGTCGTGGTGCCGGCGAAGGCGGTCACGCTCATCGCGCCGATCTGGGTCCAGTGCGTCGGCCAGACGGCACCGCCACCCGGCGTCGTCCGGTAGACCCGCAGCACGCCGCTGCTGGTGCCGGTGCCGTACGGGCCCGGGTTACGCAGCTTGATGAAGATGTAGTTGGTGACGCCGACAATCGGGTTCTGACTGACGGCACACTCGACGGCGGTCGGGCAGACCTTGATGTCGGGGCTGGCCCACAGCGGGTTGTACGAGTGGGGCTGGACGCCGACGTCGGCGGCGACGTCCCGGATGTAGACGTCGGTGCGGGCCGCTGCCGCCTTGTCCTGCCGCGCCTCGACCGGCGCGGCGGCGGCCGTGGTGACCGCCAGCAGGGCGGCCAGCGCGGTGCCGGTGAGCACGGCCAGCGCCGAGCGGCGGACACGTCTTCCTACGTTGCCCATGACAGGCTTCTCCCATCGTCGAGGGACCGCCGACCCGGCGTTGTCGCCTACCCGGCCGACGCGGTGACGTTGTTCAGGAGCGCCTGGCGGCGCGTTTGATACGTCCGGCGGGACCGGTCACCGTCAGATGGAGCGAAGACCGACGGATCAGACGAATGTCGAACGCCTGCCGGCCCACCCGGCGCGGAGGCGGCTCGGGGCAGTCGCGAGAGCGGTGACCCGGGTATTTGAGCGCTCTGAAGGAATCGGTTGACTCCGGTCGTCGACGCTGCTGTCCGCCGGCGGTGCGGGACCGCAGCCGCAGCCGGTAGGAACAGGAGAGGACGGTGCGGACGTCGGTGTGGGCGTCGCCGCCGTCGAGGGCGTCGAGTGTCCCGGCGGCGAGCAGTTCCGCGGCCAACTGCGGCACCGACAGCAGGGGGCGGGTGGCCAGGCGCGCGCCCGCGATCGTCAGAGCGAGCGGAAGACCGCCGCATGCGGCGACGATGTCGCCGAGCGCATCCGTCGTGCCGCCACGGTTCCCGAGCCGCGAGCGCAGCAGAGCGCGCGCGGCCGGTGGTGGAAGCGGGCCGAGAGCGAGCGGCTGAGCGGCCTCGGCCGCGACCAGGCCGGTGAGACAGTCGCGGCTCGTCACCAGCACCACGCTGCGGGAGGCGGCGGGCAGCAGGGGGGCGGACCTGGTCGGCGGTACGGGCGTTGTCCAACACGATCACCATGCGCCGGGTGACGAGCAGGCTGCGGTACAGGGCCGCCAGCGCCGCCACCCCGATCGGCATCTGCGGCGACGGCACCCCGAGCGCCTGGAGGAAGTCGCCCAGCGCCACCTCGGGCGGGACCGGCGCCTCGGCGGGACCGAAACCACCGAAGTCGCAGTAGAGCTGCCCGTCCGGGAACTCACGGGCGGCCCGGTGGGCCCAGTGCACCACCAGCGCCGTCTTGCCCACCCCTGCCATGCCCGAGACGACCACCACCGCCGGGCCGACCGCTACCGTGTCAAGCGTCGCCAGCTCGGCGTCCCGGCCGACGAGGCGAGGCACCGCGCGCGGCAACTGTGCCGGCCGGGTGAGTCCGTCGAAGGCCCGGTCGGCTACACGGCCGCCGAGACCCTCCGGCTCGGCTTGCCGCGGGCGGCTCAGCGCCGACCCGGACGACACCGGCGCGAGGTCGCCGCGCAGCAGCTTCCCGTGCAGGGCCTGAAGCTCCCGTCCCGGCTCGGTGCCCAGTTGCTCCGCCAGCAACTGACGGGTCGCCGCGTAGTGGCACAGCGCCTCCCCTGGCCGGCTGCGGCGTACCCGCATCAACGCCGCCACCAGGGTCTCCACAAGTGGATGTTCGGCACTGGCCTGGAGGAGTTCGGGAAGCACCAGTTCCGGGGTGTTGAGTTCCACCGCCGCGGCCGCCCAGGAGGTGAGCGCGATGATGCGCTTCTGCTGCCACTGCTCCCGCACCTGCTCGACCCACTCACCGGAGAGGTCGGCCAACGGACGGTCACGCCACAGGTCGAGTGCGGCCTTCAACAGCTCCGCCCGCTCCCGCACCGGATCGTGGTCGGGCAGGGCGCGGTCGAGCAGGGACTGGAAGCGGTGCGCGTCGACAGCGTCCGGGGCCACCTCCAGCACGTAACCACCCGATCGGTGGGCCAGGGTGGCGGGACAACCGCTGAGGTCGCTGGCCGCGGCGAGCACCTTGCGGATCCGCGCTACGTAGACGTGCAGGGTGTGGCGTGCCCCTAGCGGTAGAGCCTGCCCCCAGACCCGATCGATCAGCACCTCCGGTTGCAACGGCCTTCCCGCATCGATCGCGAGGGCCGCGAGAACCATCCGTTGCCGAAGCGGACCCGCGTCCACTCGAACACCAGCGGCCTGCACCTGCATCGGACCGAGAAGCCGCAACGTCAGCATGCATCGACGCTTGCACATGCCCGCACGTAACGCACTCTCCTCGGGAGGCGGCCGACACTGCCGAACCGCCGGCCGGCGGGATCAGCCCGCCCGAACCGTTCGGAAGCGAGCCGGTCAGTGGCAGCCGGGCCCGTCCGCCGCTGACTCGTACCTGTCATGGTGCTTGAACAACATGATTCCGGTTCCGACCTCCTGCCGGCCCAGCGGCGTGAAGTCGAGGTAGTTGTACGTGCCGAGCACGATGTCGGGCCCTCGCCCGTACGTGGAATAGGTGTGGAAGACGTTCGAGCCGTCCCGGAAGAAGACGCTCAGCCCGTGCTGCTCACCGCTCATGTGGTGGGTCAGGCCCTCGCGCTCCAGCGTCGCCTTGTCCTTGTAGTTGTACTCGACCGGGGCGACGGACTCGTCCACGGTGACCTTGAAGTCGTAGTTGAAGTCGGTTCCGAAGGAGGACACCCACGGGATCGTCCAGCCCATTCGCGCCTTGAACTGCTCGATCTTCTCCACCGGCGCTCGGGAAACGGCCGCGAACGACGTGTCGCGGGAATGCAGATGCCCGAGGTGCGCCACGTTGTCGACGAGGAACGAACAGCTCACGCAGCCCTCGTCCCAGCTCGGATCGAACATGAAGTGGTAGGTGATGAGCTGCCGGCGCCCTTCGAACAGGTCGAGCAGGCTCTTCTCACCCGACGCGGTCCGAAACCGGTAGTCCTTCTCGACCGGCGTCATCGGCAGGGCCCGCCGAGCTGCCGAGACTTCATCCCGTGCGTCGGTGAGCGCCTTCTCCTTGGCGAGCAACTCCATTCGCGCGCGCAGCCAGTCCTCACGGGACACGATCTGCGGACCACTCATCCGGTCTTCTCCTCCCAAACGGGGTCGGTGACCCGGCCGAACGGGCTCTGTGCCCGGATCGCGTCGCCGCTCGGCGCGTCGAATCGCTCCCGGGCCATCGGCGTCGCCGTGAACCTGGGCGCCACGGCCGGGAGCGCGATCCGGTATGACGCAGGCACGATCACCAGCGACTGGCCGAGGGCGTTCAGGCTCGCCCTTCTGGCCCGGCACGCCGGCCCCTCGGGCTCACCACGGAACGCGGCCCGCGACCAAGCGTCGTTCACGCTGATCAATGCTCACCGGGGAAAGATAGTACGGGCCGGTACCCTCATCTTCTTCTGCATTGCTCAATCCGACCTTCGCCGAACGGGAACCGCGCGGATGTCGGCTCCCGTTCTCGCAGATCAGCCAGGAATGCCGTCAGCTACTGGAGGACAGCCGCCGGCTGTTCGTCAATGACGGAGTGGCCGTTGCTGGCGATCTGTGCTTTCACGACCGCTGTGGACGTGTGGCTGGGTCTGCCCCGGCGCGGCAGACCCGGTGCAGCCGGGAGACCGCGGACCGGGCCAGTCTCAGCTCTCGTCCGGCAGCCGCGACGCCGCCGTGCTCGTGGACCGCGCGCAGCACCGCCAGGTCCGACCAGGTGACCGGGTCCGGGGTGGGCGGCGGAGCCGCCGTGCCGCCGGCGACATCCCGGACCGGTCCGACGGCGGCGGTCCAGAAGGCGGCAGCCCGGGCGGCGGCGTCCACCAGGAGCCGGCCGGCGTCGGTCGGCACGCAGCTCCGCGAGGTCCGCACCAGCAGCGGTGTGCCGAGCTGTCGCTCCAGGCGGGCGATCCGTCAGGACAGGGCGGCCGGGTGCGGTCGAGCGCCGCTGCCGCCGCGGTGATCGACCCGTGCCGCACCGCCGCCCGCAGCGCGCGCAGATCCTTAACACCTTCGATGTACGCGACGTCCGGGCGGACCGGCGGCGTCGTCCGTGTGTGCGCGGCCCGGGTCCGTGACGGAAGGAACGCCTTCACCAGCCGTACGTGAGGAGAGGTGAGCAGCCGCCGTGGCTGCCAGCTCGCCCCCGAGGCGGAGCCGGTATCCGGGGGTTCGGCTCGGGGATGCCCTGCTGGCGCAGGTTACGGGACTGGAACGACGCCGGCGGCATCCCCCTCGCGGCCACGCTGACCGGCGGTAACAGGCCGGAAGGGTCGCATCTACTTCGCCTCCCGGTAGTCCATGAACGCTGGGCGCTCCTCGGGCGAGCGGGAGAGCCAGTCATTGACCGCCAACGCACTCACCGAAGCGTACTCGTCGGTTATTTCGAGATGATTCCCTGGCACATCTGCCAACGTGACTCTGGTGGCGTAGTTCCAGGTGAACATCCAGTCGTCATTGTCTGCCGGTCCGCTGATCCGTTCGGATGCCCGGACCTGGAGCGTCGGTACCTCGATGTGCTCGGCGGGCCACCACGGGAAGGAGAGGTAATGGACCATCGCAAAGACCCAGCTGTCGTCGCCGTCGTCGCCAGTCCGCCTGATTCTTTCAAAGATCTGCTTCTGCCACAGCGGGCCGTCCTCCGACACGGTTTGATGGGCCTCCTGCGAGGGTGCGTCGAGCAGAATGACGCCAGCCGGCGCCATGCCCATCCGCGCCAGCTCGGCAGCAACCCGGTGGGCGATCAGCCCACCGCTGGAGGTGCCGCCCAGGAGGAACTCTTCGCCGTTCGCGTTGTCTCGGATGATTGTCTCGACGTACGCGAGCGTCATCGCCTCGATGTTCTCCGGCAGTTTCTCACCGGCGTGGAAGCCGGGCGAGTGCAACACCGACACGTCGCGGGTGCCCTGGAAGGCCGACGCCAGCCGCGCGTACGGGAAGTTGACCGGGGCCACGTATGGGTTGAAGAGGTACAACTTGGGCCTGCCGTCGCCGGTGGCGACCCGGGTGGGAGGCCGGACCGCCTCGTCGGCCGTGTCCACACCGAACGTCTGGCGGAGCTTCGCCAATCGCCCGACCACGTCGGAGAACTCGTCGTGCCTGCCGTCGACCTCGGCCTGCATGTACATCTCCGCGAGGTTCGACACCCGAACGGCTCCCGAGCCGGCCGATTCGGCTCCGGTACTGCGGTCGCTGCCGGCACTCACGGCGGCGGCCAGTTTGTTGACCAGGTGATCGGTCAAGGCTCCGGTGCTGGAATGGTCGAAGACCAGCGTGGCCGGCAGTGACAGTCCGGTCGCGGTGGCCAGCCGGTTACGTAGTTCCACCGCGGTCAACGAGTCGAACCCGAGGTCTCGGAACGCGCTGTCCGGATCAATCGTCGTGGGGTCGGGATGGCCGAGCACGAGGGCGGTCTGTGTCCGTACCAACTCCAGGACTGTCCGCTGGCGTTCCTCGACCCCCATAGCCGTCAGCCTGGCGGCCAGATCCACCGACGTGTCGGCGGTGGACGCCGTCCGGCGGGT
>NZ_JBVJHM010000015.1:0-175465 GCF_055586805.1 Micromonospora sp. NPDC049201 | reverse complement strand
CCCAGAACGCCGCCGGACCAACCGCACCCGGCAAACGACACGACACACCAATAACAGCAATCGCACTATCCTGACCCCGGAAGGCCTCAGACATCGTTGAAGGTCTCAGACATCGCCATCCTCAGGCATTCTCATCCAACTGCGGAAACACGAACCAGCGGCCTGGAAGTGAGCCAGGCCGGTGACGCCCGGCTGCGCTCACACAGCCACCTGACCTACACGTGATATCGGCTGCGCCTTGTAGCGAGTTGAACGAAAATCTGGTGCGCGATGCCCTGATCGTGGTAGATCTCGTCACCACGGCCTCGATCGGATTCGAACGCATCCGGCAGGCGGCAGAGCCGCCGCAGTGCTCGCACTATTGGGGTGGAATTGATTGACGGCGCAAACTGGAGACGTCGAGCCGGTTGCCGACGGTCAGACTGACAGCGAGCGGGATACTCGCGCCTCCGACCCCGCCGGCCCACCCTGGGTCGCCCTGCTGATCCCACACGGACGAATTGTCGAACAACGCCTACAGCCAGTCGAGTGCGTCCGCAGCGTGCGGATCGGCCGGCAGTACCTCGTGCCGGCCCTGCCGGGCTCCCGCCGCGCGCCACTCGGCCTCGTGTCACCATTTCGATCCCGGCGGGCGGCACCACTGCGCGTGCCGGGCGGCAGCGGCCCGAGCTAGTCCCAGAACCCGTCCAGAATCGTCCATGGCAGCTGGTGGCCCTTTCGCATGGCAAATCCACTATGGGCCGCCGTCTACAAGAGACTGGTGATCCCGGATTATCTTATGAGGCGATCCATGAGGTGCGGCAGACCCGCCGATTGCCTAGGCACACTTCGAGGTGAACGATGCAGCTCGCATGACCGAGCTAAGTCGCTGGGCCTAGGAGCCGACGCCTGAGCGGCGGCGATCGAGGAAGCGTGACGAGCCGCCCGGCGATCAACGCCGATCCGACGACCGAACGGGCAAACGTGGACGAGGCATCAATGATCCTTCCCCCCGTAGAAGTTTTCTTCTACGGAACGACTTGTCCATACACGATTCTCAATATCCGCGCATCCTGTCAAGCGTCCGGCGCAACGACCGCAATCACGAAGAAGGAGCGCGAGGAGGCGGCCCGGCTGCTCGCGTCGTTCGGCGACACGGGCGAGTTCGGCCGGCTCTGGCCGTCGGTCCGGGTCAGCGGACGAAGCCGGTGGTGGCGAACGCCTCCGCGTCGTCGGGTTCGCGGACCCGCAAGGGACCGGACCGACAACACTGTGGCGCACGCCATGACACGGTCCGGGATCCAGATCGACGAGCTGCGCCGTCCCGACGAGGCTCGGGCGGTCGATGAAGCCGGTCGGCCAGGCCGGGCCCGCGGCGTCCACACTGTCAGGTTCGACATCGGGATCCGCAGCCCGCCGCCGGTCGTCGTCAGCACCGACTCCTTGCGCGCCGAACAGGGGAGGAATGCCTGGGTCCCGGCCGGGCCGGCTGCGAACAGCGCGGAAGTCCGCGCGCCGGGCGTCGCTGAGTACCGGTCCCAGCATGCTGTCGACGTCGGCGCTCACCTGCTCGACGTCTACGCCGACGGCTGCGTCCGCGTCCGGCACAACCGCCGTCCGGTCGCCGGCGTGCCTGAGGTAGACGTTGAGCGTGCTTCCGACGACCTCAGGGCGCGCGCCCGTGCGGCGCTCGGCAGTCCGGGCACTCGCGGCGAGGCTTGACGTTCCGCGGATCGTCATCGGCCGACACGGCAACCGCGCTCTTGAGAAGCGCGGTGGTCGCACGTGAGCCACCATCGCGCCGCGACCCGGCGGAGGGAACACCGGCTCGGGCCCGCTCCGATCCGTTGAGCAGGTCCTCGCACCAGTCGGGGCGTCGGCCGGGTCGACGCACCACTCGTGGCAGTCGGTCGGGCGACTGCCACGCCTGCGAGTCCGGCCATCGGGCGGCACTGAGGAACCGGCCGTTGAGGAACACCGGCACATGAAGACGATCAATACCGCCGCTGCCGGGGCCGACGCGCCGTGTTCAATCGGGTGCAGGACCGCCAGCGCCGAGCGTCGTCCCGGTGAGCCTGCAACGGATTCGTACGGTGCTCGGCTTCGAAGCCGACGTCGGCAAGGTCATTCGCACTCACGTCCTGCCGGCAGCGGCCTGAACCCGTGTCCGGGAGGCGTGCGACATGGCCTGGCTCACAGTGGCCGCCCGCGCGTCCGTCCCTGGCGCCATGGATCCGGCGCTTTACCGGTTCGTCGCAGCTCCTTGATCCAGCCGTTGGCGATCTGCCGGGGAACCGAGTAGTGCTCGGCGACCCTCGCCGCACTCCCCATCTTCCAGTACGTGACGGGGAAGTCGGGTGGCATGTCGCTGACGTGCTTACCGACGCGCCCGGACGGCACCTTGTCCGCAGGCGCCGACGTCCGCCCTCCGTCGATCGGCTGCGCGGGTTCGTCTCGTCCGCTGTCGTGTCGGTCAACGACGTCCGGCACCGAGCCAGGGGTCTCCGCCTCTCCGGACAGCCGAAACGCAATCTCGACAATCTGTCGAAAGTCCAGCTCAGCCAGCCTCTGCGGCACGGTGGAGCCACCCTCGTCAGGCCGTACCGAAATCTCCCGGACGGCAGGGCCGGCTGAGGCCAGGTCCACAACGACCTTTATCTGCCCGATGCCGCCAATCTGCTCAACTGTGATGAGGTACTCGCTCATCAAAGCTCTCCTCTGTGCGGTGGGCTCGACCATGAGCAGCAGACTGCTACGACGGTTCACCGTTCAGCTTCCGCAGCCGGCCTATCCAACCCTTCGCGGTGTGCCGCGGAACCCCGTAGTGTTCGGCGACGCCGGTGACGGTACCGGCGGCTTCGTACACGGCCCTGACCTCTTCCGCATCAGGCATGCGGCGGTAGGCGCGACCCGATCCCGTCCCCTGACCGCGCGTCGCCTCTGCGGGTTGCACCGCGGCAAGGCGGCCATGATCCGCCGCATCGTCAACCGACTGCTGAGTGTCGGACCGCCCGCGAGTCGAAACCCGACCGCCGGCGGGCGCGCCGGGACCGACGACTCCGGCCGCCGCGCCGGCCCCCACTGCCGAACTACCGGCACGCGAGGCTCCCGCGCCCCCAATGAGTGCCTGCCCGATCGCCTCAAGATCTATCTCAGGCAGCGAGCCGACGGTCAAGCCGGCCGGGCCATTGCTGCGCATCGTTATCTCAGCGATCCGGTGCACGCCGCCGCTGGCTTCAATCCTGATCAGGAGTTGAAACGCACCAGCAGTTTCATCGTCATCCGTTGATATAGCGACACGAAAAGCAGTCATCCCGACATGCTAGTCCTTCGCCTTGCGGTGCCGGCAGTGCCGTCCGCCCTGGTCATGACAGGTTTGACGGCAAGGAGGGAACTTGTGCTCCTCGACCTGTCCAGGCTGCTCGTATCGGTGGCCACCACGGGCGAGGATGCCCGGGTTGGGCCTTCGCTTGGCGTACCTCGGCATGGACCTCCACGACGCGGCTGCCCGGCCCGTTTCCTGATCCGCGATCGGGCCGGCAGACGCCCGGCGCTGTTTGACACGATCCTCGCCGACACAGGGCTGACGGTCGCCCTCACCGGCGTCCGGACGGTTTCCGGCACCCGCGGCGGCGCCAGCGGGATCGGCGCCGCGATGGCGCGCCGGTTAGCCGCTGAGGGCGCGGCCGGCGTCTGAGTGGCGGATCGCGCCGGCGTGCCCGCCGAAACCGGCAGGCGGACGTTCCCGCGCTGGCGACGCGCACCGACGTGGCGGTGTGGAGTACGAGGTCGTCGCGCTGATCGACGCCGTCGAGCGGCAGCACGGGCCGACCGACCTGTGCTGCGCCAACGCGGGCGTCGCGTTCGGCCACGAGGGCTGGACGCCCCGGACCAGGACTGGGCCCCTCACCCGGCAGGTGAACGTGCTGGTCCACGTCCACTCCGCGCGTGCCTGGTGCCCCTGATGTCGGCCCCGCGGTGGCGGTCACCTGCCGCACACCTGCTCGGCGGCCGGTCTGCTGGTGCCCCGGGCGACGCGCCGTACACCGCGACGAAGCAGGCGCGGTGGCGTACGCCGAATGGCTGGCGGTGACCTACGGCGACAGCGGCCTTCGGGTCAGCGCGCTGTGCCCGCAGGGCGTGCGTACCCCATGTTGGTGGCTCGCCGGCCGCGGCGGAGGCCGTCACCGCGGCCGGCGAGCCGCTTGAGCCGGACGACGTCGCGGCGTGGTGGTCGAGGGTTTGGCGGCCGAACTGTTCCTCGTCCTGCCGCGCCCCGAGGTGTCCCGGTACGTGCAGTGCAAGGCCGCCGGGCGGGCGGTCGGAGGGTGGGCGGCCGGGTCAGTGGCGGGCGGTCAGTTTGACCCGCAGCGTGTTCAGGTGATGCTGGAACGGCGAGCTGGCATGCCAGTCCGGTGTCGCGTCGACCGGGTGCAGGTCCGGGAAACGATCAAGCAGGATGCGGAAACACTCGTCCGTTTCCATCCGGGCCAGCGCGGCGCCCAGGCAGTAGGACGCGCCCATGCCGAACGCGGTGTGTCGGTTGGGGGTACGGGTGATGTCGAAGCGGTCGGGTTCGTCGAACACCTCGGGGTCACGGTTGCCGGCCACCATGGCGAGGTAGATGGTCTGGTGCGCCGCAATGGGCACGTCGCCGATCACCACCGGTTCGGTGGTCATCCGCACGACGCCCCCGCCCGGGCCGTCGCAGCGCAGCATCTCTTCCACGGCTGACGGGGTCAGCTCCGGCTTCTCCTTGAGCAGGTCGAGCTGCTCGGGGTTCTGGAACAGCAGGAGCAGCCCGTTCGCGATGAGGTGGGCCGTCGTCTCGTGGCCGGCGAACAGCAGCAGCACGCAGTTGGCGACGATCTCGTCCTCGGTGACCAGGCCGTCCTTCTCGGCGGCCGCGAACGTGCTCAGCACGTCCTCGCGCGGCCGTTGCCGGCGCTCCGCCAGCAGTGGCCGCAGGTAGTCCTGCATCTCCAGGATGCTGCGCTGGCACCGGCGCAACTGGGGCAGGTTGGCGATCTTGAAGACCGTGAGGATGTCCCGCGACCAGGCCTGGAGCAGTTCGCGGTCACGGATCGGCATGCCGAGCATCTCGGCGATGACGTTCGCCGGCAGCGGGAACGCCAGGTCCTTGACCACGTCCATCCGGCCCTGCGGCGCCACGGCGTCGAGCAGCTCGTGGGTCAACTCGCGTACCCGCGGGCGCAGCGCGTCCACTGTGGGGCGCGTGAAGTAGCGCTTCAACAGCTGCTGGAAGCGGACGTGGTCAGCGGTGTTGGTGTGCCCCATCCACATGTCGATCGAGGCGCGCAGCGGCAGCAGTTCGTCCTGCTCGGCGGGACTCAACCGCCGGAGCCCCTGGGACATGTTCGCGTTGGCCAGGCGGCGGTCCTTCAACCCGGCGACGATGTCCGCGTGCCGGGTGACGAGGTACGCGTTGAGCTCCGGAACCCAGGTCACCGGGGTTTCCGCCCGAATTCGGTGGAACAGGCGGGTCGGGTTTTCCAGCGCCTTGAGGGTGAACAATCTGTCCTGCCGAATCGGCCCGTTCATATCCTCCATCCGGTGATTATGACGTGGGACGTACGCCGGCGCCATGCCCGCCAGCCCCCGGGCGCCTGTCGCTCGACCAGCCGGAAAAGCTCCCAGCAAAGCGCAGGAAATTGGCGGGAACCAGGTCGGGGCGGGTTTCGACCAGGGCCTGTCCCCCGATCATGGAAGCCAGATGGTGGCGGTGTCCGGACGCGGCTGGCCGGGGAGATGGATGCGCGTCTGGCGTAGCGGGTGGCCAGGTCACGCCACTGCCTGAGGCGGTTGAAGCAGCGTTTCCCGACGTTGCGCTTGCGGCAGGTCGGGTGGCGCGTCCTTCTTTAACGGAAAGTAGCCGGAGCGCCTTGTCATCACCTGCCCGGGATGGTCACTGAGCTGCAATCAAGCCGCTTATCCTTCATCGAGCGTCGTCACTCCTTGCTAATATTTGGCCCGGGTTTCGGGGGCAACCGGAATCCAGGGTCGGCTGTCCGAAATGCCTGGCCGTGGTGTTCAACCAAGACCGGCTAGGCGGCGGCGTGGACCGTGGGCGTCGGCACGGTCGAGGTCGGTGAGGATTCGCAGGGCGCTGACCGCCGCCGAGCCGACCGGCCACCTCGTACAGCGTCGCTCCCGGTCCGGCCCGCGCGAGCGTCACCCCGGCTGCCGGTCCGCTGGGGCCGGTTCCGACGAGGGCGACGTCGGCCGGGTGGCGGGCGCGGCCAGCCGGTCGAGTATCCATGCGGTGATGAACGCCTCCGCTCGCCACGACCGCTCCCGTCCGCTCGGTCCGCTGTGCCCGCCGTGCATCTCAGTGCGCAGCAGCACCGCTGTGGCCGGTGACAGCGACCGGATGCGGGCCACCCACTTCGCCGGCTCGTGACAGGCGACCCGGGTGTCGTGCAGGCCGGCTGTCGCAAGGATCGGAGGGTACCGGTGCTCGCCGACGTTGTCGTAGGGAGCGTACGACTTGAGGTATGCATAGACGTCCGGGTCGGCGACCGGGTCGCCCCACTCATCCCGGTCCCGCACGGTCAGCGGCCGGTCCGGGTCCAACATCGTGGTGAGAGGATCCACGAACGGCACCTCCGCCACGATCCCGGCGAATCGATCCGGCGCGAGGTTGGCGACGGCGCCGACGAGCAGTCCGCCGGCCGACGCACCCCGCGCCACGAGACGGCCGGAGGCGACCCACCCCGCGTCCGTCAGGTGCTCGGCGGCCGCCAGGAAGTCTGTGAAGCTGTTCTTCTTCGCCAGCAGTCGGCCGCCGTCCCACCAGGAACGTCCGAGTTCCCCGCCGCCACGCGGATGCGCGACGGCGAAGACCACCCCTCGATCCACCAGGGACAGCGTCGTCGGAGAGAACCACGGGTCAGCCGGCACCTGGTAGGCGCCGTAGGCATAAAGAACGCCGCCGGTACGGGGAGCGCCGCGGCGGGCCAGGATGGACACCGGCACCCGTACGCCATCCGGAGCCGTCGCCCACTCCCGGTGCTGCTCGTAGTGTTCGGGCCGGAATCCGCCCCCCACCCTGGTCCGCCGGCGCAGCAGCAACTCGCCCGAGCCGAGGTCGCAGTCGTAGACCGATTCGGGCGTGACGAGCGACGCGTATCGAAGCCGGAACAGTGTGGTGGCGTACTCCAGGTTCCGATCGGGCCGGACGGTGTGGATCGGTTCGGGGAACACGACGTCGCGGATCCCGGTGCCGTCCGGGGACAGGACGCGCAGCCCGGTCAGGCCGTTGCGGCGCAGCGCCAGCACCGTGTGCCGAGCGAACGCGTACACCTGGGTGAGTCGGACACCGGCGACGTGCTCCACCAGGGAATGCCAGGCGCCCGGGGCGGCGGCCGGGGTCCAGGCGAGCGCGAAGTCGGGGGCGCCGGCGTTGTGCAGGACCAGGAACCGGTCTCCTTGGTGGTCCACGGTGTAGTCGACGCCGGGGCGTCGGGGTGCGACGACGACCGGCGGGCCGTCGGCTCGGTCCGCGGCGATCACGTGCACCTCGCTGGTGGTTCGACTACGTGAGGTGATGACGATGAATCCGCGGGAGCGGCTGAGGGCGACCCCGAGCCGGAACTGACGGTCGGGCTCCTCGTGGACCAGCCGGTCGCCGGCCGATGAGCCGATCGTGTGCCGCCAGACCCGGTACGGGCGGCCGGTGTCGTCGGCGGTGACGTAGAACAGCCTGGTTCCGTCGGCGGACCAGGCCGATCCGTAGCTGACGCCGGGCATCCGGTCGGGCAGCAGGGTGCCGCCGCAAAGATCCTTGATCTGTAAGGTGAACCGCTCATCTCCGATGTGGTCGACACCGTGTGCCAGCAGCCGGCCGTCCGGGCTGACGTCGAAGATGCCGAGATTGAAGTACGGCGAGTCACCCGCGAGGATGTTGCGGTCCAGCAGCAGTTCCTCACCGGGCAGGGGGCCGCCGGTCCCGGCCGCACCGCCGAGCTCGGGCGGGGCTGTCGCACCCGTCGACGCCGGGACGCGGCAATGCAGGATGTAGGGCCGACCCGCCTCGGTGCGGTTGTAGTACCAGTAGCCGTCCTTGAGCACCGGCACGGTCAGTTCGGCCGGCGGCGTTCGGGACCGGAACTCGTCCAGCAGCAGGTCCCTCAGGCTGGCCAGGTGCGCCGTCGCCGTCGCCGTGTGGTCGGCCTCCGCACGGAGATAGGCGATCGCGTCGGGGTTGTCACGCTGCTGGAGCCACGCATACTCGTCGATGACCGTGTCGCCGTGGTAGGTGCGCTGGGTCGCGATCTGCTTGGCTCGTGGGGGCACCGGACGCTTCATGCGACCCACGCTAGGGCGGCGCCGGTCGCGGACGATAAGAATGTCTGGGCACGCCGAGCCTTTTATAGTACGGTTGCCGCATCGGGTTGACGTGGTCCCCGACATTCGTCCAGGTGGGCTCCCATCTTGAGGACTGATTCTTTCGCACCGCAATCCATTGCGTGACCAGGTCTATTGGCGCATCGATGGCATTGATTGGAGTGGAGATGGACCAGCCCCGCTGGAACGAGGTCTATCTGATCGCGAGCGCGCGTGGGATCTCGGTGTGCGGTGACCTGCTCGCCGCGACGGCGCTGGCTATCGTGCTCCAGCAGCAGGGTGCCGCCGGATACACCGTAGCCGCGCTGCTGCTCAGTGCGGCCCTGCCGCCGGTGCTACTGGCCCGGTGGACCGGACGGATCGCCGACCGGCTCGACAGCCGGCGGATCATCATGGCGGTCGCGCCGGTGCAGGCGTTGTGCTGCCTGGCGATGCTCACCACGTCGGTCCCGGGGATGCTCATCGCCCTCAACGCGCTGCTGGCATGCGGGGTCGCCGTCACCCAACCGGTGTTCGCCGCGCTCGCGCCCGCGATGGTGGGCGTGGACAACGTCCCACGGGCAAGCGCGATCACCCAGACGTTCACCTCCGCCGGGATGTTCGCCGGGCCCGTGCTCGCCGGCGCCCTCGTCTCGATCGACGGACCGAGGTTGCCGCTGGTGCTCGACGCGGCCAGCTTCCTGGCCGTCGCGCTGGTGGGTCTGGTGATCCGCACCAGCCGCGCCCACCGGCAGCCGGCGCCGTCCGCACCGCACAGCCCGCCGGTCGTGGCCTACCGGGTGCGCGACGACCGCGTGCTGCTCGTCGCGCTGGTCATGGTGGCAGCGGTCGTCGCGGCGGCGAACCTGATGGATGTCGCGGTCGTCTTCTTCGTCCGCGGCACGTTGCATGCCTCCGCATCGATGTACGGCATCGTCATGGGTAGCTGGATGCTCGGCCTGGTGTTCGGGGCCTGGGCGGCGGCGCGTGGCCGGACCGACGACCATGGTTACCTGATCAGGCTGGTCACCGGTCTTGCGCTGGTCAGCGCCGGCATCCTGGCCGGCGGCACCGTCAGCGGGGCAGGCTGGGTGATACCGGCGTTCGTGATCGGCGGGATCGGCAACGGCATGCTGGGCTCCGCGGCCGGAACACTCGTCGCGCGTCGCACCCCGGAGGAGGCGCGGGGGATGGGGTTCGCCACCCTCGGCGCGGTGATCAATGGAGCGATGGTGGCCGGATTCCTGATCGCCGGTGGACTACTGGAGGTCATCTCACCGCGTCTGGTGCTCATCTGGTCCGGCGCGTCCGCGCTGGCCCTGGTGCTCGCAAGTGCGGTGCCGGTCCTGACCATGAGTCGCCGGCAGCGGCACGCGGCAGACGATTCCGTCACGCTGGTTGGTGCAGCAGGCCGGAACGGATGATCACGGCGACCAGCGTCGCCCGATCGACCCCCTTGGGAAGGCCGAGTTTTTCGGCGACATACTTGATGTGGGCGTCCACCGCTCCCGCACTGATCGGGTGTCCCCTGCTGGACAGCCGGCGGGCCATCTCGGCCGACGTGGGCAGCACCGCGTCCATCTCGCCACGCAGCCGTTCCACGCACAGTTCCCCGAGCACCGCGAAGTACGTGGACCGTTGGTCGAGCAGCGGCCTGCGGGCCGCCACCTGCTGGCAAACGGAGCACGGCCTGGGCGACGCGCGAATGTATCGCGGTTCGTGGCCGAACACGGAGACCTTCGGTCCGGAAGACGAAGCGGTCAGGTCGATATGTGCGAGCTCGAACGGCACCGGCACGTCCAGCCGTTCCGGGTCGACGATGACGTACTGGTACCAGTCATCCATGTTCTGCACGGTGACCGGATGCCGATCGGACAGATTGCTGAGCAGCCAGAAGGTCTCCCCGGCGGTGATCCGCCAGCTCAGCGGTGGTGCGCCCGAAGCCAACACCCGCAGATCGAAGGGGCATTGATTGCATTGGCATACGCCAATGGTTGCGCTTTGCCCTGACGTCAAGGTGACCTGACTTGGCTGGACCCCCGGGCGCGTGGGGCCCTGAATAATGATCTTTTTCATTGTCCCCGTTCCAGTGGCTAGACTCACAGTTCACAGTGATATGTCTCACGAGCTGCCATGGAGTGCGACCCGAGCGTGGGCCAGCTTCGCCGAACTTACCTCGACCCCGAGTTCCCAACAAGGACCCGAGTTCCATAAACACGCATCGTAAACGTCCATGATTTGCGACAAGGACATTGACCAGCAGCATTGCCTATCTGGCCGCCATGCGGCATGACGCTCGGTGAGCCGCAGGCCCCTGTCATATCAGAGACCCCGCCCACTGGCAACTGCTGCCCGTCTCGGCTCTCCGCGATATCCGGCACTCTTCTCCTGTGCCAGGCTTGCTCTCGGTTGGCCCAACTGATGCATTTGGTCAGCCAGCTCGTCGATATCGCGAGGCAAATGTTCCGTCGATCACTGATTGGAGGTGTGGAAAATGGACCTCGAATTCATCGAGACCTCCGCCGACCTGCGGGCCCTCTCGTACTTCAACGCGATCGCGTGACCGAAACGTGGTGCTGGTGGAGCGAATCGCTCCACCAGCACCACCTCGCTTGTTACAGTTCTTGAGAATGGATGAAAATGCGTACTCCGACATTCGAGGAGCTCGCCGGCGACGAGGCTGAGTTCTTCGCGAATCACTTCAACCAGACCCCGCTGCTGCGGCGGGCCGCGCTGTCCGGAGACTCCCGCGACGTCCTGTCCGTCGCGGACCTCGACGAACTCCTGCACCTCGAAGCCATCCGCCCGCCGTACCTCGCCATCACCAAGGACGGCGACGGTGTCCCGGAACGGGCATACACCACCCTGACCCGCGTCCAGGGCACCACGGTCACCGACACGGTCGTGGCCGAACGCGTCTACGAGCTGTTCCGCACCGGGGCCACCCTCACCTGGAGTTCCCTCAACCACGTGCTGCCCTCGGTGCGGGCGCTGACCCGGATGCTCGCCACCAAATTCGCGGCCCGCAGCGACGTGGTGGCCTTCCTGACGCCGGCGGGCCGGCAGGGCTTCTCACCACACCACGACCCGGTCGACCTGTTCATCATCCAGCTCGAAGGCACCAAGCACTGGAAGCTGTGGGAGCCGCCGGCGACGCGCCGCGGCGACATCGGACACTACAAGCTCGAAGAACTCGGCACGCCGGTGATCGAGACGACCCTGCAGGCCGGCGACGTGCTCTACCTGCCCTACAACACGCCGCACGTGGCGGCGGCCGAGGACCAGGTCTCGCTGCACCTGTCGGTGATGGTGCGGCCGAGGATGTGGCGCGATCTGCTCGGGCTGGCCGTCGAACGGCTGCTGGACACCGAGGCGTTCTGGCAGTTCCCCTACCTGCACGAAGGCACCGTCACCGACCTCGTCCCGGCCTTCACCGACCACGCGGCGTTGCTGGCCGAGCGGCTGCGGGAGATCGACGTCGAGGCCGAGCTGCGCCGGTTGATGACGCTCGGACAACACTCCGAGGGCACCGCCCAGGGCAACGAGTTCCAGACCATCGCGGCACTGGACGCCATCGGCGGGAGCACGCTGCTGCGGCGTACCGACGTCGCCGTGACGTTCCAGGAGAGCCAGGACGGCCGGACCAAGACCAAGGTCAACGGCCACACCATCGCGATTCCCAGCGCGGTCGCGGCGACCCTCGAACGGATGACAAGCGGCGAGCCGGTCCCCGCCCGGGAAATCAATCCCGATGTCGAGACCGAGCGTTCGGTCGGCATCGCCCAGGCGCTCGCGCGACTCGGCGTCCTCACGGTCGCGCGCTGACCGGGCGGACTCCGATGTACACCCCGACGTTCGCCGAACTCGCGGGCGACGAGACACAGTTCTTCGCACACCACTTCAACCAGGCGCCGCTGCTGCGCCGCGTGGCGCTGGCCGACGATCCTCGGTCCGTCCTCTCGATCGCCGACCTGGACGGCCTGCTGCACCTCGAAGCGCTCCGGCCGCCGTATCTCGGCGTGACCGTCGACGGTCAGGCGACGCCACTGGCGGCGTACACCGCGCCGGTCCGCGTGCAGGGCGCCATGGTGACCGACGTCGTCGTGCCGGAGCGGGTGTACGAACTGTTCCGCACCGGCGCGACGGTGACCTGGAGCTCGGCCGAGCAGCTCAGCCCGTCGCTCCGGGCGCTCACGGCGGTGCTCGCCGAGAGGTTCTCGGCCCGCAGCAGCGTGACCGCCTTCCTCACCCCGGCCGGGCGGCAGGGCTTCTCTCCGCACCACGACCCGATCGACGTGTTCGTCATCCAGGTCGAAGGCACCAAGCACTGGAAGCTGTGGGAGACGCTGGCACCGCGCAAGGAGACCTTCGGTCACTACCGGATCGAGGAACTGGGTGAGCCGGCGTTCGAGGCGGTGCTGGAGCCGGGCGACGTGCTGTACATGCCGTACAACACGCCCCACGTGGCGGTGGCCGAGGACCGGGTGTCGCTGCACCTGTCGGTGAGCGTCCAGCCACGGTTGTGGCGCGACGTCCTGGCGGTGAGCGTACGGCGGCTCCTCGACAGCGGGGAGTACGGCGACGCCGCTCGTCCCGACGAAGCGGCACTGGCCCGCTTCGCCGCCCGGCTGGACCAGCTCGACGCGGCTGCGGAACTGCGCCGCCTGATCGACTCCAGGGAGCTCCCGTGATCCGCAAGGTCCTGATCGGTGCCCTGGGCGCGCTGGTCGCCGCATGGCTGACCGCCTTCGCGGTACCCGCCCATCCCACGCCGACCATCAGGGTGCCCGCCCCCGCCGACGTGCTCGACAGCCGAAACGGCGTGATCTTCGAGTCGCACGACGCGGACGGGGCCAACACCATGCTGCCCGCTGACCAGGCCATCGAGAGTGCGATCGGACAGGTCAATCCACGCCGACAACCCGATTCGGCCAACTCCGACCGCCAGTTCAACTGAAGGGAGCACACGCATGCCGCGGTTGGTGATCAGACCCCCCGGCTGGACGCAGTCCGGACCGGCCCGCGTCGCGCAACGGATCGCCCGCATCCTGCCCCTGCTCGTCGTCATGGCGTACGCGGTGTCCGTCATCGGGTACAACCTGCCGCCGTCACCGCTGAAGGTGCGGATGCAGTCGACCCTCGACGCCGTCGTCGACCCCTACCTGACGCAGCGGTGGCGACTCTTCGCACCCAACCCGCCCAACGGCAACTACGACGGCTGGCTCCAGGTCGAGTACCGCACCGGCGGCACCACGACGACCAGCCCGGTGCTGTCGCTCACGCAGCCGCTGATCGCCGAGGCCAAGGCGCACCGGCTCTTCCCGCCCCGGGTCGACCGCACCGTGCTGAACCTCGGCTATTCGCTCTCCGACATCGCGACCTCGGAGACCAAGCTCGAGCGGCTCATCACCAGTCGACAGAACGGGCAGCCGCTGACCGACCCCGCCGATCCCAGCCACCCGATCAGCGCGCAGGAGGCCAGCATCCTGCCCGCCGGCTGGCAGGAGTTGGAGGGCGCCGGGCAGATGAGTGACGCCGAGTACCTCGCCGCGGCCCGGGAGAGCCTGGCCGGTGCCCGCAAGCAGGTGAGCGGGCAGATCGGCCGGCTCGCCTCGATGATGGTGCCCGGCGTCCAACTCGACGGCGAACCGGTGCGGGTGCGGGTCTTCTACACCTGGACCGCGATCCTGCGCTTCTCCGAGCGGCACGAGGCGAACCCCGAACAGGACCCGCCCATCCGCATCGCCGACACCGGCTGGATGTCCTACCAACCCCCGGAGCGGTGAATGTCCCCCTTCCTCGACCGTTTCGCCACCGGCCGCCGACGACTGATCGGTTTGTCCCTGCTCAGAATCGGGCTCGGCGCCACCACCGCCCTCATCTACCTGGCCAACCTCCCGTACCGGGACGTCCTCTACGGGCCGAACGGGACCACCAGCTTCGCCAGCTTCAGCGCCTCCCAGCACTCCTCCGGGAGCGTCTTCTCCCTCTATCGCCTCAGCGACGGTGACACATGGTTCAACCTGGTCTACCTTTCCGGCCTGGTGGCTGCCTTGGTCTGGACCGTCCTGGGCGGAAGGGCACTGACCCTGGTCAACGCGATCTTCATCTGGTCACTTGACCAGCGCAATCCCAACGTGCTTGACGGCGGCGACAACCTGGCCCGGATCCTGTTGCTGCTGCTGGTGTTCGTCACCACCAACGCGTACCTCAGCCCGCTCGCCGCGCGAACCCGCGCCCGGCTGGCAGCGACAAGCGACCAGCCGACGCTGCTCAACAGTGTGCACAACGCCGCTGCGGTGCTGGTCGTCTTCCAGATCTGCGTCGTCTACGCCGTGTCCAGCTTCTGGAAGATCGTCGACACCCGCTGGCGCGAGGGCAACGCGCTCTACTACATCAGCCAACTGCACCAGTTCCAGTACAGCGACACCGCCACCGCGCTCATGCACAACGCGGCACTGGTGACGCTCGCCTGCTACCTGACCATCACGGTGCAGATGGCGGTGGTGTTGCTGGTGCCCGGCCGCAACCGGCGGCTCCGCGAGATCGCGCTGCTGCTGGTGATCGGCATGCACCTCGGCATCGGGGCCACCATGGGCCTCGTCAGCTTCGCGCTCTACATGATCGCCGCTGACTGTGCGCTGCTGTCCGACGGCGACTACCGCGCGACCCGCGACTGGCTCAGGCGGCGCTTCGCGTCGGTGTACCGCCGGAACGCTCCGGTCTCGCCGGCAGTACCGGCCCCCGAGCCCGACCTGGTCGGTGGTGCACGATGAGTGACTGGTCGTCCTCCGCGCAGTACCTGCGCAACGAGGCCGGGCACTACGACGACGAGATCGGTGCCGGCTGGCCCACCGAGCCGGCGGTCCGATTCCTCAAGGATCTCGTCGGTGCCGGCAGTCGGGTCCTGGAGTTCGGTGTCGGCACCGGCCGTATCGCCCTGCCGCTCGGGTCCGGCTCGGGCCTGAAACTCACCGGCGTGGACAACTCCGCGGACATGCTCGCCGTGCTGGGCACCAAGGACCCGGCCGGCCTGATCCAGACGCGCCACGCGGACATGGTCGACGTCCAGCTCGACGAACGCTTCGATCTCGTGTACTGCGTGTTCAACACCATCTATTCCCTGCCCGACCAGGACACGCAGGTCGCCTTCCTGCGCAACGCCGCACGTCATCTCGCCGACGACGGCCACCTGGTGCTGGAGACCCAGATGATCGGGTTGTCCGACTTCGTCAACAACAAGATCATCGCACCCACGCAGATCCGGCCCGACCGCACCGAGCTTGTCATGATCCTGCACGATCCGGCGGAACAGACCCTGGTGCGGCAGACGGTCAACTTCCGCGCCGACGGCGTGCACCTCGCGCCGTTGCGGATGCGCTACGTCTGGCCCGCCGAGCTGGACCTGATGGCGCGCCTGGCCGGACTGCGCCGCACCGGCCGATTCGGCGGCTGGTCACGGGAGCCCTTCACCGGAACCGGCGTCTGCATCTCGAGCTACCAGCACAGAAGGGATCTACAGTGACGTTCGTCGACATCTTCGGGTCGCCGACCGAGTTCGCCACCGTGCTGGCCCGCGAGGCCGTCGTGCGCAGGCAGGCCATGCGGTGCCCACCGGGTGACCTGCTCACCGTGCGCGACCTGGATCGGCTGCTGCGGTCCCGCACCATCCGCGCGGCGGACATCCGGATCGCCGCCGAGAACACCATCATCGTCCCGGTCGAGTACACCGCCGTGGCCGAGTCCTCGGGCGGTGTGCACGCCGAATACGCGGTGGCCGAGCGGGTGTACCGCTACTTCGAGGCCGGCGCCACGCTGATCTGGCCGCACCTACAGCGCTTCGTGCCGGCTCTGTTCGACCTGGCTCACGACGTGGCGGCTGCCGTGGGAACCCCGACCTGGGTCGACGGCTGTCTCACCCCCGCCGGACGGATGGACCTGGTCGTCCACGACCGGCCGGTGGAGATCGCCATTGTCCAGCTCACCGGTACCCGCCGGTGGCGGGTCTGGCCGACGAAGCCCCAGCACGCCGACACCAGCCGTGTCGGCGCATCGGGTGAGCCGGCCGTGGACACCATCTTGGAACCCGGCGACGTCCTCTACGTACCCTCCCACTCGCCGTACGTGGGTGACTACGGCGGCAACCTGTCGCTGCACGTGAGCGTGACGTTCCGCCAGCCCACCTGGCGGAACCTGATGACGGACCTGGTGGCCGACCTGCTCCTGGACGACGCCTTCCTGGATCGGCCGCTGCCGGTCGACGCGACCGGGCCGGGTCTGCCGGCCCGGCGCGACGCGCTGCTGCGCCGGTTGTCGGCGCTCGAACTCGACGACCTCGCCGCACGACTGCGTACCGACCCGGACGCCACCCCGTCGCTGGCCGTCCTTCCCGACGCGCGACCGTCAGGTGAGCCGGGCCGGTTCGCGCAGTTGGCCGACGCCGACCGGATCGGACTGGACGACGACATCGAGATCGGCCCGTCCTGCACCGTCGCCGACGGCGCGGTGACCGTCGGCGCGACCACGTATCGCCTGGACGCGAAGCTGGTCGACACATTGCGCCAACTGCGCGACACCGGGGGCCGGTGGCCGGCCGGCAAGGTGGCGGCCGTCGTCTCCGCCGATCCGCACCGCGTGATTCGCGCGCTGGTACGGGCCGGCGTCCTCCGCCAAGCCGCGTGAGTCCGACAAGCCTTTCCAGCCCGCGGACCGCCACCCGGGCGGTGAATGGGGACCGTCGGCACGGCCGACCCGACGAGGACGCCCGACATGCAAGCGATCGAGGCCGTGGCCGATGTTTCGCTGGCCACGGCCTCGATCGTGAAGTGCACCGCCCCGTGGTCGCCGCACATGCTCCTGGTCGGCCGGCCGGGCCCGATGCCGGATACCCGACGAATCAGTCGGACGACGGTCGACGCCTCTTCACCTTTTGCGCCACCTCTGCCACCCTGCATTCGCGGCACAACACAGTGGATGGGCGGGTCGAGGGCGATGACAAAGCGTTGGCTGGTCACGGGATGTTCGAGCGGGCTCGGTCAGGCTCTCGCGGCCCGGCTCGCCGCCGAGGGCGACCAGGTGGTGGCGACCGCCCGGCAGCCGGAGACCCTGGACGGGTTGGTCGCCCGGCATCCGAACAACGTGGTGGCCGCCGCCCTGGACGTACGGGATCCGGAGCAGTGCGCAGCAGCGGTCGAGCGTGCGGTGGACGCCTTCGGCGGCGTCGACGTTCTGGTCAACAACGCGGCCTACGGCCAGTTCGGCACCTTCGAGGAGATCTCCGACGCGGAGCTCGCCGCGCAGTTCGCCACAAACGTCTTCGGGCCGTGGCGGCTCACCCGCGCCGTGCTGCCGCTGTGGCGGGCGCAGCGCCGCGGGCACGCCGTCTTCGTCAGCTCGGTCTCCAACGTGGTTCCCATCCCAGGGCTCGCCGCGTACAACGCGAGCAAGTATGCGCTGGAGGGAGCGGCCGAATCGCTGGCCGCCGAGGCCGGGCACCTCGGGGTCAAGGTGACCATCCTGCAGCCGGGCGGCTTCGCCACCGGCTACAGCGGCAACCTGCGGAGACCGGAGCACGGTATCGCGGACTACACGCCGGTCAGCGAGGGCATGTTCCGCGCGCTGCACGAGATGAACACCTATGCGGAGATCAACTCCCCCGAGCTCTTCGCCGACGTGGTCTGGCGGCTCGCTCAGATGGACTCGCCGCCGCTTCGACTGCCGGTGGGATCCGACGCGGAGGCAGTCCTGACGCGCGCCTACGACGCCCGGCGCCGAGAGTACGACCAGGTGGTCAAGGCGGGCCATCACATCGCCCGGTGAGCAGTCGCGCGAGGTGGCCCTCGCCGGCCGAGCCGCCCAGCCGAGCCAGCGCCGTGACGAACCACAGGAGCATCCCGATGGCAGCAGGGCGCACCGGGGACCCGGCGCGCCCTGGCCAGAGTCAGCGAGTGGTTTCGGAATCACGTGCCGATCGCGACTCCGCAGTAGTCCGGCTGAGCGCCCTCAGCGGGTGACGCCTTCCTTGCTGGAGGAGTCGGAGCAGGTCCCAGGCTCTACCGCGGCGCCCAGGGTCTCGTGACCAGAGATAGATCGAGCCGAACAGGAGTGTCGGCGCCATGAGGAAGACGCCGGCAAGACCCAGGAAGTACACCGCCCCACCCCATTTGTTGATCCGTCATTCCCACCATGGGGTGGGCCGGCCCGTGAAGCCAGCCTTCTGACAGACCCTGACGTACGCGGCCAACTCTTTCCACGTGCCCGAGCCCAGGACCCGCCGGGATCGTGGCATGCTGGGTCGCCATGACGACGGATGCGGCGTCGGAGGCCCTTGACCAATTGAGGGCGCGCCTGAACCAGTTGCACCGGGAGAGCGGGGAGCCGAGCAGTCGGGAGGTCTCGCAGCGCACCCGCAGGGCGATCAGCCACACCACCGTGAACCAGGTCCTCCGATGCGCCAAAGCGCCGCGGTGGAACAACCTCGAAGTTGTGGTGGAAGCGCTCGGTGGCAGTATCACGGAGTTTCGCGCCCTGTGGGTCGCCGTCCGCAACGGCGAAAGTCCGGGCCCCGCGTCGGTCAGCCGGCAGCAGGAGATATTTGCGAGCATGGCTCGACGCGGCCAGACGTTGATCGACCAGTTCGCCGAGCAACTCTCGTACATGCAACGCGGCGAACTGGATCCCGGCCTGCATGCGGACGCGCTGGCGCTGGAGAGGATCGCGAACAGAATGCGGCGCCATAATGAGAACCTGCTGCTTCTTGCCAACGTCGACCTCGGTGGCGCCCCGAAGGACCCCGTCCCACTGATCGATGTCATCCGAGCAGCGCAGACCGAGCTCGGAGAGCACCGGCGAGTCGAGGTCAACTCGGGCCATCGAGAGGCGGGTGTCACTCCTTCGACAGCCCGGCCCGTCGTTCGCATCGTCGCGGAACTGCTGGACAATGCCTTTGCGTTCTCCGCTCCCGACGGTCCGCCGGTCACGATAGAGGTGACGCCCGCCAGTTCGGGAGTCGTGGTTCGTATCGAGGATCACGGGATCGGAATCCCCGCCGCCACGATCGCCGACTTCGAGCAGTGGCTCCGGAACCCGGGCAGTGTCGGGACCACGCCATCCCGAACGATAGGCCTGGTCATCGTCGCTCGGCTCGCCGTGCGTCATGCGATCGAAGTCAGGCTGCAACGCAAGGCGTCGCGAGGATCCCTGGCCGTGGTCACCATTCCCGGCTCGGCCGTGGCACGGATCCTGCAGCCATCGGCAAGACCACCCGCGCCCTTCCCCGATCGGGGGCACCGGGCCGTGTTCGCGGCAATGCCAAGGAACGATCGAGCCAAGATCGTCGACCTTCTTCCGCACGAGCAGGTCCGCCTGGTGCTGGCCGGGATCGCAGCCGACCAGGCGCAGTCCAAGCTGGACCGGACGCGGTCACCGGACTGGCCGGCCGCGAAGGAGCCACCTCTTCGTCGCGACAGGCCCGGGCTGCGCCCAGGTTGACGGGGGCCACCACCGTTCCGGCCAACCGGGGAACCTCAGGCCGATCCCTCCCCGGTCACCGGCGCAGGTGGCCGATGCCGTGCTGGTCGAGCCAGGTGACCGTCCGCAGCACGAACGTCGGCGCCGCCGAGCCGGCGCTGACGTCGGTGGCGACCAGCGGTACCTGGGCGGCGACCGGGAGCAGGGTGGACTGCCAGCAGGCCGGCGTGGCGCAGGCCGAGCGGTCGTCGACGCGCCAGGCGGCGGCCACGTTGCGGCCGTCCGGGTCGGCCGGGCGGTATTCCAGCCACCGGCGCAGGTCGTTGCCGCCGTCGATCCCGGCGGCGAGGACCAGGTTGAACGAGCCCCGCACGCGAAGCAGGCGGATCTGCTCCTGCACGCCGAAGGTCGGCAGGCCGGTGCCCAGGCATGCGGGACCGCCGTCGCGCCAGCAGGTCCAGACCACCGCGGGATCGGCACCGCCGGCCGCCGGGAAGTTGTAGGGCGAGATGTCGAGGACCACCGCGTTGTCGTCGCCGAACACCTCCGCCGCCGCGCTCCAGAAGGTGCGGGCGGCGAGATCGTCGCTCTGGCGCAGCGACACGATGGGTGTGATGCCGGCCCGGACGAGCCGGTCGACGTACCGGGCCGCCTCGTCGACGTAGCCGACGCGATTCTGCCTGTCGGTGGGGCTGCCGGTGTAGACGAAACAGGCGTCGCTCAGCACGACCCGCACCGCGTCGACGCCGCGGGCCCGCAGCGCGCCTACGGACGCGTCGTCGACCGGGCCATCCCAACGGATCGGTCCCCACGCGCACTCGCCGGGCGCGGCCGACCGGATGATTCCGCGTGGCCGGTACGGCCTCGGGTCGGTGGTGACCGTGCGGATGCGGTTGCCGATCGCCTTCAGCGCGGGTGCGGCACCGGGTGCCGGCGGCGGGAGCACCCGGATGCCGCGGACCTCGGCGGTGGCCCGGGCGCCGTCGCTGTCGTAGGCGGTGGCGGTGACGCGGGTGCCGCTGTTCGGCGGCGCGCCGCGCCAGTCGAACGCGTACGGCGCGGTGGTGTCCACGGCGAGCAACGTGCCGCGCTCCCGGAACTCGACCCGCTCGATCCGCCGGCCAGCCGCCGCCGTGGCCTCCGCACGGATCGGGATGACGCCCGGCGCGGCGAAGAAGTCGTTGGGCAGGGGCGAGGTGAGCGACACCGACGGGCCGCCCGGCTGCGGGCTGGGCTGCGGGCTCGCCGAAGCCGTCGGCTGCGACGAACCGGTCGGGCTGCCGACGTCCACGTTGCACGGCTGGCCGCTCAGGACCCAGTCGGTCGGCTCGGGCTCCGCATCCCGGTAGTTGCCGCCGAAGCGCACCGTCACCGAGGCGCCGGTCGGCAGCGTGGACCCCGCCGGTGGGCGGAGCATGGTCATCGGGTACAACTCACCGCTGCCGAGCGTGTAACCGTCCGGCAGCCGGTCGAGGCCCATGGTGATCGTTTGGCCGCTGACCTGACGGAACCGCAGCCACCAGTCGGTGACGGGAGGGCCCAGGTTGGTGACGGTGAGCTCGGCCCAGAAGCCGTTGGACCACTCTCGGGCGATGGTGTAGTCCGCCGTGCACGCCGTCGCGGCGTACGCCGGCGGCAGCACCATCGTCATGGCCCCGCCGACGACGACCGCGGCGGCGGTGGCCAGCGCGAAGATCCTGCGTCGCATCATGCCCCGTATTCATCGACAAGTATCGCTTGACACAGCCTCGGCGGTCGGGACTCTGTCTGTCAATACCGTGTGCACGTCACCCGCCACGGGCGCCCGGGTCACGGTCACGGGCCACCCGGCGGACGGCGGGCGGTGGTCAGTCGGGCGGGGCCATCCGGCGACGCAGTTCCCGCTTGAGCACCTTGTGGCTCGGCCCGAGCGGCAGGTCGTCGACGTACCGGACCTGCCGCGGGTACTTGTGCCGGCCCAGATGCTCCCGCGACCAGTCGATCATCTGCTGCTCGTCGGGCAGGCCCGGGCCGGCCGGGTCCGCCACCACCACCGCGCAGACCTCCTCGCCGTGGCGCGGGTCGGGCACCCCGATCACCGCCACCTGGCCGACCGCCGGGTGCCCGGCAAGGACCTCCTCCACCTCGCGTGGGTAGACGTTGAAGCCACCCCGGATGATCATGTCCTTCTTCCGGTCGATGATGGTGATGAACCCGTCGGCGTCCTTGCGTCCCAGGTCACCGCTACGGAACCAGCCGTCCACCACCGCCTCCGCGGTCGCCTCGGGCCGGCCGAGGTAACCGGCGAAGACGTTGTGCCCCCGGATGACGATCTCGCCGAGCTCTCCGGTCGGCAGCAGCTCGATCCGCTCGTCCACCTCCGCGCGGGCGATCTCCACCTCCACGCCCCAGACCGGGTGCCCGATGGTCCCGGCGCGGGTGCCGAAGTGCGGCTGGTTGGTGGTGGCGGTGGGTGAGGTCTCGGAGAGCCCGTACCCTTCGAAGACCGTCGTCCGGAAGGCGGCGTGGAACCGTTCCAGCACGGCCACCGGCAGCGACGCCCCGCCGGAGACGCAGAGTCGCAGCCGGGGCAGGTCGCCCCGGTCCCGGGCGGCGTCGAGCAACGCCACGTACATGGTGGGCACGCCGTGGAAGACGTCCACCCCCTCGCGCAGCATCAGGTCGATGGCGGCCGGCCCGGTGAACCGGCTCAGCAGCACCAGCGTCGCGCCGATCCGGAAGGTGCCGTTCATCGCCACCGTCTGGCCGAAGCTGTGGAACAGCGGCAGGCAGCCGAGCACGACGTCCGTGCTGCGCGCGTCGTTGGCGTCGAAGACGTTCACGGTGGCGTTCATGACCAGGTTGAGGTGGGTGAGCAGGGCCCCCTTGGGAACCCCGGTGGTGCCACTGGTGTAGAGCACCACCGCCGGGTCCTCCGCCGACCGGGTGACGTACGACGGCAACGGTGGCAGCGGGTGGCTCAGCTCCTCCAGGCGGGGCGCGACCGCGCCGCCGGCCGGCGGCCCGACGGTCACCAGCGGCACGCCGGACGCCGCCGCGGCGGCGGCGCCCAGGGCGAGCTGGGAGCTGTGGCACACCAGCAGCTTCGTGCCGCTGTCGGTCAGCACGTGCGCCGCCTCGTCCACGGTCAGCAGCAGGTGCACCGGGACGAGCACCGCGCCGGCGGCGAGGGCCCCGTAGTAGACCCGGGGGAAGTCCACCACGTTCGGGGCCAGCAGGGCCACCTTGTCGCCGGGGCCGACCCCCAGCTCCCGCAGCCCGGCGGCGTAGCTGCGCGCCTCCAGCCACAGCTCGGCGTACGTCACCCGGGTGTCGCCGTCGACCACCGCGACGGTGTCGGCGTGCCGGCGGGCGGACTCGGCCAGCACCATGGCCAGCGACAGCGCGGTCATCGGTCCACGTCCCGCACCAGGCGGCTGACCGTCTCGGCGACGCAGACCGGCTTGCCGCCGGCGTCGCTCTCCAGGGTGACCGCGGTAACCACCTGCACGCCGCCGTCCACCGGTGACACCTCGGCCAGGGTCGCGGTGGCGCGGACCGCGCTGCCGACCCGGAGCGGGGCCGGGAAGCGCACCCGGTTGAGGCCGTAGTTGACCCCCATGGCCACCCCCTCGACCCGGTACAGGCCACCGGCCAGCGCCGGCAGCAGGGACAACGTGAGGTAACCGTGCGCGATGGTGCCGCCGAACGGGCCGGCCGCGGCCCGGCGCGGGTCGATGTGGATCCACTGGCGGTCGTCGGTGGCGTCGGCGAACCGGTCGACCCGTTGCTGGTCGATCCGGAACCAGGGGCCGGGGCCCAGGGTCTCGCCGGTCGCCTCGGCCAACTCCTCGATGGACGCGAAGACCCTCATGCCAGGTGCCCTCCCAGCTTCGTGTAGCCGCGCAGCAGGTCGCGGGAGATGATCAGTCGCTGCATCTCGTCGGTGCCCTCGAAGATCCGGTACAGCCGGACCTGCCGGTACCAGCGCTCGATCGGCAGCTCGCGGGTGTAGCCCATGCCGCCGTGGATCTGCAGGACGCGGTCGACCACCCGATTGACCATGCCCGCGCCGTAAAGCTTCGCCATCGAGGAGGCGTGCCGCGGGTCCATGCCCTGGTCGACGGTCCAGGCGGCGCGCAGGATGAGCCAGCGGGCCGCCTCCAGCTCGGTCTCCGAGTCGGCGATCATCCACTGGATGGCCTGGTTGGTGCCGATCTTCGCGCCGAAGGTCTCCCGGGTGTTGGCGTAGTCGATGGCCATCGACAACGCCCGCTCGGCGATGCCGACGGCGTGCGACGGGATGGTGTAGCGGCCCTTGCCGATCCACTCCATGCCGAGGCTGAAGCCCTGCCCGGGCTCGCCGAGGATGTTGCGCCCGGGTACCCGGACGTCGTCGAAGACCAGCGAGGCGGGGCCACCCTCGCCCATCGTCTGGATGAACTCCGAGCGCCAGCCCATCGACCGGTCCACCAGGAACGCGGTGGCGCCACCGCGGCGGGCGCCCTTCTCCCGGTCGGTCACCGCGATCACGATGGCGAAGTCGGCATCGTGACCGCCGGTGATGAAGGTCTTCTCGCCGTTGAGGATCCAGTCGTCGCCGTCCCGGCGGGCGCTGAGCTTGATGTTGGCCGCGTCGGAGCCGGCGCCGGGCTCGGTGATCGCGAAGCAGCTGCGCCGCTCCCCCTCGATGGTCGGGACCAGGTACTCGCGCTTCTGCTCGTCGTTGGCGTGGAACAGGATGTTGTCGGCCTCGCCGCCGAACCGGAACGGCACGAACGAGCGGCCGAGTTCGGTCCAGATCAGGGACTGGGTGACGGCCGGCAGGTCCATGCCGCCGTACTCCTCCGGGGTGGCCAGCCCCCAGAACCCGAACTTGCGCGCCTTGAGCTGCAACTCGCGCAGCTCGCTGTGCTCCAGCCCGGGCCGGTGCGCCCGTTCCCGCCGCAGCAGTTCCTGCTCCAGCGGCATGACCTCCCTGGTGATGAAGTCGCGGGCGGTGTCGCGGATCGCCCGCTCGGTGTCGGAAAGCGCGAAGTCCATGTTTCCTCCGGGTGCTGGTCCGCCGGCGCGCCTCAGCGCGCGCCGCCGTTGACGTACAGGGTCTGTCCGCTGACGTACGACGCGTCGTCGCTGGCCAGGAAGGCGATCACCGAAGCGATCTCGGTCGGCTGGGCGACCCGGCGCAGCGGGGTGTGCTCGGCGACCATCCGCTGATGCTCCTCCGGGCTGCTGCCGACCCGCTGCGCGGTGGCGGCGGTCATCGCGGTGGCCACGTAGCCCGGGGCGACGGCGTTGACCGTGACGTTGTACGGGCCGAGCTCGATGGCGAGGGTGGCCGTCAGGCCCTGCACCCCCGCCTTGGCCGCCGCGTAGTTGACCTGGCCCCGGTTGCCGAGGGCGGAGCGGCTGCTGAGGTTGACGATCCGGCCGTAGCGGGCCGCGACCATGTGCTGTTGGGCGGCCTGGCAGCAGAGGAACATGCTTGTCAGGTTGGTGGTCAGCACCGCCTCCCAATGTGGCAGGGGCATCTTGAACAGCAGGTCGTCGCGGGTGATGCCGGCGTTGTTCACCAGCACGTGCAACCCGCCGTACGCCTGCACCACCCGGTCGGTCATCGCGGCCACCGCCGCGGGGTCGGTCACGTCGCAGCCGATGCCGACGGCCCGGCCGCCGGCCGCGGTGATCTCGTCGGCGACCGCCCGGCTGCGCTCCTCGTCGAGGTCGACCACGGCGACGGCGGCGCCCTCGGCGGCCAGCCGGTGCGCGGTCGCCGCGCCGATGCCCTGCCCGGCGCCGGTGACGACGGCCACCCGGTCGGCGAATCTGGTCACGGTTCTCCCCTTTTGTTAGAAGGCGTTGACGCCGGTGAGCGCGCGCCCGATGAGCAGCTGCTGGATCTGGCTGGTGCCCTCGTAGAGGGTGGCGACGCGGGCGTCGCGCAGGTACTTGCCGACCGGATACTCGTCGATGTAGCCGTACCCGCCGAAGACCTGGACGGCGTTGTTGGCCGCCCGGACCGCGGCCTCGCTGGCGAAGAGCTTGGCCATCGAGGCCTCGGTGGCGAACGGCTCGCCCCGGTCGACGAGGTCGGCCACCCGCCACACCAGCAGCCGGGCGGCGGCGGTGTCCACGGCGATCGCGGCGAGCAACTGCTGCACCAGCTGGTGCCCGGCGATCGGCTTGCCGAACTGGGTGCGCTGCCCGGCGTAGCCGACCGCCGCGTCGAGGCAGCCCTGGGCGATGCCGACGCAGCCGGCGGCCACCGACATCCGACCCTTGGCCAGGGTGGCCAGGGCCAGCCGGAACCCGCCGCCGGCCGGGCCGAGGCGCGCCGAGTCGGGCACCCGGACGGCGTCGAAGCGCAGCTCACCGGTTGCCTGCCCGCGCAGCCCGAGCTTGCCGTGGATCTCGTTCCGGGTGAGCCCGGCGACGTTGGTGGGCACCAGGAACGCGGTGATGCCCCGGTGTCCGGGCCCGCCGGTGCGGGCGAAGAGCAGGACCACATCGGCCCACGTGCCGTTGGTGATGAACGTCTTCGCGCCGGTGATCAGCCAGTCGTCGCCGTCGCGGGTCGCCCGGGTGGTCAGCGCGGCCGCGTCCGAGCCGCTGTCCGGTTCGGTCAGGGCGAAGCAGCCGAGCGCGGTGCCGGCGCAGAGCCGGGGCAGCCACTCGGCCCGCTGCGCGGCGGACCCGTGCGCGGCGATGGCCTTGGCGACCAGTCCGAGCGACACCGAGACGATGCCCCGGACGGCGGAGTCGCCCCGGCCGAGTTCCTCCAGCACCAGGCAGTAGGAGAGGTGGTCGCCGCCGGACCCGCCGTTCTCCTCGGGGATGGTCAGCCCGAGGAAGCCCAGCCGGCCCAGCTTGTCCACGATCTCCGGGTCGACCGACTCGCGCCGGTCCCAGGCCGCGGCCTGCGGGACCACCTCCCGGTCGACGAACTCGGCGGCGAGCTGACGAACCGCCGCCTGCTCCGCGGAGAGCTGAAGGTCCATACGGCATAAACTAGCGCTGCAAGTTTAAGTACGTCCAGACCCGGTTGTGGCAGAGTTGCCGCGGACCGACGAGTGAGCGAGGAGGCGCGGATGCCCCGGCCGAGGCAGGCGCTGCTCAGCCGGCAGCGGATCGTCGATGCCGCCGCCGCGCTGATCGACGCGAACGGGCTGGAGGCGTTCTCCACCCGCCGGCTCGCCGCCGAACTCGGCGTGAGCGGGCCCTCGCTCTACAACCACTTCGCCACCAAGGACGAGATTCTCGACGCGGTGGCCGACAACGTCACCGCCCAGGTGGACGTCTCCTTCTTCGGCCGCCTCGACTGGCGTGAGGCGCTACGCCGGTGGGGGCACTCGTACCGGGCGGCACTGGCCGCGCACCCGAACATCGTGCCGCACCTGGCCCGCGGGCCGGGCCGGCGGCCGGCGGCGCTGGCGATGGCCGACGCGGTCTACGGCGGACTCGTCGCCGCCGGCTGGCCGCCCGCGCGCGCGACGCACATCGGCGCGCTGATGCGCTACTTCGTGGCGGGCTCCGCGCTCGGGTCGTTCGCCCGTGGCTTCGTCGAGGACCCGGGGTTGTACGACGAGCGGTATCCGCACCTGACCCAGGCGCACCGGCTCGCCGAGCATCAGCAACGGGTGGACGAGGGCGCCTTCGCGCTCGGCCTCGACGCGCTCATCCACGGGCTCTCCCGCACCTACGAGGAGCACATCGGGCCGCTACCACCCCTCCCATCGGCCGATCCGGGGCACTAGAGTCGAAACTTGCAGCGCTAGTTTTCGACCACGGTGAGGGGCGCGATGGATCTCGCACGAACCGACATCTATCTCGACGGAGCCTGGGTCGCCCCCTCCTCCGGGCACACCATCCCGGTGCACAACCCGGCGACCGAGGAACTCCTGGCCCGGGTGCCGGCCGGCACGGCCGCCGACGTCGACCGGGCCGTCGCGGCCGCCCGGGCCGCCTTCCCCGGCTGGGCCGCCACCACCCCGGCGCAGCGGTCCGCCGCCCTGGACCGCCTGCACACGGCACTGGCCAGCCGGGCCGCGATCGTCGCCGAGACGGTCGCGCTGGAGCTGGGCACCCCGCTCAGGGTCGCCACCCGGGTACAGGTCGGCCTGCCGCTGACCGTACTGCGCAGCTACGTCGACCTGGCCGCCCGGCCGCCCGCCGAGGAGACCGTCGGCAACTCGCTCGTGGTCCGCGAACCGGTCGGCGTGGTCGGGGCGATCACCCCGTGGAACTACCCGCTGCACCAGGTGATGGCGAAGGTGGCGCCCGCGCTGGCCGCCGGGTGCACGGTGGTGCTCAAGCCCAGCGAGCTGACCCCGCTGACCGCGTACCTGCTCTTCGACGCGATCCACGAGGCCGGCCTCCCGCCGGGGGTGGTCAACCTGGTGCCCGGCACCGGCGTCGAGGTGGGCGAGGCCATCGCCGCCCACCCGGACGTCGACATGGTCTCCTTCACCGGCTCGACCGCCACCGGCCGGCGGATCTCGCACCTGGCCGCCGACCGGATCGCCCGGGTGGCGCTGGAACTCGGCGGCAAGTCCGCCAACGTGATCCTCGACGACGCCGACCTGGGCACCGCGGTGAAGGTCGGCGTGGGCAACGCCTTCCTCAACTCCGGCCAGACCTGCACCGCCTGGACCCGGATGCTGGTGCACCGGGACCGCTACGACGAGGCGTTGAACCTGGTCGCCAAGGCCGCCGACGGCTACCGGACCGGCGACCCGTTCGCGCCGGACACCCGGCTCGGCCCGCTGGTCTCCGCGACTCAGCGGGACCGGGTGACCGGCCACGTGACCCGGGCGCTCACCGACGGCGGCCGGCTGATCGCCGGCGGCCCGGACGCGGTGCTGCCCGAGCGGGGCTGGTTCGTCGCCCCGACCGTGCTCGCCGACGTCGACCCGGGCAGCGCGCTGGCCCAGGAGGAGGTCTTCGGACCGGTGCTCGCCGTCATCCCGGTCGACGACGAGGAGGCGGCGGTGGCCGTCGCCAACAACTCCCGGTACGGCCTGGCCGGCGCCGTCTGGTCCGCCGACGAGGAGCGGGCGGTGCGGGTCGCCCGGCGGATCCGCACCGGAGCCGTCGACATCAACGGCGCGCCGTTCAACCCGCTCGCCCCGTTCGGCGGCTACAAGCAGTCCGGCCTCGGCCGGGAACTGGGTCGTTACGGGCTCGACGAGTTCCTCCAGACCAAGGCGATCCAGCGGTGAGGGCGCTGCTCGCCCGAGGCGTGGACCAGCCGCTGACGGTGGAGGAGGTGGAGCTGCCGGCACCCGGGCCGGGCGAGGTACGGGTACGGGTACGGGCCGCCGGGGTCTGCCACTCGGACCTGTCCATGGTCAACGGCACGGTCGCGCCGCCGTACCCGCTGGTGCTCGGGCACGAGGCGGCGGGCGAGGTGGTCGAGGTCGGCCCCGGCGTCGACCGGGTCCGGCCCGGCGCGCACGTGGTGCTGAACTGGGCGCCGCCCTGCCGGAGGTGCTGGTACTGCGGTCGCGGAGAGCCGTGGTTCTGCGAGCGGACGGGCTCCCCCGCGACCGCCCGGGGCCGGACCTCGGCCGGGGCGCCGCTGCACGTCGCCCTCGGCCTCGGCGCGCTGGCCGAGGAGGTGGTGGTGCCGCAGGAGGCGGTGATCGACGTTCCGGCGCAGCTACCGTTCGCCACCGCGGCCCTGCTGGGCTGCGCCGTCCTCACCGGGGTCGGCGCGGTACGCCGGACCGCCCGGGTGGCGCCCGGCGAGTCGGTGGCGGTGATCGGTCTCGGCGGGGTGGGCCTGTCGGTGGTCTCCGCCGCCCGGGCCGCCGGCGCCGACCCGGTCCTCGCCGTCGACGTGTCGCCCGCCAAGGCCGAACTGGCCGCCGCCACCGGGGCCACCGACTTCCTCGTCGCCGACGACGCGCTGAGCCGGGCGATCCGGGAGCGTACCCACGGGCGTGGCGTCGACCACGCCCTGGAGTGCGTCGGCCGTGGCGTGACCATCCGCGCCGCCTGGCGGGCCGCCCGGCGCGGCGGCCAGGTCACCGTCGTGGGGATGGGCGCGCGGGACGATGTGGTCAGCCTGAGCGCGCTGGACATCTTCCACTCCGGGCGGACACTGCGCTCCTCGGTGTACGGCTCGTCCGACCCGGACCGGGACGTGCCCGAGCTGGCCCGCGCGGTGCTCGACGGCACCCTGGACCCGGCCGCTCTGATCACCCACCGGACCGGCCTCGACGGCGCCGCGGCGGCGTTCGACCGGATGGCCCGCGGCGAGGGCGCCCGTACCGTCGTGCTGCCCTGACCGTCGCGGCCCGCCGCCGCGCGCCGGGTTCAGTGCAGCGCGCGGGCGAGCTCGGTGCGGGACCGGATGCCGAGCCGGTGGAAGATGTTGCGCAGGTGGTGGTCGACGGTCCGGGTGGAGAGGAACATCCGGGTGGCGATCTCGCGGTTGGTGGCTCCCTCGGCGACCAGCTGCGCGATCCGTAGCTGCTGCCCGGTGAGCAGCCGGGCGGCCGGCAGCTCCGGTGTGCCGACCGACTCGCCGGCGGCCCGCAGCTCGGTGGCGGCCTGCTCGGCCCAGACGGTCAGCCCGAGCAGGCCGAAGGATTCCCGGGCGGCGTGCAGGTGCTCCCGGGCGTCCCGGGGACGGCGGCTGCGGCGCAGTTCCCGGCCGAGAAGCAGCTCAGTGCGGGCCCGTTCGAACGCCACCGCATCCGCCGGGTGCAGCCGCAGCGCGGTGCGGAAGCCGCGTTCGGCGTCGGCGCTGCCGCGCGCGGCCAGCAGCGCGTGGCAGCGCGCGGAGAGCGCCCGCCGGGACGGGCTGGCGGTGCTGCTGGCCCACTTGTCGAAGACGGCGAGCGCGGCGGCGGCGGCCGGTCGCCGGCCCGCGCCGGCGGCGGCCTCGACCAGGTACGGGGTGGCCATCACCTGGATCAGCACCTGCCCTCGGCCGATGCCGGGGCGGGCCAGCGCGGCCAGTCGGGCGGCGGCCGCCTCGTGCCGTCCGTTGACCAGGTCGAGCACCGCGAGCGCCCACTGGGCGAGCGCGCGCGGGCGGCTGTGCGGGGCGGGCGCCTCGCCGATCTCGCGGATCCGGCACAGGCTGGTTTCCCGGTCCGCCCGTACCGCCGCCAGCACCGCCAGCATGCCCAGGTGTACCCCGGCGGAGTTGACCTGGCCGGTGTCCCGGGCGACCCGCAACCCCTCCCGGGAGGTGTCCGCCGCCGCCTCGTGCCGGCCCAGCCAGTACTCCGCGATCGCGCGCAGCTCCAGCGCCCGGGGCAGCGCCGACACCTCGCCGCGGGCACGCGCCAGCTCGACGGCCCGCTCGGCGAGCCGGTGGGCGGCGCTGTCGACCGCGACCAGCAGGCCCGCGACCGCCGCGCCGGTCAGCGCGGCGGGGGTGAGGGCCGGCCCGGTCAGCCGGTTGCCGAGCACGACCGCCCGGCGCAGGGCCGGGCCGCCCCGCTCGTGGTCACCGCGCAACGTCGCCGCCACCCCGGCGGCCAGCGCGGTCAGCAACTCCGCGTCGGGCGGGTCCTCGGGCCGGCGCAGGACCGCCACTCGGCGCGCCACCTCGGCGTAGCGGAACTGGTCGCCGGTGTGGCAGGCCGCCTCACCGGCCCGGACAAGCGCGCCGAGGGCGGCGATGCGGTCGACCCCGGACACCGCCCGGGCGGCGGCGAGCAGGGTGGTCGAGGCCGTCGACGGCGAGCCGCAGCGCAGCTCCAGCTCGCCGCGGAGCAGCTCGGCCCGGCCGGCCGCGACAGGGTCGACCGGGCCGGCCGCGGTGGCCTCGGCGAGCAGCCGCCCGGCACGCCGCGGCTGCCCCGCCGCCCAGGCGCGACCGGCGGCGGCGACCAGGCGGGCGCTGGCCTGCCGCGGCTCGCCGCTGAGTTCGGCGGCCCGGCGCAGGGCGGCCACCCCGTCGTTCCCGCCGACCCCTCCGGCCACGGCCTCGAGTTCCGCCGCCAGCACCGGGTCCGGGCCCTCCGCCGCGGCGGCGCGGTGCAGCGTCCGGCGCAGGTGCTGTCCGGGGCCGTCGAGCACGCCGGCGAGCAGCAGGTGGGCGGCGCGCCGCTCGGCCAGCGGCGCGTTCGCCGCGACGACGGCCCGGGCCAGCGGTTGCGCCAGGGCCACCCGCTCCGGGCCGACCCGGACCAGCCCGGCTGCCTCGGCCGGGGCGAGCGCCTCGATCGCCGTGCCGTCGGCGCGGGCGGCCCGGACCAGGGTGGCCGGATCGCCGTGCTCGTCGAGCGCGGCGAGCAGCAGCACGCGGCGGGTGTCGGCGGGCAGCCCGGCCAGCCGGCCCCGGTACCCGCGACCCAGCGCGCCGTCGAGGGGCGGCCCGTCGGGCAGCGGCTCCTCACCGCGGCACTGGCCCGGGGTGAGCACCTCGGCGAGGTCGGCCAGGGCCTGTGGGTTGCCGCCGGCGACCGCGGTCAGCTCGCGGGCCACCCGGGGGGCCAGCCCGGGCAGCCGGTCGGTGAGCAGCGCGGCGCCGGCCCGGTCGTCGAGGGGGCGCAGCCGGTGCCGGGGCACGCCGGCGGCGACCGCGTCGGTGCCGGCGGTGAGCAGCATGGCAACCGGCAGGTGACGCAGCCGGCGGGCCACGAAGCCGAGCACCTCCGCGGTCGGCGGGTCGCCGCGATCGACGTCGTCGACCGTGCAGAGCAGTGGGCGCTCCCGGGCGGCGGCGGCGAGCAGTCCCCGCACGGCCATCGACAGGGCGAGCCGGTGGTCGGCCGGGCAGCCCGCGCCGGCCAGCGTCCGCCGCAGCACCCCGCGCTGCGGCTCGGGCAGGGCGTCGGCCCGGTCGAGCAGCGGGTCGAGCAGGCGTTGCAGGCCCGCGTACGGCAGCGCGGCCTCGTCCGCCAGGCCAGCGCCGGCCAGCCGGTGACAGCGGGTGGCGTACCGGTGGGCGTAGCCGACGAGGACGCTGCGGCCGGCGCCCGGTTCGCCCCACACCAGCAGCGCTCCCCCGGCGTCCGGCAGGCCGTCGACCAGCCGCCGGACGGCCGCACACTCGGTGTCCCGACCCGGCAGACCAGTTATTTGCACTGACGATGCAGCAACCATGCATCGAGTGTCACCTATCGGAAACCGGATGGAAAGAGTTCGGGCCGGTCAGCGGGGAGCGCCGGCCAGCAGGGCGCCCACCGTCCGGGCCATCACCGCCCGCGCCTGGTCCACACCCAGCCCCAGCCCGTCGCGCAGCATCGACCAGGCCGGCCACATGCTCGCCGCGACCACCGCGTGCAGCACCTGCTCCCGAGCGGACCCGGCCTGTGCCAGCTCGGCCGCGAAGAGCTGCTCGACCTCCTCGCGGACCCGCGAGATGTGCACCAGCCGGTTGCGGTGCAGCTGGTCGGAGACCGGCTCCCGCATCTGCGCCGCCCGCGCGGAGGGCGCGATGAGCTGCAGCAGCCGCGCCCGCTGCCGGCAGTACGCGTCGACCCGCTTGGCCAACGGCAGTGTCGGCGAGATCGGCCGGTACGCGGCGTCCTGCTGGCGGAGCACCTCCGCCCCGCTGGCCTCGAAGAGCGTCTCCATGTCCTTGAAGTTCGTCCAGAGCGTACGCAGCGAGATGCCGGCCCGCTCCGCGATGCGCTCGCCGGTCGGCCGCAGGTCCCCCTCGGAGATGAGCGCGAGGTGGGCCTCGACGATCGCTGCCCGGGTCCGCGCGGCCCGGGCCGTCCGCCCGTCCACCCGGCCGGGCGCCTGCACCCCACCCATCCGCGCTGCCCTCCTCGACGCTGTCACGCCTCACTGCCCGCCGAGTCTAGACGTGCGCCGTCGGCGCGTCGGAGCGGTGTCGGCGCAGCTCGCGACGGGCCAGCGACTGCCGGTGCACCTCGTCCGGGCCGTCGGCCAGGCGCAGCGCGCGGGCCCGCACCCAGAGCCGGGCCAGCGGGGTGTCCTGACTGAGGCCGGCCGCCCCGTGCGCCTGGATGGCCCGGTCCAGCACCCACTCGACGGTCCCCGGCACGGCGATCTTGATGGCCTGGATCTCGGTGTGCGCGGCCTGGTTGCCGGCGGTGTCCATCAGCCAGGCCGTCTTGAGCACCAGCAGCCGGGCCTGCTCGAGCCGGACCCGGGCCTCGGCGATCCAGTCCCGGACCACCCCCTGCGCGGCGAGCGGACCGCCGAACGCGTGCCGGCCGGAGACCCGCCGGCACATCAGCTCGACCGCCCGCTCGGCCATGCCGAGCAGCCGCATGCAGTGGTGCACCCGGCCGGGACCGAGCCGGGCCTGCGAGATGGCGAAACCGTCGCCCTCCGCACCGATCAGGTTGCCCACCGGCACCCGCACGTCGACAAAGTCGATCTCGGCGTGGCCACCGTGGTCGCTGTCGTCGTACCCGAAGGTGTGCAGCCCGCGGCGCACGGTGACACCCGGGGTCTCGCGGGGCACCAGGAGCTGGCTCTGCTGCCGGTGCCGGGGTCCGTCCGGGTCGGTCCGGCCCATCACCACGAAGACCGCGCAGGTCGGGTCGAGCGCACCGGTGACGAACCACTTGCGGCCGCTGACCACGTACTCGTCGCCGTCTCGCTCGATCCGGGTGGCGATGTTGGTGGCGTCCGACGAGGCGACCGCCGGCTCGGTCATCGCGAACGCCGAGCGGATCCGGCCGTCCAGCAGCGGGACCAGCCAGCGCTCCCGCTGCTCCGGACTGCCGAACTGGGCCAGCAGCTCCATGTTGCCGGTGTCCGGCGCCGCGCAGTTGAGCGCGACCGGGGCGAGCGCCGGCGACCGGCCGGTGATCTCGGCCAGCGGCGCGTACTGGAGGTTGGTCAGCCCGGCGCCGTGCGCGCCGGGGAGGAAGAGGTTCCACAGACCGCGCCGGCGCGCCTCGGCGCGCAGCTCCGCGACCACCGGCGGGGCGGCCCACGGATCGGCCCGCCCGCGCGCCTGCCGCTCGAACACGGGCTCGGCCGGATAGATCCGCTCGGCCATGAAGGCGAGCAGCCGCTCCCGTAGCCGCTCGGTGGTCTCGTCCTGGCGGAAGTCCATCAGCGGCTCCGTATCCTCTACCGACCCCGGGCGACCAGCGGCGGCAGACCCGGCCGTCGAGCCGGCCTGAATCTGCATTCACGATGCAAACAGTATGAGGCCCTTCGGTGAACGTCAACGACGAAACTCGCCCAACATCTCACATTCTGTTGACAGGGCTCACGCATAACCGCACCGTCGGTGCAAATATAATGTGCACTCCGGAGAGGACACCGTCATGCCGGAAGCCGTCATCGTCGCCGCCGCCCGATCCCCGATCGGCCGCGCCAACAAGGGTTCCCTGCGCGAGCTGCGCCCGGACGACCTGGCCGCCACCATCGTCCGGGCCGCCCTCGACCAGGTGCCGCAGCTCGACCCCCGGGAACTCGACGACCTGATGCTCGGCTGCGGCCAGCCCGCCGGCGAGCAGGGCCACAACCTCGCCCGGGTGGTGGCGGTGCTGCTCGGACTGGACCACCTGCCCGGCACCACCGTGAACCGGTACTGCTCGTCGTCTCTGCAGACCACCCGGATGGCGCTGCACGCCATCCGGGCCGGCGAGGGACACGCCTTCGTCTCCGCCGGGGTGGAGTGCGTCTCCCGGTACGACCGGGGCCGCAGCGACGGGCACCCGGGCAGCGCCAACCCGCGGTTCGCCGACGCGGTGACCCGGACCGCCGACCGGGCCGCCGGTGGGGTGCCCCGCTGGCACGACCCCCGCGACGACGGCCAACTGCCGGACGTCTACGTCGCCATGGGACAGACCGCGGAGAACGTGGCCCAGCTGCGCGGGGTCTCCCGCGACAGTCAGGACGAGTTCGCCGTACGGTCGCAGCACCTCGCCGAGAAGGCCATCGCCGACGGCTTCTGGGCCCGGGAGATCACCCCGGTCATCGTGCCCGGCGGCGGGGTGGTCACCGCCGACGACGGGCCACGTCCCGGGGTGACCCTGGCGGCGGTGCGCGCGCTGGCACCGGTGTTCCGGCCGGACGGCACGGTGACCGCGGGAAACTGCTGCCCACTCAACGACGGGGCCGCCGCGCTGGTGGTGATGTCCGACGTGCGGGCCCGGGAGCTCGGGGTCACCCCGCTGGCCCGGATCGTGGCCACCGGGCTGAGCGCGCTCTCCCCCGAGGTGATGGGGCTCGGCCCGGTCGAGGCGTCCCGGCAGGCGCTGCGCCGCGCCGGGATGTCCGTCGCCGACGTCGACCTGGTCGAGATCAACGAGGCGTTCGCCGCGCAGGTGGTGCCCAGCGCGCACGAGTTGGGCGTCGACTGGGACCGGCTCAACGTCAACGGCGGCGCGATCGCGGTCGGGCACCCGTTCGGGATGACCGGCGCCCGGATCACCACGACGTTGCTCAACTCGCTGCGCTGGCACGACCGGCAGGTCGGGCTGGCGACCATGTGCGTCGGTGGCGGCCAGGGCATGGCGATGATCGTCGAACGGCTGAGCTGACCGGACCGCCCGGCCGGCGCGGCCACGGTGCCGGGCGGGCGGGTCGTGGGTGACCCCGCCCGCCCGACGCGGTGGCTCAGGACGCGGTCGGGATCCCGTTGGCCGGCGGGGTCACCGGCTGGGCGGTGTACTCACGCACCGGCCCGTCGTGCTCGTCCGTCTCGTACGTCGGCCCGAAGTATGCCTGCACGCCCCCGCTGACCCGGGTCAGCCGCTCCCCGCCATAGCCGGAGTGGTCGCTGTCGGAGTAGCGCAGCGGCGCGAGCCCGGGGCCCTGGAAGCCGCCCTTGGCGACCGCCTTGAGCAGGGCCTCCCGGGTGAGGTCCTGGCCGGCGGCCTGGAGCGCCTGCACGAAGAGGTAGCCGACCGCCATCCCGTAGACGGTGTTGCCGTCGAACGGCGCGTCCCCGTTGTGCTCCTTGTTCACCTTGGTGAAGAGCTGGATCCACGGGTTGGCCGCGTCGTTCTGCATCGGCAGGTAGTTGGCGCCGACCATGCCCTCCAGCAGGCCGGCCGCCGCGCCGAGTTGTTTGGCCAGCGTGGGGTGGTCGGCGCCCACGTTGGAGACCAGCCACTGCGGCTTGAAGCCGAGCCGGGCGGCGGTACCGATCGACAGCGCGGTGAAGCCGGGCACGGTGGCCAGGACGACCACCTGGCAGTTGGCGGCCTTGAACGCGCCGATCTGCGGCGCCACGTTCGTGTTGCTGGTGACGTACGTCTGCTTGACCGCCACCGCGCCCGCGCCGAGCACCTGCTCCACCCCGGCCAGGCTGTCCCGGCCGAAGTCGTCGTCCTGGCCGAGGAAGCAGACCTTCTGGCCGGGCAGCGCGGTCTTCACGTGGTTGGCCAGGATCTTGCCCTCCACCGTGTAGTCGGGGTTGAAGCCGAACGAGCCCGGATACTTGTCCGGCTGGTCCCAGCTGCGGCTGCCGGAGGCGATGAAGAGGTCCGGGACGCGGTTGCTCTTGAGAAAGTCGAGCACGCCGGTGTGGGTCGGCGTGCCGAGCCCGTTGAGCACGGCGAAGACCTTGTCCTGCAACACCAGTTGGCGGACCACCTGCTGGGTGTTCGCCGGGTTGTAGCCGTCGTCCATGATCTTGTAGGTGATCTTCCGGCCGTGCACCCCGCCGTTGGCGTTGACGTAGTCGAAGTACGCCTTGGTGGCCGGGGCGATCTTCGAGTAACCGGCCGAGGCCGGCCCGGTCAGCGGCATGTGGGTGCCGACCACGATCTCGGTGTCGGTCACGCCGGGCACCGTCCCGCGCCCGGCGCCGCCCGGGCCCTCGTCGCCACCGCAACCCGCGGCGGCGACGAGCAGGGCGATGGTGCTGACGACCGCGAGACCACGTCGTGTCGTACGGTGCATGTGGAACACCGACCTTTCTTCGGTCCGGTTCTCCTGAATCGGGTGGTGGGTTGGGTGCCGGCGGCCGCGCCGCCGGGGCTTGCTAGGACCGCCGCCCCGGCCACCGGGCCAGCAGCTCCCGGCCGAGCCGGGACAGCAGTCCCTGCACGCCGCCGGGCGCGGCGATCATGACGACGACCAGGGTGATCCCGAAGATCGCCAACGGCAGGTTGCCCTCCAGCCGCTGCGCCACCGCGGGTGAGACGGTGAACAGGTCGGTCACGGAGTGCGTCAGGTCGGGCAGGGCGACCAGCAGGACGGCTCCCCAGAGCGCCCCGACGAGGCGGCCGAGACCGCCGATCACCACGGCCATGAGCAGGAAGAGCGACAGGGTCAGCGAGAACCCGCCGGGCGAGACGCTCTGCGCAAGCACCGCGAGCAGCGCGCCGCCGAGCCCGGCGCCGGCCGCGCTGACCACGAAGGCCAGCACCTGGGTACGGGCCACGTGGATGCCGGCGAGGCGGGCCGCCACCTCGTCGTCCCGGACCGCCCGGAAGGTGCGGCCGTACCGGCTGCGGACCAGGTTGGCCAGCAGCACCAGGGCGACCAGGGTGGCCGCCGTGGCGATCCAGAGCTGCCACCGCTCGTAGGGGAAGTAGGCGCCGAGCGCCAGCGGCGGCGGCTCGACCGGCACGGAGAGCCCCTGGTCGCCGTTGAAGACGTCGTCGAAGGTGACAGTGAGGGCGGGCACCACGACCGCGACGGCCAGCGTCACGCCGGCGAGGTACGGACCGCGCAGGCGGGCGGCGGCCGTCCCGACCACGGCACCGACGCCCACCGTGACCAGGACCGCCGCGACCAGCGACAGCGGGAGCAGCCAGCCGTCGGTCATCCCGTGGTCGGCGAACGCGCCCTGGCAGAGCGCCACCGTGTAGGCGCCGATCGCCATCAGTGCGCCGTGCCCGAGGGAGAGCTGACCGTTGAGTCCGGTCAGGACGGTCAGTCCGGCGGTCGCGCAGAGGTAGGCGGCCACCGTGGCGAGCTGGAAGTTGCGGAACGGCGCCAGGCCGTAGCTCGCCGCCAGCACCAGCAGTGCCGCGATGGCCGCCACCGCCAGGTGCCGCAGCAGAGTGGACCCGCGGCGGTCGTCGTCGCGCGTGCCGTTGGCCGCCCGCGGCGGCGCCGCCGCCCGGGTGGCGCTCACACCCGCCTCGCGGTGACCGAGGCGAACAGCCCGCCGGGCCGGACCAGCAGCACGGCCAGCAGCAGGACCAGTACCGCGAGCGGGGTGAGGTCGCTGCCGGCGTATCCGCTGACGTAGGAGAGCAGCAGGCCCACCAGCAGCCCGCCGACCACCGCCCCCGGCGGGCTGTCCAGTCCGCCGACCACCGCCGCGGTGAACGCCGAGACGAAGACCAGGTCCATGGCGTTCGGGTGCAGGCCCAGTTCGGTGGGGATCACCAGCATGGCGGCCAGGGCACCCACCCCCGAGGCGAGGGCCCAGCCGAGGGCGAGCATGCCGCCCACGTTGACCCCCAACAGGCGGGAGACCTCCGGGGCGAAGGCCGCCGCGCGCATCCGCAGGCCGACCGGGGTACGCGCGAAGATCCAGGCGAGCGCGGCCATGGTCACCCCCACCGTGGCGAAGACGAACAGGTCGTACGGTGAGCCGACGGCGAACCCTCCGACGGTGAGCGCGGCGCGGCTGAACGGCGTCCCGGCGGGACGGAACTCGTTGCCGTAGACCATGCCGAGGACGGCCTGGATCAACAGGACCAGCCCGAGCGCGACGATCACCGGGTTGAGCGGTGAGGCGTGGTCGACGAAGCGCATCACCGCCCGGTCCACGACCGCGCCGAGCAGCAGACCGGCGGCGAGCGCGGCCAGGAAGCCCAGCCAGTAGGAGCCGGTCGACACGGACACGCTGTAGGCGACGTAGGCGGCCGCGACGGCCATCGCGCCCTGGGCGAAGTTGACGATCCGCGCGGCGCGCCAGATGAGCACCAGTGCCAGCGCGAACGCCGCGTAGACGGCGCCCCGGGAGAAGCCGTCGAAGGTGAGGAAGACGAAGCGCTCCACAGTCCTCCTTCGGAGGAGACGAGGGGTTCAGAATCCGAGATACGCGTGCCGCAGGTCGACGTCGTCGCGCAGCCGCTGCGCCGGGGCGGCGCGGACCACCCGGCCGAGGGACATCACGATCCCCTGGTCGGCGACGGAGAGAGCGCTGCGGACGTTCTGCTCGACCAGCAGCACGGTCAGCCCGGTGCCGTCGCGCAGCTGGCGCAGCAGGGCCATGATCTGGGCGACCACCCGCGGCGCCAGGCCGAGCGACGGCTCGTCGAGCAGCAGCAGGCGGGGCCGGCCGACCAGGGCCCGGCCGAGGGCGAGCATCTGCCGTTCGCCGCCGGAGAGCTGGTGGCCGAGGTGGCCACGACGCCGGGCCAGCGGCTCGAAAAGCTGGTACACCTCGTCCCGGGCGCGGGCGGAGTCGGCCTTGTCGCGGCGCCACAGCCCGCCCAGCCGCAGGTTCTCGTCCACGGTGAGTTCGCCGATCACCCCGCGCCCCTCCGGGACGTGCGCCATCCCCCGGCGCACCAGTTGCTCGACCGGGGTGCCGCGCAGGTCCTCGCCGGCGAGCACGACCTGGCCGGCCAGCGGGCGCAGCATGCCGGACAGGGCGCGCAGCAGGGTGGTCTTGCCGGCGCCGTTCGCCCCGACCACCGCCGCGATGGTGCCGGTGGGGACGGTGAGGTCGACCTCGCGCAGCACCGGCGCGGCGCCGTAGCCGGCCACCAGCCCTCGCACGGTGAGCAGGTCCCCGCCGCTCGCGCCACCGCCGTGCGGGGCCGGCGCGTCGAGCCGGCTGATTCGCCCGCTCATGCGGCGGCCTCGTCCACGGCCGCGCCCAGGTAGGCGTCGGCGACCGCCGGGTCGTCGCGCACCTCGTCCGGTGTGCCGGCGGCGATCACCCGCCCGAAGTCGAGCACCACGATGTCGTCGCAGACGGACATCACCAGATCCATGTGATGCTCGACGAGCAGCACCGCGCAGGGGTCCGGGTCACGACCGGGCAGCTCGCGGATCAGCTCCGCGAGCTCGGCGATGTCCTCGGCGCCGAGGCCGCCGGCGGGCTCGTCGAGCAGGAGCAGCCGGGGCCGGGCCACCAGGGCGCGGGCCAGGGCGGCCCGCTGCCGTACGGCGAAGGGCAGCGTGCCCGGCGCGGCGGCGGCGTACCCGGCGATGCCCAGCCGGTCGAGCACGTCGAGGGCGTCCCGGCGCAGCCGGTGCTCGTCGCGGTCGCTGGCGGGCAGGCCGAGCAGCGCCGGCAGGAAGCCCGCACGGGCGGTGTGGGTGGCGCCGGCCATCACGTTCTCCAGCACGGTGAGCCCGGCGAAGAGCCCGGTGCCCTGCAGCGTCCGGGCGATGCCCAGCCGGGTCAGCCGGTGCGGCCGGGGCCGAAGCGGGCGGCCGTCGAGGGTGAGGGTGCCCGCGTCCGGGGCGACGAAGCCGCAGATGACGTTGAACAGGGTGGTCTTCCCCGCGCCGTTGGGGCCGATCACGCCGACCACCCGGCCGGCGGGCACCCGCAGCGACACGTCGTCGAGGGCGGTGAGACCACCGAAGCGGACCCCGATGTGGTGCAGCGCGAGCCCTTGCTCCATTGGCCCATCCCTCGGTCCGGCGGGACGCGATATTTACACTGGGAGTGTACGTTTCTCGCCTCCGGCGTCAATACCTCCACCCGGTGCCCGCGCCGGGCGGCGTTCCCGGGCCGCCCGGGCACGGCGCACCGGGCACCGGACGGCAGCCGGCCCACCGTCGCGCGGGGCGACGGCGGGCCGGGCCGGGGCGGTCAGGGCCGCCCGACGGGGTCAGGCGCTCGGGCAGGTGTTGCGGTACTCCTCGATCGCCAGACCGGTCGGTCCCGGGCAGAGGAACTGCTCGTACCGGGTGTCGTTGTCGACGAACCGCTTCAGCCAGGCCACCATCTGCCGGGCGGTGGGCGTGTTCACCGTCTGCGGGAAGAAGTGGCTGGCCCCGTTCAACTCCAGGTACGCCTTCTCGGCCGAGGCCGGGATGCTGTTGTAGAAGGGCTCGGAGTGCGTCGCGACCGGGGCGACGGTGTCCGCCTCGCCACCGACGATCAGGGTCGGCACCTGGAGCCCGGACCAGGTCTTGTCCAGGTTCCACGGCGCCAGCGGCACGGCGGCCTGTAGCGAGGGGCGCGACGCGGCGGCCTCCAGCGTCCCGCCACCGCCCATCGAGTGGCCGGCGACCGCGAGCCGGGTGGCGTCGATCCGGCCACGCACCGAGCTGCGCTGGGTCAGGTAGTCCAGCGCCGCCAGCAGCTGCCGGCCCCGGCTGTCCGGCTGGTCCAGACGGGTGATCGTCTCGATGCCGATCACCACGAAGCCGTGGGAGGCGATCCGGGGCCCGAGCCAGTCGATGCTGGACCAGGCGGCGGTGTAGCCGGGCGAGATGGCGATGGCGCCGAAGGTGCCCGCGCTCGTGCTGGTCGGGTAGTAGATGACTCCCCCGCCGAAGCCGGTGACGCTGAGCGAGGAGACGTTGTCCGTGGCGACGGCGAACGGGCCGCGGCTGGCTTCCAGGATCGCCACGGTGGGGTCGGGGCCGCGCTCGTACGGGTTTTCCGCGGCCTGCGCGGCGCCGGACGACGCGCCGAGCACGCCGCCGGCGGCCAGGACGGCGGCCAGCGCCATCCCGACGGCACGAGCAGCGAGGGAACGGGGATGGGTGGTGGTTGGTGATGACACGCCGGGCACTCCCTACGGGTGGGGTTACATCGACAGATGTCATCCTTTGCCCTGTCCGCCCTCGTCCGCATCGGCAAAATCGCCGGTACCGCTGCTGGTGCCGCTGACCCTGGTCACCGTGGGAGGAATCAACCTCTCGCCCTGGCCACTTCGGCGACCACGGACGGCCAGCAGGGACCTCGCTGTCCGTACCCCAAAATGGGTAGCCTCGCCAGTTCGTCCCGGCCTAGCTTCTAACTGGACCTTCTCCACCCGCTCACGAGAGGACTTCACCCCGCGTGACGCCGCCTGCTCTCTAGACCTGACACCTTCCCCACGCATCGGTCGCCGACGTCGCCGTCGGCTCCTTCCCATGCCGTCTGTCACGTCCGCAGAGAGATCAGACCATGTCTACGCATCCTCATACCGTGCTGTCCCGGGCCCTTCGGCGCACGCACCTTTCCCTCCTCGTGGGCCGCGGCAATCCCGGCCTCGGCGACGGCACGTTCCACGTCAGTGCAACCGGCGAACTCGTCGGCCACTCGCCCAGCCTCGCCGCCGGCATCCTTCTCGAGCCCCTGATCGCCCGGCGCAGCCGGTCCACCCCGGTGCGGGAGCCATCGTGCGAACCGCTCGTCCCGTCCGCCGAGCCGCAGAACTCACGGGGGTATCTCGTGGGTCCCGCGGTGGGCCGCCGTGGACCCGAACCGAGGCGGGAGGCGAGGTGGCCCCGCCCCGGACCGCATCACGCGGCGCTCCGCGCACGATCGCTCAACTCCAGCCGCGGACAGGGGCCAGCGCCTACCCGATACCGGCGACGGAGGTGATCGCCCGCCGGGGCCGTTAGGCTTGGCTCGTGATTCGCGCTGTGATTGTGGACGTCGACGACACCCTGTGCCTCACTCAGGCCGCCTCGTTCGCATTGGAGAACGAAGTCCTGGCAGAGATGGGCCGGCCCCCCATACAACGGGAGGTGCACCTGTCCACCTGGGGCGAGCCACTGCTGGACGCCATGCCCCGACGTTCACCCGGCCTGGACCTGGCCCAGTTCTCGGCGCTCTATCAGAGCGCGCTGGAAGGGTACATCGCCGACGGCCGTCTGGATCTGATTCCCCCGGAGAACCTGCGTGCGTTGGACGAATTCGTGATGGCCGGCCGGTCGGTGTTCCTGTTGACGTCGCGGACCGAGGACGAGGTTCGGCACATGCTGGCACCGGATCATGTCTTGGCCGAGCGGGTCAGTGGCGTCTACCACGCCGGCAACACGCTTTTCCGCAAACCTGATCCGCGTGCCTTCGATGAATTGCTGGCAGCGACTGACGTACCACCCGGGCAGTGCGTCTACGTCGGGGATTCGCCGGGTGACGCACTAGCCGCCGGGGGCGCCGGCATGCATTTCGTCGGCTGCCTGCAGAGCGGGGTCCGGAAACCGGCGGACTTCGATCCCCGCTACGTCGATGCCTTCATTGACGCCTTTCCCGACATCGTCGACGCGGTCAAGCAGCTCGACCAGCATTCACTGCCGACGGCTGGTGGCTAGCGCGCCGTCGGACGCCCGATCCTCCGTCAACGGCCGGCCAGGTGAGCGAGTCGCCCGGATCGCCAGCCGGGTCGAATCACTTGAGGAGCAGGGCCGGGATGCCGTCACGGACCGGAAAGCACAGTCCACAGCGGTCGCAGCGCAGCTCCTCGCTCTCTGCTGAGTAGCTGAGGCCCCCACGGTCCGCCGGACAGCACAGGATTTCGAGAAGCTCCTGATCGACGTTCATGATTCCTCCCAGCGTGGGCCCACACGTCGCGACGGCATGCCGAACGGGCGACAGGCTTCCGAACCAGGGCCGGCCACGGCTCGGCGGTCGTCAGCCCGTCGGGGGCCAAGGGTAGCGCGAGCTGAATGGCTTGCCTAGTTGTCGCGCTCCCCGGTGAACTGCCGATTCCCAATGGCCGAACAAAGCGGCTTCCGCCCTTGCGCTAACCCAAATTTGTCGAGCACGGGAATTGCGTCACGCGCCCCGGCGATCGGATTTTGCGTTGACCGGCGTCGATAGGGGCGCTAGGGTTGGCCACGGGGTGCAAGTTCCACAAAGGGTCTCAGCTGAAGGGCGCACTCCGTATCCACGATGCACGACGATGATCGGGGAAACCGAATGCCGGAAAGCCGATTGAACCGTCCGACAAAGTACGCGGTTTCCGTTCCTCCGCACGGCGACTACGGTGATCCGCGATTTCTGGTAACTCTCGCCAAAGAAGCTGAGGACGCCGGCTGGGACGGCTTCTTCCTGTGGGACCATCTCGCTTTCATGCGAGGATTTGACGGCCCTATCGTGGATCCCTGGATCAGCCTCGCCGCGATTGCCGCGTCGACCACCCGTATACGGCTCGGTCCCATGGTGACACCTTTGGCGCGACGACGGCCGTGGAAGGTCGCCCGGGAGACCGTCACCCTCGACCACCTGTCGCAGGGACGACTCATCCTCGGTGTTGGGCTCGGGTATCCGGCCGACTCCGAGTTCGAGGACTTCGGCGAGGACGGGGACGAACGTGTTCGCGCCGAGAAACTAGACGAGGCCCTGGACGTCATCGAGGGGTTGTGGTCGGGGAAACCGTTCAGCTACGCGGGCCGCCACTTCCAGGTCCGAGACTGCACGTTCCTGCCCCGGCCCGTACAGGAACCCCGCATCCCCATCTGGGTCGGCGGCTACTGGCCGAACCGCCCGCCCTTCCGCCGGGCCGCCCGATGGGACGGCGTGCTGCCCGGCCGGCTCTCTCTCGAACGTCGGCGCGCCTGGACCCCCACCATGATCCCCGTCGACCAGTACCGGGAAATGGCCTCATTCATCTCCGGTCGGCGAACGAGCGACGCGCATTTCGACTTCGCCATCGGCGGGTACAGCGACGGCGATGGTGGACCCGCCGACCGCGACCGGGTGATGGCGTACGCAGACGCCGGCCTGACCTGGTGGGTCGAGAACCTGCACGGTTTCCGTGGCGACCTGCCGCAGATGCGCGACCGGATCGCCCTTGGGCCTCCCCGGCTCTGACCGGGTCCGGAGCTCAGTCCACTTTTCGGTGGTATCAACCAGCCGTCAACGCTTCCACGGAGGACACCCATGCAGTCGGACATCGTGGAGGTGGGCACCGAACTGGTGTACCAGGACGACCGGGTCCGCATCTGGACGCTGGATCTCGCCCCCGGGCAGGAAACCAACATTCATCAGCACCCCTGCGACTACGTGTACGTGGTGCTGAGTCCCGGCCAGACGGAGACGATTTGCATCGACGGCACGGTCCTGCCGGGCGACGACAAGGTCGGCGACGCCGTCTACCACGAGGCCGGGCTACCTCACCTGCTCCGCAACGTGGGTCCCACACCATATGCGAACGTCATCGTCGAACTCGTCTCCACCAGGCGGTGACGGCGTGGGTGCGGAGAGCGCATACCAGGCGTTGGTCGACAGTGAGGTCGACCTCATCACTGCCGTCCCCGACTCCTTGCTGGCGCCTCTGCACCGGTGCGCGGCCGAGCGCGACGACATCCCGTACATCCAGGTCTGCGACGAGGCGACGGCGGTGGGCATCGCCGCCGGTGCCCGCCTCGCGGGCAGTCGAAGTCTGGTGCTGATGGAAAACTCCGGATTACGGCGGGCCTGCGAGACCCTGGCCCGATTCGCTCTCAGCCACCGTCTGCACACGGTTCTGCTGCTGGCCCGACGCGGCGCCTTCGGGGAGGCCAACTGGTGGGGCCTGCCGCACGAGGAGGGCATGCACCCACACCTGCGGATGCTTTCGGCGGCAACGGCGGAGGTCGACTCAGTTCACGCGTTGCCCGATCTGCTCAGGAAGGCGTACAACACACTCGACACCGGCCAACGCACCGTTGCGCTGATCGCCAACCCGCCGTTCGTCGAAGAACTGCGGAGCCAGTAGTGCGGACCTCCGAATTCATCGCCGCCCTGCTCGACCGGCTGCCGCCAGACAGCCTGCTCGTCTCCGCGCTCGGCCGCACCAGCGAGGAGTTGTACCAGCTTGCCGCAGATCGCACGCTGGTCACAGACACCATGGGCGATGTCGCCGCGCTCTCGACCGGTCTGGCGATCGGCGCTCGCCCGCTGTCCGTTGCGGGTGTCGACACCGACGGAAGCTTCCTGATGAACCTCTCGGTCCTGACCGCGCTGGGTGCGCGGCTGCCCGGTCTTGACAACCACACGCTGGCAATTGTCGACAACGCGCGCTACGAGTCGGCCGGGGGTATGCCGAGCCGCCTCGTCCAGCTCGACTGGCACCAACTCTTCGGCGCGGTGGGTCTCACCGTGGCGAGCGTCCACACGCCGAGCGACCTACCCGAGCGGCTCCCGACACCCGGCGTTGTCGTCGTGGGTCATGTCACCAACGACGACCCGGCCCCGTCCGCGACGAAGCCGGTCGACGGCGTGGAGTCCGCGTACCTGATCGAGAAGTACATCGCCCGCCGGCGCGGTGTGGCATACCGGCTGCCGGCGGTCAAGACATGAGACTCATCGCCACCGACGACGCCACGGCTCTGTACGAGCACCCTCATCCGGGCCCTGCCCGGGTGCTGCTCTGCTCGACCGCGCCGTCCCGGCGGCTGCTGACGGACCCGGTGGTCACCGGCAGCGCCTACCGGCACCTGGTGCGTACTGCGGTGGTGGAGGCCCTGATGCTGTTCCGCGCCGACGGGGCCGGCGGCGACGTGCTGTCCACCGACCGGATGTCGGTAGTCACCATCCTCCGGGGCGGCCTGAGCTTCGGCGTCGAGGAGGCGGTCAGCACCGCCTACGGCGCCGAGGCCGACGTGAGCTTCGTAGGTACCGAACGGTCCACGGACGCGCCGCTCAAGGTCGTGTACGAGCGCTGGGAACTCAACGCCGGCCCGGTCCTCGCCGGTGACATCATGGCCAGCGGCGGAACCATCACCGCGGTGCTGTCGCGCCTCCTGGCGGCCTCGACCCCTCGACGGCGTCGACCCGGGGCGATCGTGCTGGTGCTGATTGGCTCGGCCGCGGGCGTCGACGCGGTCCAGCGCTGTGTCGCCGCCGTGGATCCGGCCGAGAGGCCGCAGGTCACCCTCATCCTCTTGGAGGCCCTGTTCGTGACGCCGGCACCCGACACAGTGCCCTTTCCGCGGTTCTCCTTCGACCTGCTCCGGTCGGCGGCCGGCTCGACACCGGAGTACGAGGCGGCCCGCCTGGCCTCGGTCGGAAGCCTCTTCGAACGATGCGTCATCTACGACGGCGGCGTACGGGCCTTCACTCCGTCGGCCCATGTCACCGATCGCTCCTCCTGGTGGTCGACAGTTGTGGACCGAGACGTACCGCTGTCGGCGCTCGGCAAGCACGCCGCAGGGCTGTCCTCCTACGCGCTTCCACCACCCCGATGGCGTCGACACCTACCCTGGGCATCGCAATCCGGCGTTGACCTGGACCTCATCCACGACCTCGGCAGCCGGGCGCTGCGCTATGCCGAGAGAACAGCCATCGCCGACTACGTGCACGAACAGCTCGCCGGAGGACTCCACAACGATGACGCACGAGATTGACAAGATCGCCTGGATCCACCTCGCCGACGGCCGGGTGCTCTCCACCAGGTCACACGGCCGCGAACGCTACTACCTCCCCGGCGGCAAGCGGGAAGCCGGCGAAAGCGATCTCGACACGCTGGTACGCGAAGCAAAGGAGGAACTCACGGTCGACCTCGACCCTCTCACCGCCACCTTCTTCGGCGAGTTCCGCGCTCAGGCCGACGCGCACCCGGACGGAGTCGTGGTGCGCATGCGTTGCTACGAGTCCGCCTACCAGGGCCGCATCGAGGCGTCGGCGGAGATCGCCGAGGTGGCGTGGCTGACCTACGCGGACCGGCGCCTGACCTCACCTGTCGACCAGATCATCTTTGACCACCTGCGCGACCAGGGACGCCTCTAGACCACAACCGCAGCGCACCGTCTGGGCGCAGACCCCCCACCTCCAAGGAGGAGACGTGACCATCGCCGAATGGCTCGAGCAGAACATCACCACGGACAAGCGGGCGCTCGACTGGTACACCGGGCCCGAGTGCGAGCCGCGCATCGTCCGCGCCTACAAGGAACTGCTCAGCGGCTATGACATCGACACCTCGAAGATCCTCAAGACGACCTGTGTGGTCGAGGACGAGCACACCGGCGTCGTCGACATTCACGACATCAACTACTTCTCGATCTGCGCGCACCACTTCCTGCCCTTCTTCGGCAAGGTGGACATCACCTATGTTCCCGGCCAGCGGATCCTCGGTCTGGGCAAGTTCCCCCGGCTGGTGCAGGCGTTCAGTAAGCGGTTCCAGATCCAGGAGTACCTGGTCAAGGACATCGCGATGGAGATCATGAACAGCGGTGGCGCGCGGGCTGTTCGGGTCTCCTCGACGGGTCGGCACATGTGCATGTGCAGTCGCGGCCCGTCGGACCAGACGGCGATCACCGACACCTCGTTCGTCGCCGGCGACACCGACCTGCTGACCGCGTTCGGCGCGCCGCGGTCGGTCGTCCGGCGCGGTTGATCATCTCCGCTCCTACTGTCACCGGCCCCCGTCACCCATGTGGGTCCCGCAGTCACGGTCGCCATGTGCCGCCGCTCCCGGGAAGGCCAGATTCATGCCCGTCCAGACGTCCAAGCTTTTCGAATCAGTCCTGCACGACCTTCTTCTCACCCGGACCCCGCAGGCTGCGTTCGCGCAGAACGCCCAACTGCTGTTGCAGGAGCGGTACCTGGCACGGGATGCGGTCGGCCAGGTAGTGGAGACCCCGGAAGCGATGCTGCAGCGGGTGGCCCGGGCTCTCGCCCGGGCCGAACAGCCGGACGCCGCCGGACCTTGGGCGACGGCGTTCTACGAGGTGATGGCTCGCCTGGAATTCCACCCGGGCAGCCGGACCCTCGCCAACGCCGGCACGCACCGGCCCCAGATGGCCAACTGTTTCGTCTTCCCCGTCGACGACTCCCAGGAAAGCGTGTTGCGGACCTTTTCCGAGTCGTCGATCGTCAAGAGTTATGGCGGCGGGTGCGGCTTCAACTACTCGGATGTCCGGCCCCGCGGCGACGACGTTCGCGGCAGTTCCGGGCTCGCCGTCGGCCCGGTAGCACTGCTCAAGCTCTTCGACGACGCGACAAAGCTGTTCCGGCAGCGCGGCCGGTACGAGAGCGGCAACATGGCCATCCTCGATGTCGACCACCCCGATGTGCTGGAGTTCGTTGCGGCCAAGCGGCAGGACGGCTGGCTGAGCATGACGAACATTTCGCTCGGAGTGAGCGACGCCTTCATGCGGGCGGTTGAGGCGGACACCGAATGGACGCTGGTCAACCGCCGCACCGGCGCAGCGGTCCGGACCCTGCCCGCACGGGAGCTCTTCGCCGTGGCCTGCGACCTGGCCTGCGAAACGGGCGATCCCGGGCTGATCTTCCTGGACGCGATGAACCGGAACAACCCGCTGCGCGACTCCATGGGCGACATCGCCGCCACCAACCCGTGTGGTGAAATCGGGCTCTATCCCTACGAGGCCTGCAACCTCGGCTACGTGAACCTTCCCCGACTGCTCCTGCCGGCGGACCGTCGAGACGCCGCCCGTCTGTTCGACCTCGACCGGCTACGTGCGATCATGGCAGCCGGCGTGCGGATGATCGACAACGCTATTTCCGAGTCATGGTTCCCGGTGGCGAAGATCCGGGAGGCGGTGGGCGGCAACAGGCGTATCGGCATCGGGGTCACCGGCTGGGCGGAAAGCCTGGCGTTGGCCGGCATCCCGTACGATTCGGACGAAGCACTCGCGGCCGCGACAATGCTGGCCCGGTCCATGCGCGAGTTCGCCCATGACGCCTCGGTCGCGCTGGCGAGGGAGCGGGGCCCCTTCCCCAACGTCCAGCGGTCGGTCTGGAAGGACGCCGACGAGCAGCCACGCAACGTGGCCCTACTCGCCATGCCGCCGAGCGGCAACAACGCTGTCATCTTCGACACGAGTTTCAGCATTGAGCCGTTCTTCGCGATGTCCTACACGCAGCGGGTGTTCGGCGGCCGGGAGATCCGCTCCGTCAACCGGCTACTGCTGCGGGAACTCGCCGAGCACGGCGTGCAGGAGGCGGACCTCCTCCAGGAGATCGCCGGCAATGGTGGCGGCGTGCAGGGACTCTCTCTGGTACCGGAGCGGATCCAGCGCGTCTTCAAGACCGCCCACGACATCAGCCCCGAATGGCACGTCCGCATGCAGGCAGCCTTTCAGGAGCACGTGGACAACGCCGTCACCAAGACGGTCAACCTCCCGCGTACCGCAACGCCTGCGCAGGTGGCCGAGCTGTACCAGCAGGCGTGGCGGTTGGGTTGCAAGGGGATCACCGTGTACCGGGACACGTCCCGCGCCGACCAAGCGATCGAGGCGACCCGGCCGGCGGTGACTGCCGAGACTCACCAAGTGAGCTGCGACCCGACGGACGGCACGTGCGCTGTCTGTGAGTGACCACACCGAGTCTGCCGCGCGGCGCGGTCCCGCCTGACCTTTCCCGAATGGAGTGTCCAATTGAGCCGCGATCTCTGGGAGCGCGAGTATGTCAGCCATTCCATCTCGTCGTCGACCAACAACAGGCCGTCGCACGGTGCCGATTTCCTCCGCCGGCAACTTCCGAGGATCGCGCGAGTAGCCGGGCCGCCGCGCCTGCTCGACCTGGGGTGCGGCGGCGGCCGGAACACCACCGTGCTCGCCGAGACCGGGCTTGCCTTCTTTGGCATGGATTTCGCTCACCGGCCGTTGCTGGCGGCCCGTTCCCGTCCGGGTGTCGGGCCCTCGCGGCTGGTGCAGGCGTCGATGAAGGCGCTGCTGCCGTTCCGAGACGGCACGTTCAGCCTCGTGACTGCCTTCACCAGCCTCGAGAATGTGACCGAGGACGAGCGGCTCGAAGGGCTTGCGCGGGAGGTGTGGCGTGTCCTGTGCCCTGGCGGATTGTTCTTCGCGTACTTCCTCACCCCTGATGATGGCTACTACCTGCCGCTGATCAACCGGGACGGCATGGGGCGGAACCTCACCTACGATCCGGTCACGGACCTGCGCCAACGGGTATACCGGGTTGAGGAGCTCGGCGCGTTGTTCGAGCCGTCCTTCTCGCTGCTGGAATCCGAGACGTTCTCCTTCCCCGACGTCCGCTCGGGAGCGGTGCACCAGCGACGGTTGGCCAGCGCGATCTGGCGGCGCCGAGCCGATGCGGGAGAGCCGGCATGACGAAAACTGTGCTCGGTTCCGGCTCCCCGTCGCGGCTCGACGGCAAGCCACCCAAGCCGGACTCGGCACTCGACATGTGGCGGCGCATCTCGGGGCGGGCGGCCGGCGGCTTCAAGATCAACGGGCGAGGCGGGTGGCTCGTGGACCACGTCGCGGGCCATCCGTCGAACTTGGAGGGACTATCGCTGCCCGTCCTGCGACGCCTCCTGCGCCGGCTGGACGTTCCCACCGTTCAGCTTTGGACATGAGCATGCGAATCGGACGCGGCGCGCCGAGCGCCCCCACGCCCCCGCCTGCCACCGGCCACCCGTCCAGCCCGGTGCGGATTGTCGTCATCGGCGACGTGACCACCGATGTCGTCGCCCTGTTGAAGGCACCGCTGGCTTTCGGCTCAGACACACCAGGAACGGTGCGGACGCTACCCGGCGGGCAGGGCGCCAACACCGCCGCCTGGTTGGCCTGGCTCGGCCGCCCGGTCACCCTCGTCGGCGCCGTCGGTGACGACGACGCCGGGCAGGCGCGGGTACGTGAACTGACCGCGGCGGGGGTGCGGTGCGCCGTGCGCCGGTGCCCCGGCGTCCCCACCGGTACGGTGCTGGTGCTGTCTCGCGGCCACGACCGGACGATGGTGTCCCAGCGGGGTGCGAACCTTCACCTCGACGGCCACGACATCACCGAGGCCCTCGCCGCAGCCACCGACGCGCGCCACCTTCATCTGTCCGCATACCCGCTCCTTGACGAGGCGTCGCGGACGGGCGGGCTGAGGGCGCTCGCCGAGGCCCGCCGACGGGGTATGACGATCAGCGTGGACGCTGCCTCCGCTGAGCCACTGCGCCAAGCCGGGCCGGACCGCTTCCTGGAATGGGTGGCCGAGGTCGACATTCTGGTCGCCAACGCCGACGAGGCAACGGTCCTCACCGGCAGGGCGAATCCCCGCGAGGCAGCCCTGCACCTGGCCCGTATCGTCCGTAACCCGGTGGTGAAGCTGGGTAGGGACGGCGCGCTCTGGTGCGAGGGTGGCAACGTTGTACACCGCGTCGAAGCCCCGACCGCCCCGGTTGCGGACAGCACCGGAGCCGGCGACGCCTTCGCGGCCGGCCTCGTCGCCGCGTGGGTCGATGGATCCGCGCCGGCGGCGGCCCTACGCCGAGGCTGTGAACTCGGCTCTCTGTGCGTCACTCTGGTGGGTGGCCGGCCGGGCCCCGCCCCTCAACGAGCCGGAAGTGCTCCAGAGTCGCTCTCCCAGTAGCAGCGCCAAGGCGAGGCGGGGAAGAGTCGGCGTGGCGGCGAGCTGCTCAACGACCCTGCGGGGCGCTGCACTGTGGAGCAACGGTTCACGTACACCCCGCAGCGGGCTGCCGTCAGGGCAGAAGTCTGCGGCACCGTGTCGACGCCGCCTCAGCCGGGGCTCTCGGGCAGATTCTGCGATGCATCTGGGATGGTCGACGCTTCGATTGAGGGCGTGGCGGAGGTGCTCAGGTGGACGACCCGACTGCCCGCCCCCGGATCGGCGCCCGCCGCCACCACGTCAGGCACCGCCAGGCCCACTCCGCCGGCCCGTAGCGGAACGACCGCAGCCACAGCCTGCTCCACACCGCCTGCACGACAAGGATGCCGACGGTCAGGCCCACGATCCGGGGGAGGTCGTCGGTGCCGTCGATCCCGAGCAGCGGTCCGGCGAGCAGGAACAACGCGGTGGCGCTCAGGTAGTTCGTCAGCGCCATCCGGCCCATCGGGGACAGCACCGCCGACAGCGCCGGCCCCACCGGGGTACGCAGCGCCAGCAGCAGCCCACAGCAGTAGGCCAGACCGGTGGCGATGCCGGCGAGCGGCGGCAGGAGGCTGACCCCGCCTCCGGGGCCGCCCACGACACTGACGATCGGCGGTTCGATCCCGCGGAGCGTGAGCGCGACCCATCCCGCGGCCAGCGCGGTGAACACGACGAACGCGACCGCCACCCGGCCGGTGCGGCGGTCGAGCGCGGCCGGCACGTCCAGCTTCGCCAGGGCGTAGCCGAGTGCGAGGAGCCCGGGGATCGGTCCGTAGCCGACCACGACCTGCGCGCCGACGAGCAGGAGCAGGACCGCCACTACCAGCGCGGCCCGTCCGCCGAGGTAGCTCAACGGGAGCAGGACGATCAGGCCCGCCAGGGCGTACGCGGTCAGGGCCTCGCCGGGGTGGACGATGAAGTGCGCGATGCCGATGAACAGCAGCACCACCAACCGGCGGGCCAGCACCACCCGGGGCTGGGCGGTCCGGGTCGCGGCCCGGCGCAGGAAGATGCCGAAGCCGATGCCGAACAGGACCGAGAAGATCGGATAGAAGCGCTCGTAGAAGAACAGTTGGACGACCTCAGGCAGCCGCGACGACGTGCCGGCGGCCGCACCGCGGAATACGACCTGCTGGTAGATGTTGATGATCAGGATCCCGCAGAGCGCGAAGCCGCGCAGCGTGTCCAAGGCGCGGATGCGCGGGCCGGCGGTGGACACGTCCGCCGACGGCGGAGTCCGCGTCGGCGCCGAGTCCGGGGTCCAGGTCGGTTGCGTCACGGGTTGATTCGAGCGCAGCGGCGACCGGTCGCGACAGCGGGAAAGGTCGCCGCCCCGACCGACCTTCGTCGTAGGGCCACCGTCGATGGTCGTGACAGCGATCGCTCGCCGAGCCGTTTCCGGAGCGGGCGGCTACCCTACTGCCATGGGTCGTGACCGGGGCCTTGCCGTCGCCGCCGACGTGGCCCTGGCGGTCGTGGCGGCGGTGGCCGGCGGAGGTCTGGAACTGGCCGACCCGGACGTCGACACCAAGCTGATCGCTGCGCCGACGGCCTGGTACGTGCTCGCCCAGGTGGCCGCCGCGGGGATGCTCCTCGTCCGTCGCCGGCACCCCTATCTTGCCGCGTCGGTCATCGCGGCGATCAGCCTGTTCGCGCCTGCCTGGGCCGCCGTCCTGGTGCCGGCCGCGGTGACCGCCCACGGCGGGGGCGGGCGCTGGCGGCAGTGGGCGATGATCGGCCTGCTCACCGCAGCGTTCCTGGTGGGAGCGCGGGCCTGGGCCATCGACGACCCCTTCACCGCACCGATCGTCATCGTCTTCGCGGCGTTACTGGGCATGTACCTCCGGGCCCGGCGGAGCCTGCTGGCCGAGCTGACCGACCGGGCGGAGCGCGCGGAACGGGAACGGCTGCTGCTGGCCGAACAGGCCCGGGTCGACGAGCGGATCCGGCTGGCCGGTGAGATGCACGACGTGGTCTCCCACCGCCTCAACCTGATGGTGTTGCAGGCCGGCGCGCTACGGGTGAGCAGCACCGATCCGACCGTGCGGACGGCGGCTGAGGAACTGCGGGTGACCGGCTGCCAGGCGTTGGCGGAGCTGCGCGACCTGGTCCGTGTGCTGTGCGGCGAGGGCCGCTCGGCGGAGGCGGAGGCGGCGCCGGGCGGCGCGTCCGGGCTGGCGGACCTGGTCGAGGAGTCCCGTTCGGTGGGCCTGCCGGTGCGGCTGGTGGAGGAGGGCGACGGCGGTTCGGTCGTGGCGCCCGTACGCCGCACGCTCCGTCGGGTGGTGCAGGAATCCCTCACCAACGTGCACAAGCACTCCCCCGGTGCGGCCACCACCGTGACGGTGCGATACGGCCGGCAGGAGGTCCGGGTGCGCGTGTCGAACGCGCGGCCGAACCGGCCGCCCGACGCCGACCTGGCGCTGGCCGGCGGCGGGAGTGGCCTGGCCGGGTTGCGTCACCGGGTGGAGGTGCTGGGCGGCACGATGACCACGGGCGCCACGGCGGACGGTGGGTTCTGCGTGGGTGCCGTCCTTCCGGCGAGCGTGCCGGCCGGGGCGCGCCGATGATCCGGGTGCTGGTCGTCGACGACGAACGGATGGTCTGCGCCCACCTGCGGACCATCCTCACGTCCGCGCCGGATCTGGTGGTCGTGGGTGAGGCGTACGACGGCGCCGACGGGGTGGAGGCCACCGTGCGGCTGCGTCCCGACGTGGTGCTGATGGACCTGCGGATGCCCGGTGTCGACGGGATGCGGGCCATCGAACGGATCGGACAGTTGCCCACCCCGCCCCGGGTGCTCGCACTCACCACGTTCGACCTCGACGAGTACGTGCTGGGGGCGCTCCGGGCCGGCGCGACCGGGTTCCTGCTCAAGTCCACCCCGCCCGAGGACCTGCTCGACCTGGTCCGGGTCGCCGCGGCGGGTCACACGGTGCTGTCGCCGGCGGCGACCAGCCGCCTCGTCGCACACGGCGGGCGCGGACGGCATGCGCGGGATCTGGTCGGCTCGCTCACCGACCGGGAGCTCGAGGTGCTGGAGAGCCTGGGTGCCGGGCGGTCCAACCAGGAGATCGCGCGCGGGCTGCATCTGTCCGAGGCCACCGTCAAGGGCTACGTCTCGCGGCTGTTGGTCAAGCTCCGCTGCGACAACCGCACCCAGGCTGCGCTGCTGGCCCGGGAGGCGGGTCTGGGCCCGCGTCGCTGAGACCGGACGACGCGCCACTCCCCTTCGCCACGATGACCGGCCGGCGGACAGCCGGTCAGGCGTGCACCGGGGAGCCGAAGATCAGGTCGAGGTGAGCATCCAGCGCCACCAACGCCTGCTCGCTGGTGTACTGCCCACCGAGGAGGTAGACGCCCAGTCCTTCCATCAGCGCCAGCAGGCCGGCCGCGACATCGGCGGCGTTGCTGACCGGCAGCATGCTGGCGATGAACCCGGTCAGCTGCTCGGTGCCCTCGCGCAGTCCGGTCGCGGCCCGCGGCCGGACCGCGGTGTAGGCGAGGAAGGCCAGGGCCACCCGTCCGTCGTCGCGGGTCCGCTCGTCGAGCGGCAGCAGGGCGACGATCATCGTACGAAGCACCTGCCGAGCGGAGGGGTTCTCGCCCAGGCGGGCCATCGCCTCGGTCACCCGGTCCTGGCTGCGCTCGCGGACCACCGCCAGGGCGAACGTCATCATCTCGTCCTTGGTGCGGAAGTAGTGCTGGACCATCCCGGCGGACACGCCCGCCTGCGCCGCGACGTGACGGAGGCTCACGGCCTCCAGGCCCCGCTCGGCGGCGACTCGCATCAGCGCGTCAGCGATGAGGGTGCGCCGCTGACGGTGGTCGACCTTCTTGGGCATGGCCTCGATCGTTTCACAGTGGGTTACTCGGGCAGCCCGCCCGGGCGGCAGGCGGTCACCGGGTGACGCCTCCGGTCGCGGGCGTGCCTCGTGCGCTGCGCAGAAGCCCGTCGGGGTCGTCGGCGTACAGCCGCAACTCGTCCATCGGCTCGGACCGACCCTTGGGCAGGTCGAACACCGTCGGTTGGCGCAGCAGGACGTCGATGCTCGTCTGGCTGCCGACGGATAGGTTCAGCACGCGGCGGTCCCCTTCCTGCTCCACCTGGACCGACCTGCTGGAGGGCAGCGAGCGGTGACGTTTGCGCAGGGCCTCGACCTCCGTCCACGGGATCCAGATGTCGATGCTCGAATTCAGCCGGACCCGAAGGCCCCTGTCACCGACGACGTGTGGGTTGATCCGCATGCTCGCGTACAGGCCGATCATCCAGAGCAGGCCCCAGATCCCGAGAGCGAGCACTATCCAGCGGGCCGGCTTCCAGGGCACCACGTTGGCGACGATCAAGTCGAAGATCGGGATCTCCACGGCCGACAGGCCGATGAAGATGCCCAGGATCGGCTTCACCACGCCCAGGTAGCCGAACGGCTCGTCGCCCGGCACCAGCGCCGGCGGCCGGCGGCGCACCCACACGTACAGGCTGCGCCACATCGCGGCCTCCATCGCGGCCACCCGCCGCAGCGTGCCCGCCGTGCCCCCGGCAGCGGCCTTCATGTCAGTCATGGTCGTCCTCGCGGTAGTGGTGCGGCATTCAGTGAACGGTGACGGTCCCCGCGGCCCCGTCGACGGTGACGAGCTGACCGCTCGAGATCGTTCGGGTGGCGTCGGGCACGCAGATGACGGCGGGGATGCCGTACTCCCTGGCGACCGTCGGACCGTGGGCCATGATCGCCCCGGTCTCGGTGACCAGCGCCGCCGCGGTGAGGAACAGCGGCGTCCAGCCGGGGTCGGTGGTCGCGGCGACCAGGACCTCACCGGGCTCGACGTGGGCGGTGCCCGGATCGTGTACGACCCGGGCGGGGCCGGTCGCGCGGCCCGCGGACGCGCCGACGCCGATCCGGGCGCCGTCGAGGACGGGTGCCGCCGGAAGTACGGTCTCGAGGTCGGTGCCGTCGGAGAGCAGCGCCACCGGCACCGCCCGACGACGCAGTTCCCTGCGGTGCACCGCTCTGCGGGAGGCGACCGTGGGCCGGTGATCGATGCTCCCGTGCACCGCGCCGGGCAACTCGTCGAGCGTCAGGAACATGACGTCGTCGGGCTGCTCCAGGAGCCCGTCCTCCTGCAACTCGGCCCCGATCAGGAGCAGTTGCCGGCGCTTCTCCCGCAACGGGTACAGCCCCGCGAACTTGCCTGCCTCGCGCAGTCCCGCCAGCCGACGGGCTCGGCGCAGCAGGAAACCGGCGATGCCGCCCCGCACGGGCCGTCGACGGCGAGCCCGCCCGACCAGCTCCTCCAGAGTGGTCTCCGCCGTCACGGCGGCCCGTCGGAAGCGCTGGTCCGGCCCCTGTTGCGGATCGGTGATCCGCAGGTAGTTGGCGATCGCGGCGAACACCGGGGTGGGATCCTCCGCCCAGCGTGGGACCCCGAGGTCGACCTCGGCGACGCCACGGTGACCGTAGGCGTCCAGGAAGTCGGCGATCCCCACGTCCGGCAGCACCCCGGCCAGATACCGGGCGGCCAGCTCGCCCGGCGGCGTGTCGAGCAGCAACCGACGGTGCTCGACCGCCTCCTGCGCGAGCCGCCAGAGCGCGAGGTCCATCTCGATGGTGACGTTGTGCGGCATGCCACCCAGCACGGTGTGGATCTCGTCCTGGCTCACGATCCCCCTGAGCAGCGAGGCTGGCAACGCGCTCGCGAGCATCCCGGCGACGATCGGCCACATGATGGCGTCCACGCCGTCCTCGGAGTCCCGCGACTGCGGCTGGAGGAAGTGGAGCCTGTCGGCGGCGCTGCGCAGATCGGCGGGGGCCGCGGAACCTACCTTGAGTTCCTCGATCGCCTGGAACATCCGGATCCGGGCCGCGTCGGGACGAGCCAGCGCCCGGAGGATCCCCACCGCCGCGCGGACCGCCGTCCGCGGTGACACCCCCGCGGCGTCGCGCACCGCGCGGCCCCTGACCGGCGCGAAGCGCGGATCCGTCAGGATGTGCCGCACCACCGCCTGCGCCCGAGGGCCGAAGTCCACCGCCAGGAGCTTGACGAGCCGCTTACGTGATGACCTGCTCCGGACCAGGTCCGTCAGGTCACCGTAGAGGCGACCACCGATGTCGACGATCTCGACCCGCACGCCGAGCGCGGCGAGCATCCCCGCGATCTGTGCCCGCAGGGACGACATGCCCATCGGGGTGACCGGCTGCAGCATTCCCTGGACATGGCCGAACTCCAGATAGACCCGGGGGGAGGGCTTCCCGGTTTCCGGAGGGAGAGGAAAGAGGCTGCTGATCGGCCGGGACTGCAGCAACCACAGCGCGCCGTCCGCGTCGAACGCCCACTCCACGTCCTGGGGGCAGCGGAAGTGACCCTGTAGTCGTTCGCCCGTCGCCCGCAGCTCCGCCAGCTGCGTCGTGGTCAGGCAACCCGCGTCCGCTCGGGTCACCCCGTCCAGGACGTAGTGGTCCACCGCCGTCGCCCCGTCCACGACCGTCGTGCCGGGGCCCGGCACAGCGTCGACCGCCATCTCGTCGCGCCGGCCGGTCAGCGGATTGGCGGTGAACAGCACCCCGGCCACCGAGGGGACGACCATTCGCTGCACGACGACAGCCATCCACGCCGCCTGATGACCGACCTGGTGGGCATCGCGGTAGGCGGTGGCACGGACGCTGTGCAAAGAGTCCCGACATCTCCTGATCGCAGCGATCAACTCGTCGACGCCGACGACGTGGAGAATGGTGTCGTGCTGCCCGGCGAAGCTCGCCTCAGGCAGATCCTCCGCGGTGGCGCTGGAGCGCACCGCCACCGGACCCGCACCGAGCCGCTCGTATGCGGCCATGATCTCAGCCTGTGGCACGACGCCGAGGCGGTGCGTCTCGGCGGTGACGCAGAACCCCTCGGGAACCCGCTCGCCCCGGCGCATCAGCTCGCCCAGTCCGACCGCCTTGCCACCCACCAGGTCCACCATGCTGGCGGCGGTCTCGGACAGCGGGATCACGTACATGCGGGCCTCACTCCTCGATGCAATGCGACTGCATTGCATCGACCGTACCCGGTTGGCAATGCGATCGCAATGCAACCGGGTGGCCGCAGGGTCATTCCGTATCCTGGCGAGAGACGCGGCAGCGTGCGGCCCTGGTGCGGTGGCGCATGAGGCGGAGGGCTCGCCCGGGCCGCCGCCTTCGTTGAGCGCGACGGCCAGTGTGCCGCGCACGCCGGCCTCACCTCATGAGGTGTGTGACGCCGCCGAGGAGGCGCTGCCGAGAGCAGTGCGGATCTCGCGGGCTTCGGGCACCTGCAGGTCGGTGAACAGGATCAGGGCCTGCTCGATGCGCTCCCGAGCGGGGACCGCGTCGCCGAGGCCGTTGAGCACGCATGCCTCACCGCGGCGATCGCCCTCGGCGCGAAACGCTTCGAGCGCCCGTCGATAGTGCGAGGTGCCCTTTTCGTATTCGCCGAGGTAGTACAGTGCCCACCCCGCACCGGTGCGGTCGCTGAGCCGGTGGTAAGACTCCAGGGCCTGCCTCAGAAGACCGACGCCCGGGGATTGCGTCCGCTGGAGCGGCGTACGACTTGCCCGCGATGGGCATGTTGCATAGACCCTTTACGGAAGCAGATCGAGGACGCGCCGCCGGATGTGTTGCAGGCGATGGTTACCGGCCGCCGGACACCACCACCTGGGGTCCAGGGCTGCAGCCCGCACCTCGGCGAACCGAAGAGTCCGCCGACCACGATGCCCGGAGCACCTCGGCCGGCGGACGATGCCCTAGAGGACCGGGAAGGTGAAGCCCGACCCCGAGTTGCTCTCCAGATACCACTTGAAATTGACGCCAGCCACATCGTTCAGCAGATAAGAATGACCCGCGTACTGATAATTCGTGATCAGCGCATAGGCAACACCGCCCGGCTGACCCGGAATGGGCGGGCTTTGATGCCATTTCTGGGTGATGTCGGAGGCATCACATGGCTCCATCCGGAGGATTTTCACCAGCCCCGTACCCGGACCGTTCTCGAAGGTCAGGCACCGGCCCACGAGACTGAGCCGACCATTGGTGATCTGCTCGGTCAGCGGGTTATAGACCCAGCGCTGGTCCAGCGAGGCGGTATTGCAGCCGCGACCGACCATCGGATAGGGCGCGTTGATGTCCGTTCCAGCGCAGGTCCCCCACTGGACGGACCTGATCTGAAACGTCAGTGGCAGCGGATCTGCATAGGCGGCGCCCTGCGACACGATAATAAGTCCCGCGGCGAGCGCCAGCGCCGTAAGCGGGTTCAAGAGTTTCCTCATGCTGCGCCTCCAACGTCTTCCGGCTCGACGGTCGCACCCGTCGGCTCGGGGTTGCAGAAGAGAGTAGGCTGACTTCTTGTCAGATGATGCCGGGCGGCAACGGTTCACGGCTGCGTCTCCTTGGGGACGGCGGACGCATATGGCCAGTCCACCGAGGAAGTGAAAACCGGTCACGGCTCATTGCCGGCCCGCACACGTCGCATCGGACTGACGGCATAGGTTCGGTACGCGTCGGACGAATCGTGCTCCGTCATCGCCGTGGGTCATTCGTCTTGCCAGACCCTGCAGACGCCCAGGCTTTCGTGGACGCGTTGGTCGCTTTCTCGGACACTGACGGGGACGCGGCAACCAGTCCGGAATTGCTGGTGACACCCGTGCCGTTGCATCCGATCCGGCGTGGCGTCACCAGCGGCCTCAGCCGTTCTTGCTCGCCAGCGGCTACAGCAACCCGACCAGGTAGGTCAGCGCCTGCCGGCGCTTGGGTGATGCCACGCGGCAACGGCGGCCCGACTTCCGTAGTCACATGGCGACATCGGGCGGAGACACGAGCCGACCACGGCATCACCGCCCGCGAGAGAAAGGTCAGATCCGTGAGGGCTGGCATGGCACTCGGACGCCGCCCCAGCCGCGACCCACGATGTAGGGCGGGTGGAAGTAGGTGCGCGCGTTCGCCGCGACCAGCTCGGTGGCCGCGCCAGCCGGCGCGGCGCACCACAGCTAGAGGAACTGGTCCTGGTGGTGGCCGTCGAGCCGGACGGTGGTGAACGACTTCTTCCCCCGGACGAACCAGGTCGGGGTGCCGTGGCTGAGCCGCTCGCTGACCTCGCGCAGCGCCAGGCAGGCCCGCCGGATGCGCTCCACCATGTCGGACATCGATCCACCGTACGACAGGGGGAGGTGGGTCGATGGCGCGCGTGTCCTACCTTGCAGGGTGGAATGTCTGGAGGTGCGCATGCCGCGACCGAGGCGGGCCGTGCCGCTGCTGACCCTGGCGGCGGTCCTGACCGTGGTCCGCACCCTGCTGACCGAGGAGAGCCGCCCCGATCCGCGCGCGTTCCGGCGCTACGAGCCGCCGGGGGAGCTGAGCCGCGCCGAACGCGACTACCTGGACTGGGCGCAGGGTCACATAGCGTGGGTCGTGCGCACGGCCCGTGTCCGGGCGATCCGGCACCGGTGCCTGGCGTTCACGTCCGGGCTGTCAGCGCTGGCAGTCCCGTTGGCGCTCGCGGTCGCGGCACCGACCTGGGTGCCGGCGGTGCTCGGGTTCGTGGCCGCCGCCGGGCAGCTCGGGCAGCAGCTTCTGCGGGACTGGGAGCAGTCGCTGCTCGGGCACCAGGAGGCGGTCCGGCTGCAGAAGACGCTGCGCGTGTTCCACAGCGAGTCGGACGGGCCACTTCCCGCCCCCGAGTTGACGCGGCGGTTCCGTGCCTTCCGCGACACGTTCGAGGCGACCAAGGAGGAGTACGGCGGTCAGATCCTCGCCGTCCGCGGCCAGGAGCCACCGCCGGTGACCGCCGCGCCGTGAGGCCGTGGACACATCGGTCGCGGTGAGTCCACGGTCACCGCGCGTCGATGCTCCACGAGGAGGACGCCGCGCCCGGCGACCAGGGTCCGCCCGTTCGACGCAGTGCTGGACATCGGCCGCCGCTCGGTGCGCTGGCCCGGACGGAGGGCCGACTCGTCCTGCCCCCGGCGTGCCGGCGCGCTTCCCGGCGGTGACGCTCGCCCCCGCGCCCGGCGAGCGACGCGCGCTGCGGTTCCTCGTCGACCGCACGCCGGTCTGCTACGACAGCAGGGAGACGGTGGAGACGACCCGCGACCCGTGGGTGTTCGACCACCCTTCCATCTGATCCTCAACCTGGCCGTGGGCGGCGACTGGCCCGGCCCGCCGGACGCGTCGACGCCGAACCCGGCGCGGATGCTCGTCGACCACGTGCGCGTGTGCCGGTGACCGGCAGTCAGGCGACCGCGCCCGGCGCGCTCACCAGAGCGCACACTTCCCGCCTGTCACAACATCGTCATAACGCGTATCCAGGCGCCCATCAATGGTTGCCTTCTCGCGTCCGGTGACGTCACTGCCGGCTGGCGAAGGGATCGGCGATGGGGCTTTTCGCGCGAACACGCGGGGCGACCCGCAGGTTGGCCTGCGTATCGACGCTGGCGGTGCTGGTCGCCGTGGGCGGTTCCGCCGCCACTGCGTACGCGGCGCCCTCCCCCACGAACCTCAGGGCGTGGCAGGCGGAGATCACGAACGTCCCGCACCCGTCGGCGAAGGGCTGCTTCACCGCCGGCTACCCCCGACTGGCCTGGCAGAAGTCCGACTGCGTCGCCGCACCGGCGATCCCCATGACCCCCAAGCGCAGCATCCGCCCGCTGGTGGTGGGCAACGGCAACGACATCTCCGCCCAGGCGCCGAGTGGATTCATCTCCGAGTCGTCCGGCACGTTCGAGAACATCGTGAACGTGACGAGCGAGAGTTCACCCATCGCCAACGCCGGGCCGCCCGTCGCCGACGCCTACACCCTCCAGATCAACACCGACTTCTTCACCAGCACGGCCTGTACCGGATCGCCCAACCTCGGGTGCCGGGGCTGGGAGCAGTTCGTCTACGCCAACAACGGCTCCAGCGGCCAGGTGTTCATCCAGTACTGGCTGCTGCAGTACAACGCGGCCTGCCCGGCCGGCGGCTGGACCCAGTTCTCGTTCACCGGCGACCCGGACATCTACTGCTACCGCAACAGCCCTGGCGCGACCGCCGTACCCAATCAGCCGATCACCAACCTGGGCGCGCTGCGGCTGACCGGCACGGTCAGCGCGACCAGTGACAGCGCCACCCTGTTCGTCGGCTCGACCGCATACACCGCGGCGGGCTCCAACTCGGTCAACGCGGCGGCCGGCTGGACCACGTCGGAGTTCAACGTGTTCGGCTACGGCGGCAACAGCGACGGCGGAGGCGCGGCAGCCTTCAACGCTGGCGCGTCGCTCAACGTCCGCACGAGAATCACCTACGGGGGCACGGCGGCGCCCATCTGCGCGGCCCAGGGCTTCACCGGCGAGACCAACAACCTCAACTTCGGCTCACCCGCGCCGGCCGCCACCGCGCCCGGCCCGGCGGTCGTCTTCGTGGAGAACACCGCCGGCGGCGCGGCGACCAACTGCGCGGCGGCCGCCGTCATCGGCGACACCCACCAGCACACGTTCGCCGGCCTGCTGTACGACTTCCAGGCCTCCGGCGACTTCGTCGAGGCGCAGGCCGGCAGCGGCTTCGAGGTGCAGACCCGCAAGGCCTCCGGCGCACCGACCTGGCCCAACGCCTCGGTCGACCGCTCGGTCGCCGCGCGGATGGGCAGCACCAAGGTGGCCCTGTGCGACGGCAAGAGCCTCGTGGTGGACGGCCGGACCAGGGACCTTCCGTCCGACGGCGCCCTGCATCTGCCATCCGGCGTGGACATCCACCGGATCGGCAACGTCTACGTGGTGACGGACGCCGGCGGCAACAGCATCCGGGTGACGGTCAACAGCGGCTACATCGACGTGTCCGTCGGCCTCGGTACCTATCCGACCCCGGTGGTCGGCCTGCTCGGCAACCCGGACGGCGACCCCAAGCGCCTCGCCGCCAAGGACGGCACCCAGTTCGCCGTCCCGCTCACCTTCGACGACCTCTACCAGCGCTTCGGCGCCAGTTGGCGGGTCACCCCGACCCGGACCCTGCTGGCACCCTGCGGCGCGGTCGCTTCGGGCAACCCGTCCGCGCCGTTCTTCGCCCGCGACCTCAACGAGGACCTCCGCAAGCGGGCGGAGGCCACCTGCCTGCAGTACCAGGTCCGCCAGGAGTGGCTCGACGCCTGCACGCTGGACGTCGCGGTGGTCGGCGGCCGGGCCGCCCTGACGTACGTCGGCCTGGTCCCTCCGGTCGTCAACGGCAACCGGTAGCGGCGACGCCGGGGGCGGCCCGCAGGTCGCGGGCCGCCCCCGGCGGGGCTGTCGTTCCTATGCGCGCTTCGTGAAGGTGGAGCGCGCCCACAGGTAGCCGACGATCGCGATCGCCACGCACCAGGAGACGGCGATCGCCGCGTCGGTGGTGTCGGGCGAGCTGTCGAGCAGCCCGCGGATGGTTTCGATGATCGGTGTGAAGGGTTGGTACTCGGCGAACTGCCGCAGGCCCGGGCCCATCTTGTCGGACGGCACGATGGCGCTGCTGAAGAACGGCAGCATGACCAGTGGGACGGCGGCCATACCCGCCGTCTCCGGCGACTTCGCGAACAGGCCCAGCGCGACGGTGAACCAGCCGGCCGCGATCGCCAGCAGCAGCGCGACGCCACCCACCGCGAGCCAGTCGGTCACGTTCGCCGTCGGGTCGAAGCCCAGCAGAAGGGCCACCGCGACGAGCGCCGCGATGGCGATCATGTTGGTCAGCACGCTGGCGACGACGTGGCCGGTCAGCACCGCACCGCGGGACACGTCCATAGCCTTGAACCGGTTGATGATGCCCTTGGTCATGTCGGAGTTCACCGCCGTCGCGGTACCGCCCAGCCCGTAGCAGACCGCCAGCAGGATCAGGCCAGGCGTCGCGTAGTCGATGTAGTCGACGCCGACGTCGAAGGCGCCGCCGAACATGTAGACGAACATCAGCATGATGATGATCGGCATCAGGACGGCGTTGAACACCGACGTCGGGTTACGGATCAGGTGTTTGACGTTGCGGCGCAGCATGACCAGCGAATGCGACGTGGCACTCACCTCGCGTCCACCTCCGTGGTGTGGCCCGTGAGGGCGAGGAAGACCTCGTCGAGGTCGGGGGTGTGCACCGAGCACTCCTCGGCGCTGAGGGAGTGCTCGTCGAGCCGGTCCAGAAGTGCCCGCAGCGACTTCGTGCCGCCGTCTGCGGGTACCCGCAGGGCCAGCGCGTCGTCGTCGCGGGTCGCCCCGGGAAAGACCCACGTGGCGGCGTCGAGTTCGGCCACGGTGGCGAACCGCAGTCGTACGTAGGTGCCGGGGATGAGGCGTTTGAGCTCCTCCGGGGTGCCCTGAGCGACCAGGCGGCCCTGGTCGAGCACCGCCACGTGGTCGGCCAACTGGTCGGCCTCCTCCAGGTACTGCGTGGTGAGGAAGACGGTCACGCCGGTGGCGACCAGGTCACGCACGATCGACCACATGGTGCGACGGCTGCGCGGGTCCAGCCCGGTCGTCGGCTCGTCGAGGAAAATGATCTTCGGGTTGCCGACCAGCGTCATCGCCAGATCGAGCTTGCGGCGCATGCCCCCCGAATAGGTGGAGGCCGGCTTGTCCGCCGCCGCGGTCAGCTCGAAACGGTCCAGCAGGTCCGTGACGATCCGCTCGCCGTCAACGACGACGCTCCGGTTGAGGTCCACCATCAGCCGGAGGTTCTCCCGGCCCGTCAGCAGGTCGTCGACGGCCGCGAACTGGCCGGTGACGCCGATGGCCGCGCGGACCGCCTTGGCGTCGGTGGCCAGGTCGTGGCCGGCCACCCGAACCGTGCCGGCGTCGGCGCCGGCCAGGGTGGTCAGCACGTTCACCGTCGTCGTCTTACCCGCGCCGTTGGGTCCGAGCAGGGAGAACACCGTTCCCGCCCGGACCTCGAAGTCGACGCCGTCGAGGACGACCTTGTCCTTGTACGCCTTACGCAGGCCGGAGACCGATATCGCCGGGAGTGTCACGGGATCACCTCAGCGGGGGCCGCAGCACCGTCGCGCACCGCGACGGCAGCAGGAGGTTTGGCAAACACAGCAGGGAACTCCTTGAACATTGACGTGAGTGGGACCGGACGGCGGTGGTGATCATCCGGAGGACCCCGGTCTCCGGCGGAGCCGACGTACTTTCGCTGGCCGACCAGATCTTTCATGACAAACCTCTCTTCGGTGGCACGCCGCAGCCGCCCGTACCGTCGGGTGCGGGTCGGATAAGGCGGTTACGGCAGGGCGAGTTCGTAGCGGACGCTGCGCCCGACCGGGTGGAAGCCCAGGTGCCGACGCAGGGCGAGCGTGCCGAGGTCACCGTCGGCGGTTCGGGTCTCAATCTCCTCGACATGCGGGTGGACGTCACACAGTCGCTGGATCAGCGCGGCGTTGACCCAGACGCCCAGCCGCCGTCCGCGATGCCCGACCAGCACGACCGGCCCGTACTGGCGGGCGCGGCGCCGCAGCGGCGAGCCCGTCGTCGCCAGCGCGTACGCGACCACGCCGCCGTCCGTCTCCGCGGCGCTCACCACCGCCTCACCGGGGTGGCTCGGGCGTCGCAGCAGGTGCTCGACCCCGGCCGCGCCGCGCAGGTCGCCGGTCCAGTGGCGCAGCCGGTACCTGGGATGCTCGACGTCGACCAGCTCCCCCAGCCAGGCGCGGTGGACATCGCAGCACGGGAGCAGGTCACGGCCCCAGGATCCGACGCGCCGGAAACCGTGACGCAGACAGAACGACTCCCCGGCCGAACCCGCGGCGACGTCCCCGACCAGCCGAAGTCCCACCGCGTTCTCCACGACCGCGGTCAGCAGCGTCGAACCGATGCCTCGTCGGCGCCATCGCGGCTCCACGTGCAGGTCCAGCCCGAGGCCGCCCGCCCGCACCACCACCGGCGACTCGTCGAACGGCAGGACCGGACGCAGGTCGACGACCCCGGCCACCACGCCGGAGGGCGTCACCGCACGCCAGCGGGAGATCCCGGGACGGCCCGGCTCCGCCACGACGTCGATCAGGCGTTCGCTCATGCGTCCACCATCGTCCGGCCGCCCCGGCCGAACAACGCCGAAGATCGCACCGCCGCATTAGCCACCGGTAATCGATCGGAAACGGGTGCCGCGACGGCCCGTGCCGCAGGTCACGCTCGCGCAACCGGAGACGGTCGTGCACCTACACTGCCGAACCGGGGCCGCGATGATCGAAGGTGGGGCCGGCTGGTGGAACTGCGTGACATCGAGATCTTCCTGACGCTGACCGAAGAGCTTCACTTCGGTCGCACGGCTGAGCGCCTGCACGTGTCCCAGTCGCGGGTCAGCCAATCGATCAAACAGCAGGAACGCCGGATCGGTGGCGGACTGTTCGAGCGCACGAGCCGCGCCGTCCGACTCACGCCGCTCGGCGAGCGGCTACGTGACCGCCTCCGCGCCGGCTACGGCGAGATCCTCGCGGGTATCGAGGAGGCCACCGCAACCGCCCGCGGCCAGACCGGCACGCTGACGGTCGGCACGATGGCCACCCACTACCAGTCGATCGAGGCGATCCTCGACCTGTTCCGACAGCGGCACCCGCAGAGTGAGCTGCGCCTACGCGAAATCCTGCCGATTGACCCGCTCGGACCACTGCGGTCCGGCGCGGTCGACATCGCGATCCTCTGGTTACCCGTCCGCGAGCCCGACCTCACGGTCGGGCCGGTCGTGCACAGCGAGGAACTGGTCCTGGCGGTCGGCGCCGGCCACCCGTTGGCCGAACGGGGCCGGGCCGAGCTGGAGGATCTCGGCGACCATCCGGTCGTCTACCCCGAAGGACCCATCCCGGACTACATCTGGGAGGCGCACACCCCGTCCACCACACCTACCGGCCGACCCGTCCGGCGCGGACTGGGCATCCTCACGCTGGAGGAAGCCTTCCGGGCGATCGCCGGCGGCAGCATCGTGTCACCGGTCGGATCGGATGTGGCGTCCACCCGGCGGCGGGACGACATCGTCTTCCTGCCCATCACCGACGCACCGGTGATGCGGTACGCGCCGGTGTGGCGTACCAGCGGGGACACCCCGCTGGTACGCGCCTTCGTCCAGGCCGCCGCCGAGGCACCGCGGTAGAACGTCCGCACGCCGGTTCCCTCCCGCGCCGGGACGCCCCGTCGCGCGACTCCGGAAGCGACGCGCAGACCGGCAACCGGTACGCGTGCCACGGTTGCGGGTGACGTCACGACCTCGTCTCCTCGTGGGCCGTTGCACAGAGGCGGGATGCGTCGGAGGCCGTGTGGTGCGTACAGTTCCGGGTCGGACTTGGGGTGGGCCGGGGGAATCCGGCGCAGGGAACGGGACGAGACAGCGACGCATGACGGCGGACAACATTACCGAAACCGGTCAAGACGGCATTGACCGCGAACGGCTGGAGACCTGCCTCAGCGTCTTCGAGGCGTTGGAGAGCCTGCCTCCGGATCACCCCGACGTGGTGCGGGTGCAACGGGCCACCGCGAAGCTCTACAAGGTGATCAAGCAGCGGCGACGCGAGGAACGGCGGGACGCCATCGCGGCGGCCGACCGCGCGGTGACGGCGGCCACCGCCACCGGCGCCCCGGACCGGATCGACGACGAGACCCAGGGCATCCCGCTCGCCTCCTCCACCGTCGGTGCCACGGCCGGCTTCCTGCACAATCCGCGCGGCTGCTACGTCTGCAAGCAGCGCTACCACGAGGTGGACGCCTTCTACCACCAACTCTGCCCGCCCTGCGCCGCGCTCAACCGGGAGCGCCGCGACGCCCGCACCGACCTGACTGGCCGGCGTGCGCTGCTCACCGGCGGCCGAGCCAAGATCGGCATGTACATCGCGCTGCGGCTGCTGCGCGACGGCGCGCACACCACGGTAACCACGCGGTTCCCGCACGACGCGGTCCGCCGATTCGCCGCGATGCCGGACAGCGGGGACTGGCTGCACCGCCTGCGGGTCGTCGGGATCGACCTGCGAGACCCGGCCCAGGTGATCGCCCTCGCCGACTCGGTCAGCGCCCAGGGGCCACTCGACATCCTGATCAACAATGCGGCGCAGACCGTCCGCCGCACGCCCGGGGCATACGCGCAGCTCGTCGCCGCGGAGGCGGCGGCCCTGCCGGACGGCCCCCTGCCGGAGCTGATCACGTTCGCCAAACCTACCGGCCAGGGCGACCCTTCGGGCATGATCGCCTCGCCGCAGTCGGCCACGGTCACCCCGCAGGCGCTCACCGCGTTGGCGCTGACCAGCGGCTCCGCCTCGCCGGAACGGATCGCGGCAGCCACCGCCATCGACGCCGGCGGTCTGGTGCCGGACCTCGACCCGGTCAACAGCTGGGTGCAGCGGGTGCACGAGGTGGACCCGGTCGAGCTGCTCGAAGTGCAGTTGTGCAACGTGACCGCCCCGTTCGTGCTGGTCAGCCGACTGCGACCGGCGATGGCCGCAGCAACCGCCCGCCGGAAGTACGTGGTGAACGTGTCGGCGATGGAGGGCCAGTTCGCCCGCGGCTACAAGGGGCCGGGGCACCCGCACACCAACATGGCCAAGGCCGCGCTGAACATGCTCACCCGAACCAGCGCCCAGGAGATGCTGGCCGACGGCATCCTCATGACCAGCGTCGACACCGGCTGGATCACCGACGAACGGCCCCACCCGACAAAGATGCGGCTGGCGGACGCCGGCTTCCACGCCCCACTGGACCTGGTCGACGGCGCGGCCCGGGTCTACGACCCGATCGTCCGCGGCGAACAGGGCGAAGACCTGTACGGCTGCTTCCTGAAGGACTACGCGCCCTGCGCCTGGTGATCAGCGCCCCACCACACCCAGCCCTGCCGGTGCCAGGAGAGCAACCACGGCGTGGGCTGGGATCGGCCCAACGACGAGACCGGCCGACTGGCGGGAATTGAAGCATTCGACGCGGACGGCCGCGTCAGGGGATTTGCTCGTTCAGGCCGGGGGTAGATCGTGGCGCACCTCGCCCGCCGTCGCCGAGAGCGGTAGCGGGCACAACTCGGTGCCGGCCGCTGAGCAGGAGCGGCTCGCCGATGAACGGCTGCATGCGAAACGCTCATAGCGAACAGGAGCCACCTTGCTTCGATCCGCGTGATCGCCTCTGTACTCTGCGCTGTCAGGATGTCGTCCGGCAGTTGTGGGCGCCCCGACATGGGGCGGCATGCGGATTCCAAGGAGAGCGCAGGATGTCGCGGAAGAAGCGGAAGGCAACGGCGCGTACGACGAAGGCGGTCCCACCGAACAGGCAACCGAAAAAGCAGTCTCCCGTGCCGTGGTGGCGGCGCCTCAGCAAGCCGGCCGCCTGGATCGCCGGCGTGGCGACCGTGGTGGTCACCGGTGTTCTCGGCACACTCCTGGTGTGGGTGGGGCGCGAGGTGGTCGACGGCCCGGCCGCCAAGGACCGGATCCGTGAGGTCACGCGGGCCAAGGATGATGTCCGCTACACCATCACCCATGAGAATGATGGTTGGATCATCGCACTGCCCGACGGAGTCGCCCTGACCCCCGCGCAGAAGAGCTTCCTGGCGAAGTCGTCGTACACCGTGCCGGAGGTGGACGGGTACACCCTGGACCGGCTCGCCGGCGAACTGCGGGCGGTCGGCGGCGCCGAGGTTCCGAAGCAGACGCTGCGGCTGGCTGTCGAAGGCCGCCGTAACCAGCCAATCCGAGTCGACAGCATCAAGCCCGTCAACATCCACCACCAGAGGCCGTACGACGGCACGCTGCTGCTGGTCCCCCCGCAGGAAGGCGGCAACACCGCCGAGATGGTGTTCAACTTCGACGACGTCGAACCGCAGGCACGGATCGCGCTCGACGACGACAATGGAGACTACAAACCGGGCGAGCCCTACTTCCTGAAGAAGACCCTCACGATCAAAGACGCCGCTCAGGACGTCGTGGTCATCCGGTCGATGACCACCCGATCGGCGGTGTCCTTCGAGATCCAGATCGACTACCACATCGGGGACGAGGCCCGGCACATCGTCATAGACGACGGCGGTCATCCCTTCTCAGTCAGTCCGATGAGGTGCGTCGACCGCAGCACGTTGGACGCCGATGGAGCGCTGATCTCTCAGGGGCACGCCAGCTACCAGAGGATCCTGGCGCGGAGCGGCGCCTCGGGAGCAATCGACGATGTGCGGAACCCGGGACGCTTCGAACTCGGGACCCCGTTCTGCTGACCCGCCGTGCCGGACGCTGGTCGTCGGCGCTGCCGGCGCGTTCGGCGACGTCCCGATGGTCACCCTCGTCTTCCTGACGCTGCGCTGGTTGCGCCGGGGCAGGGGCGAGCCCATCCCGTTCCGCGGCGGCAGTCGCGGCCCTCGGCAGGAGAGCCGGCGGCGGTTCGCCGGCAGCGCCTCGGTCACCGCCGCGCCCGGGTCGGTGCTCAGCCCCGTCGCGGGCCTCCGAGCGCGGGTCACGGGTCCGTCGCCCTGGGCCCACTGAGCGCCTGAAACCCATGATCCGACAGATGGGGTCGCTCCTCAGGTTGTAATGATCACGTGGAGGTTTCGGGGGCCGTGCACGCCCTCGACCCGGTTCAGTTCGATGTCGCTGGTCGCGGACGGCCCGCTGATCCAGGTCAACGGCCGGCGCGGGTCGAGGCGGGCGAGCGCGTCCGGCACGGTGGCGACGACCTGGTCGGCGCGCAGCACGCACACGTGCAGGTCGGGCAGCAGCGTGATGATCCGGCGACCCTGGTCCAGGGCGGCGTCGAGCACGATGGTGCCGGTCTCGGCGATGCCCACCGCCGCCGCGGTGACGACGCCGTCCACGGACGCGATCCGCGCCGCGGGGAGATCCTCGTCCGGCACCGTGCGGACGGCGTCGGGCAGCCAGCGCCGGGGCAGCCCGACCGGCACCACCACCTGCCGGCCGCCGAGCACCTCCTCGACCACCCGGGCGACCTCGGCGTCGGAGCACCGGCGCACGGTGGCCCGGTAGGCGGTGAGCCGGTGCACGAGCACGTCCAGGTCGACCGCGACGGCGCCGGCGGCCCGGTAGGCGCGGGACACCTCGTCCGGTGCGGGTCGGGGCTCGCCGAGGGCGGCGCGGAGCCGACCGAGGATCTCCTCTCGCGCGTTCACCGCCCGGCCCACCACTGGCGGAAGGTCTGAGTGGGCGGGTCCGGCAGGTCACGGCTGGCCGTCCAGCCGGACAGCGGCCAGGGCAGGCGGCGTCCGCGCCGGCTCAGCTTCGCGGCGCGCTGCGCGGTCGCGTACACGGCGGGATGATCCATGGTGTACGCGGCAGCGGCCATCGCTGCCGCCTCCGCTCTCGGATGGGGTGCCTCGGCGCGCAGGTGCACCAGGATGGAGGGAATGTCGATCATCACTGGGCAGGCGTCGTAGCAGGCTCCGCAGAGCGTTGACGCGTACGGCAGGGAGGCGTTGTGCGGGGATCGACCAGGACGGTGGCGCTCGTGGTCAGCGGCGTCGAGGATCCGTACTTCTCCTCCATCGCCGGCGGCGTGATCGAGGGAGCCGAGGCGGCCGAGCTGATCGTCATGACGGCGGTGGCCGACCGCTCGTCGGAGCGGGAGCTGGAGATCGTCCGTACCGTGCGGGGAATGCGCCCTCGGGCCATCATTCTCACCGGCAGCCGCATCGACGGCACCGGCACCCGTCCCGCCCTCGTCGAGGAGTTGGGCACCTATCGGCGGACGGGCGGCAGCGTCGTCGTGATCAGTCAGCACGACCTGCCCTTCCACACGCATCGACAACTACGGCGGGGCACGGGAGCTCGCCAGGGCCCTCGTCGGCCGCGGCTACCGACGGTTCGCACTGATTCACGCCGGCCGTCGGGTGCGGACCTCCCGCGACCGATGCGACGGCTTCGTGGACGGCCTGCGCGATCTCCACCTCGGCCTCGACGACCGGTACGTGCTCCAGGCCGAGTTCAGCCGTGCCGGCGGGTACGCCGCCGGGCGGGAACTCGCCGATCGAGGGGTGGACCGCGGGTTGCTCGTCTTCGCCGTCAACGACGTCATGGCGATCGGCGCGATGGCAGCGTTTCGCGACGCTGGACTGACCCCCGGCACGGACGTGGCGGTGGCGGGGTACGACGACATCGCCGCAGCCACGGACGTCACGCCGCCGCTCACCACGGTCGCCGTGCCGATGCACGAGGTCGGCCTGCTCGCGATCCGGATCGCGCTGGCCAGCCCCGCCGATCCGCGGATCGCGCCGGTCGCCACCCACACGGTGCTGCGCGACAGCACCCCCGGGCCGACCACCTGAGCTGGGCGGTTGCGCCGCCGACGAGGTGAGGCAGCCAGCATCGAGGGTTGACGCTGCGTCGGGGTCAAGCCCACCGGACGGGCCAGCGCGCCAGGCGGTCGCGCTCAGGGCCGATAGCGGTAGCCCATGCCCGGTTCGGTGATGAGGTGCCGGGGACGGGCGGGATCGTCTTCGAGCTTGCGCCGCAGCTGGGCCATGTACTGCCGCAGGTAGTTGGTCTCGTGCTGGTATTCGGGTCCCCACACGTCGTGCAGCAACTGCCGCTGGCTGATCAGCTTGCCGGGGTGGCGCAGCAGCTTGTCGAGCATGGCCCACTGGGTGGGGGTGAGCCGGACCTCGGCACCGTCGTCGCGGGTGACGGTCCGGTCGGCGAGGTTGACGGTGTGCCGGCCCACCCTGGGGGCGGCCGTCGCGGGCGCCGGAGCATCGGCCGCGGTAGCCGTGAGGCGGCGGGTGACCGCGCGGATGCGGGCGAGCAGCTCGTCCACCCCGAACGGCTTGGTGACGTAGTCGTCGGCGCCCGCGTCCAGCGCGGCGACCTTGTCCTCGCTGCCGGCCCGGCCGGACAGCACGATGATCGGCACGGCGGTCCAGCCGCGCAGCCCCCGGATGACGTCGGTGCCGTCCAGGTCGGGCAGGCCGAGGTCGAGCACCACCAGGTCCGGCGGGTGGCCGGCGGCGGCCTTCAACGCGGCCGCGCCGCTGTCCGCGACCTCCACGTCGTAGCCGCGGGCCCGCAGGTTGATCCGCAGGGCGCGCAGGATCTGCGGTTCGTCGTCCACGACGAGGATCCGGGTCATTCGGACGGCTCTTCCGAGGTGGCCGGCGTAGTGGCGGGTAGCCGCAGCACCATGGTGAGACCGCCGCCGGGGGTGGTCTCGGGGGTGATGCTGCCGCCCATCGCCTCGGCCAGGCCGCGGGACAGGGCGAGTCCGAGCCCCACCCCGGTCTGGTTGTCCCGGTCGCCGAGGCGCTGGAACGGCAGGAACACGTGCTCCCACTGGTCCTGCGGGATGCCCGGGCCGGTGTCGATCACCCGTAGCTCGACCTGGCCGGCGTGGGCGCTGGCGGTGATGGTGGGCGGCTGCCCGGGTGGGCTGTGCCGCAGCGCGTTGGCGACGATGTTGACAAGCACCCGCTCCAGCAGCCCCGGGTCGGCCTCGGCGGCCGGCAGGTCCGCCGGGATGTCGGTCGTGACGTCGGCCGCCATCGGACCCAGTTCGTCCAGCGCCCGCGGTACGGCGTCCTCCAGCCCGATCGACGTCGAGCTGACGCCCAGCACACCGGCCTGCAACCGGCTCATGTCGAGCAGGTTCGCCACCAGTCGGCCGAGCCGGTCCAGCGACTCGTCGGCGGTGGCCAGCAACTCCTCCCGGTCGTCGGCGTCGAACTCGACGTCGTGGCTGCGCAGGCTGCTCACCGCGGCCTTGGCCGAGGCCAGCGGCGTGCGCAGGTCGTGGCTGACGGCGGCGAGCAGCGCGGTGCGCATCCGGTCGGCGGCGGCGAGCGGGCGGGCGGTGGCCGCTTCCTCGGCGAGGCGCTCCTGGCGCAGCGCGACGGCGGCCTGGGCGGCGAACGCCTCGACGATGCGCCGGTCGGCGGCCTCCAGGCGACGGCCGGAGAGCACGACGGTCAGCCGGTCGTCGACCGGTACCGCTGTCTCCCCCGCGCTGGGGCTGCACGCCGGTGTCTCCCCCACGCTGGCCACGACCCGCCAGGCGCCTTCCTCGCGGGCTCGGCCGGGTCGCCCCTCCGCCTCGGCGGTCAACTCCAGCACGCTGACCGCACGCAGGCCGAAGGTCTCCCGGAGCCGGTCCAGCAGGGCCGGCAGCGGCCGTTGCCCGCGCAGCACCCCGCCGGCGACGACGGCGAGGGTCTGCGCGTCGGCGGAGGCACGGGCCGCCTCCCGGGTACGGCGGGCCGCCACGTCGACCACCCAACTGACCGCGAGGGCGACGGCGACGAAGACGCCGAGCGCGAGCAGGTTGTCCGCCTCGGCGATGGTCAGCGTCCGGTAGGGCGGGGTGAAGTACCAGTTGAGCAGCAGCGAGCCGCCGAGCGCGGCGACCAGCGCCGGCCACAGGCCGCCGACCAGCGCCACGCCGACCACACCGGCGAGGAAGAGCAGGATGTCGTTGGTCAGGGTGAGGTCGGGCAGCGTCCGCAGCAGCAGGGTGAGCAGCGGCATGCCGAACCCGGCGAGGGCGAAGCCGAGCAGTCGGCGGCGGCGCGAGAGCGCCGCCGGGACGCCGCGCGTCCGCCGGCCCCGACCCGCCTCCGGATGGGTGACCAGGTGCACGTCGATGGCGCCGGACAGGGCGGTGGTGGTCACGCCGACGCCGCGGGAGAACACCTGCGCCAGGCGTCCCCGTCGGCTGGCGCCGAGCACGAGTTGGGTCGCGTTGACGCCCTGGGCGAAGTCGAGCAACGCCTGCGGCACGTCGGTGCCGAGGACCTGGTGGTACGTGCCGCCGAGGCTCTCCGCCAGCACCCGCTGCCGGGCCAGTTGGGCCGGGTCGGCGCCGGCCAGGCCGTCGCTGCGGGCGACGTGGACGGCGAGCAGGTCGGCGCCCTTGCTGCGGGCGGCGATCCGGGCCGCCCGGCGGATCAGCGTCTCGCCCTCGGGGCCGCCGGTGAGCGCGACCACGACCCGTTCCCGGGCCTCCCAGGTGTCCGAGATGCCCTGCTGGGAGCGGTACGCGTCGAGCTGCTCGTCGACCTTGTCGGCGAGCCAGAGCAGCGCCAGTTCGCGCAGCGCGGTGAGGTTGCCGACCCGGAAGTAGTTGCCGAGCGCGGCGTCGATCTTGTCGGGGCGGTAGATGTTGCCGTGCGCCATCCGGCGGCGCAGCGCCTCCGGCGTCATGTCCACCAGCTCGACCTGCTCGGCGGCGCGGACCACCTCGTCGGGCACCGTCTCGCGCTGAGTGGTGCCGGTGATCTGCGCGACGACGTCGTTGATCGACTCCAGATGCTGGACGTTGACCGTGGTCAACACGCTGATCCCGGCGTCGAGCAGCTCCTGGACGTCCTGCCAGCGCTTGTCGTGCCGCGAGCCGGGGACGTTGGTGTGGGCCAGCTCATCGACCACCACCACCTCGGGCCGGCGCGCGAGGACGGCGTCGAGGTCCATCTCGGTGAATTCGGCGCCTCGGTAGGTGATCGTACGGCGGGGCAGCTGCTCCAGCTCACCGATCATCGCGGCGGTGTGCTTACGGCCGTGCGTCTCGACGAAACCGATCACCACGTCCGTGCCACGCTCGGCCCGCCGTTGGGCCTCCTCCAGCATGGCGTAGGTCTTGCCGACGCCGGGGGCGGCCCCCAGATAGATACGAAGCTCTCCTCGTGACACGCAGAAGATCCTCTCTGGTGTGGACGGTTCGGGCAGGGCCGACCCGGGGCCGGCCCTGCCCGACGTCGTGCGTCAGCGGGCGGGGAACTTCTCATCGAGCGCGAGGTTGAGTTCCAGCACGTTCACGCCGGGCTCGCCCATGAAGCCGAGCGACCGGCCGGTGGTGTGCTTCTCCACCAGGGCCCGGATCGCTGCGGGGTCCGCGCCGCGCTCGCGCGCGACCCGGGCCACCTGGATGTCGGCGTACGCCGGGGAGATGTGCGGGTCGAGGCCGCTGCCGCTGGCGGTGACCGCGTCGGCCGGCACGGCCGGCTCCGCCGGCGCGTCGCCCCGGACCGGGACGATCAGTCCGCCGGCGGCGACGTAGTCCTCGTCCGGCTTGGCCAGCCCGACCGGCACGCCCTGCCACGAGCTGACGAACGGCGTGGCCGGGGCGACCTGGTTGACGCTGACCACCCGGGTGATGCGGCCCGTGAGGCCGTCGGCGCGGAACACGGCCAGCACCGCGCCCACCCCGTCCTGAGTGCAGTAGGGCCGCCGCCCGTCCACGCCGTCCCGTTCACCGACCGCCTTGGATCGGGCGCAGACCTGGGTGAGCAGGCTCTCGGAGGCTGCCTCCGGGTCGGTCGAGAGGGTGTCGACGACGCTCTCCGGGCCGAGGTTGCTGGCCGAGGTGGAGGTGGGGTCGTAGCCGTCGCCGGCGGCGGAGGGGCGGGACTGGAAGTAGCGCGGGACGGGGTTGCCGTCCGCGTCGGTGAACGACTGCCCGATCAGCGAGCTGCCGACGGTCTTGCCGTTCACGGTGATCAGGGAGCCGTCCGCCTTGCCGGACAGGCCGGGTAGCTGCCCGGCTGCGACAAGGGCGAGTGGATAGGCCAGGCCGAGCAGCACGGTGAAGACGAGTACGGCGCGCAGGGCGGCCAGGTGTTGGGTGAGCCAACTGGGAAGTCGCATGTCAGATCCCGGGGACGAACTGGATGAGCAGGTCGATGAGTTTGATGCCGACGAACGGCACCACGATGCCACCGAGGCCGTAGAGCCACAGGTTGCGGCTGAGCAGCTTCGAGGCGCTGGCCGGGCGGTAGCGCACGCCGCGCAGGGCCAGCGGGATCAGCGCGATGATCACCAGGGCGTTGAAGATGACCGCCGACAGGATCGCCGATTCCGGGCTGGACAGGCGCATGATGTTCAGCGTGTCCAGGCTCGGGTAGATGCCGGCGAACATGGCCGGGATGATCGCGAAGTACTTGGCGATGTCGTTGGCGATCGAGAAGGTCGTCAGGGCCCCGCGGGTGATCAGGAGCTGCTTGCCGATCTCCACGATCTCGATCAGCTTGGTCGGGTCGGAGTCGAGGTCGACCATGTTGCCGGCCTCCTTCGCGGCCGACGTGCCGGTGTTCATGGCCACGCCGACGTCCGCCTGCGCGAGGGCGGGCGCGTCGTTGGTGCCGTCGCCGGTCATCGCGACCAGCCGGCCGCCCTCCTGCTCCTTCTTGATCAGGGCGAGCTTGTCCTCCGGCGTGGCCTCGGCGAGAAAGTCGTCCACGCCGGCCTCGTCGGCGATGGCCTTCGCGGTGCGCGGGTTGTCGCCGGTGATCATCACGGTGCGGATGCCCATCCGGCGCATCTCGTCGAACCGTTCCTTCATGCCGGCCTTGACCACGTCCTTGAGGTGGATCACGCCGAGGGCGCGGGCCGGTTCCCCGTCGACGTGCTCGGCGACGACGAGGGGCGTGCCGCCGATGCCGCTGATCTCGTCGACGATCTGCCCGACCTGCTCGGTGGGGTGGCCGCCGTTCTCGCGTACCCATTTCATCACGGCGGCGGCGGCGCCCTTGCGGACCCGGCGCGCCGCTCCCTCACCGACGTCGGTGGTGAGGTCGACGCCGCTCATCCGGGTCTGCGCGGTGAACGGCACGAACGTGGCGTGCGGGATGAGGCCGGGCTCGCGCTCGCGCAGCCCGTACTCGTTCTTGGCCAGCACCACCACCGAGCGTCCCTCGGGCGTCTCGTCGGCCAGGCTGGACAGCTGGGCGGCGTCGGCGACCTCGGCCGCGGTCCGGCCCTCGACCGGGACGAACTCGGCGGCCTGCCGGTTGCCCAGGGTGATCGTGCCGGTCTTGTCCAGCAGCAGCGTGTTGACGTCGCCGGCCGCCTCGACCGCCCGGCCGCTCATGGCCAGCACGTTGCGCTGCACGAGGCGGTCCATGCCGGCGATGCCGATCGCGGACAGCAGCGCGCCGATCGTGGTCGGAATGAGGCAGACCAGCAGCGACACCAGCACGACGCCGGTGACGCCGGCGTCGGTGATCGCCCCGGAGTCCGGCGCGGCGGCCTGGTAGCCCTTGGAGAAGATGGCGAGGGGTTGAAGGGTCACCACCGCGAGCAGGAAGATGATCGTCAAGGCGGCCAGCAGGATGTTGAGCGCGATCTCGTTCGGCGTCTTCTGCCGGTTGGCGCCCTCGACCAACGCGATCATCCGGTCGATGAAGCTCTCCCCCGGCTTCTGGGTGATCTTCACGACGATCCGGTCGGAGAGGACCTTCGTCCCCCCGGTGACCGCGCTGCGGTCGCCGCCGGACTCCCGGATGACCGGGGCGGACTCGCCGGTGATCGCCGACTCGTCGACGCTGGCGATGCCCTCGACGACGTCACCGTCGCCCGGGATGACGGTGCCGGCCTCGACCAGGACGACGTCGCCCTGCTTGAGTTCCGGCGCGGGGACGGCCTCGTCCCGGTAGGTGTTCGCGGCGGCGCCCGGCGTCCAGCCGACCAGCCGGGTCGCGACGGTGTCCTTCTTCGCCTGCCGCAGCGTGGCTGCCTGCGCCTTGCCCCGGCCCTCCGCGACCGCCTCGGCGAGGTTGGCGAAGAGCACCGTCAGCCAGAGCCAGATCGCGATGGCGATCGCGAACACCGACGGGTCGGCGACGGCGAGCACGGTGGTGAACAGCGCGCCGATCTCGACGATCAGCATCACCGGGTTGCGCCACAGCGTGCGCGGGTCGAGCTTGCGCAGCGCGTCGGGCAGGGACCGGAGTAGCTGCTCCGGGTCGAGCAGGCCGCCTCCGACCCGGTTGCCCTGGGTGGCGGGTGTGCCGGCGGTGGCCGCGTCGGCGGTGCCGTGCGGCGCCGGCGTGGACGTGGTCATGTCCTTCTCTCTCATGGTGGTCACAGCCCTTCGGCCAGCGGGCCGAGCGCGAGCGCGGGCAGGAAGGTGAGCGCGACGAGGACCACCGTGACGCCGACGACCATGCCGACGAACAGCGGCTTGTGGGTCGGCAGGGTGCCCTCGGACGCGGGGGTGGGATTCTGGCGGGCCAGCGAGCCGGCCAGCGCGAGCACGAAGATGATCGGCAGGAACCGGCCGAGCAGCATGCACAGGCCCAGCGCGGTGTTCCACCAGGGCGTGCTCACGGTGATGCCGGCGAACGCCGAGCCGTTGTTGTTGCTCGCCGAGGTGAACGCGTAGAGCACCTCGGACAGCCCGTGCGGGCCGACGTTGAGCGCGGTGGAGTTGTTACCGGTCGCGAAGGCCGCCGCTGTCCCGGCCAGCACCAGCGCGGGGGTGACCAGGAAGTACATCGAGGCGAACTTGATCTCCCTCGAACCGATCTTCTTGCCCAGGTACTCCGGCGTGCGACCGACCATCAGGCCGGCGACGAACACCGTGATCACCGCGAGGATCAGCAACCCGTACAGGCCGGCGCCGACGCCGCCGGGGGCGACCTCGCCGAGCATCATGTTGCCGAGCAGCATGCCGCCGCCCAGCGCGGTGTACGAGTCGTGGAACGAGTTGACCGCCCCGGTCGAGGTCAGCGTCGTCGCCGCGGCGAACGTCGCGGAGTTCGAGACGTCGAACCGGACCTCCTTGCCTTCGAGGGCCGCGCCGACCGCCTGCGGCACGGTGCCATGCCCGGCGAGTTCGAACACGTTGGTCAGGGCGACGCTGGCGACAGCCAGGATGCCCATCACGGCGGCGATCGCGTAACCCTGCCGGTTCTGGCCGACCATCCGGCCGAAGACCCGGGGCAGGCTGAACGGGATCAGCAGGATCAGGAAGATCTCGACCCAGTTGGTCCACGAGGTGGGGTTCTCGAACGGGTGGGCGCTGTTGACGTTGTAGAAGCCGCCGCCGTTGGTGCCCAGCTCCTTGATCACCTCCTGGCTGGCCACCGGCCCACCGGTGATCGTCTGGGTTCCCCCGGTCAGGGTGGTGACGTCGGTGCCGCCGGAGAGGTTCTGCACCGCGCCGCCGATCATCAGGACGAGGGCGCCCAGCACCGCGATCGGCAGCAGGATCCGCAGGACGATCCGGATCAGGTCGATCCAGAAGTTGCCCAGCTCGCCGGTACGACTGCGGGCGAAGCCCCGGACCAGCGCCACCGCGACGGCGATGCCGACCGCGGCGGAGACGAAGTTCTGCACCGCCAGGCCGGCCATCTGCACCAGGTGGCCCATGGTCGACTCACCCGAGTACCACTGCCAGTTCGTGTTCGTCACGAACGACACGGCCGTGTTCCAGGCGCCGTGCGGCACCACCGGATCCAAGCCCAGCGACAGCCACAGCTTGTCCTGCACCCGCTGCAACAGGTAGAGGAACAGGATCGAGATCGCGGAGAACGCCAGCACGCTGCGCGCGTACACGCCCCACGACTGCTCGGCGGCCGGGTTGACCCCGACCAGGCGGTACATGCCCCGCTCGACGCGGGACTGCTTGGTGCCCGACACCACCCGGAACATGTAGTCGCCGAACGGCTTGTAGACCGCGACGAGGGCCGCGACCAGGGACAGGGCGAAGACGACGCCCGCTGTTGTCATGGTCATCAGAACCGCTCCGGGAACAGCAGGGCGACCACCAGGAACACGGCCAGCCCGATCGCCAGCACCAAGCCGACGGCGTTGACGGCACTCACAGCTTCTCCACACCCCTCACCACGAGGGCGAGCGCTGCGAACAGCCCCACCGTCAACACCACGAACAGCACGTCAGACACCGCTGACTCCTCTAACCGGCAATGGAATCGTCACGACCGCCATCCGGTCGCGCCGGGCAATCAAAGCGCCTCGGACGTGCGGCGAACAGGGTCGTTAACGCAACCATGACGCCGCCCGGGCGATTCTTGACGCCCTTTTAACGCCCACACGCTGATCAGGTGAAACGGGTCACCAGCGGCGCGCGGCGGCACCGCCTGCGATACCGGCGGCGCGGGGCCGCGAACCAACCGACCTGGGAGTCCCAGGAGGGCAGGATCGGCGGCAGGTCCGACAGCAGCGTCGACGATCCGCGCGGCGCAGCGGCGCAGATCCTGTCGTCGGCCCGGTGACGTCCGTACTGGTCGGGGAGATCGCCCCAGCCGCGGTCGGGTCGGGGGCGGCTGCGGCACCGCGATTCGGCGGTCGGGCGGACGGTGCACAGGTGCGCCCAGTCCTCGCCCAGGTCGAACACGTAAGCGCAGGCCGTCTCTGCGGTGAGCGTCTCCAGGCGACTGGAGCGGCCGTCGCGGGTGCCGGGGAACGCCGGCCCGTCGCGCCAGGGCGACCAGCTCACATCGACGCTGTCGGGCAGGACGAACATGCGCAGGTGCGCCAGATCCCACCGGCCGAAGGCGACGTCGATCGCCTCGGCCAGTTGGGCGAAGGTGTGCCGGCGGTGGGCGGTGAAGACGCGGCCGGGCCGCGGCCACCAGTCCCGGCCACGCCCGGTGACCAGCTCCACGCAGATGGACAAGGAACCGTCCGAGGTGGCGGCGCACGTCGACTCGGGGCTGGCCGGGCCACCGCAATCCATCGTGCCCAGGCGGGCGCCCGCGAGGTCACGCCCCGCGAGAGTTACCGAACGGGGTGTCTGGCGGTGAGCCCACCGCGTCGGGTCCGCAGGTGAACGGTCGCGGCCCCACCCCTCCGGCGAGGCTCATTTTCGGTCGACCCCGGTATGGAGCGCATGAATCGGTAGCCGCTGCCGAGAGCGCCGGCGAAGCCGATCACCACGGCGTACGACCAGGCGTCGGCGGTGGCGGTCAGGTCGCCGAACTGGTTGGCCAGGAATCCGACGTACGTGGCCATCCCGAGCGCGGTGACGACGGCCACCGCGCGCAGGTCCGCCACCACCGACGCGAAGACCCCGGCCGCGACGGCCATGACGAGCATCCGCCCTGGCGCCTCGGTCGGCGGGCACACCGCCGCCGACAGCAGGGCCGCGGCGATCATCGCCGCCCATCCTGCCGCGACACTGATACCAGTCGGTGTCGGTTGGCGGCCGGCCGGGGCCGACGGATCCGGATCGACAGTCACCACGCGCCTCCTGCGAGGGTGAGGGATCGCATCTCGATCCCTCGACGCCATGTCACCCCCGGCGGCCGGCCACCGTCGACAGTTTTCACGCACCCGCTACGGCCACGACCCGATTTTTGACACGGCCGTGACGGCGAACGCTCCGCCGCAGGGGCCGGTCCGATTTCGGCTGATCCGGCTGCGGTGTGAAGACGGCGTAGAAATTGGTCAGCACCACGCCGGACGACACGTCTTCGTGATCATCCCGGAGGTGGACCCGGCCCGGCGGTTGGAGTGTCCTGAGATGCCCCGTCGGCGCGGAGGGACGCGAGTCAACCGCCCACATGGATGCCGGGACGACGGGCGGGGTCCGGTTCGACCTTGCGGATGATCTCCCGCACCACCGGCGGTGTGTCACCCCGGCCCAGCAGGAGATACCGCAGCAGATGCGCGATCGGGTTGCCCTCGGACCACTCGAAGTACGCGTGCGGGCGCAGGCCGGTGGCGTCGCGCAGGGCCAACAGGATCGCCGCGACGGCGTTCGGGGCGGCCGGACTCTGCGCCCGCAACACCCGGTAGCCGTCGACCTCGACGCCACGCACACGCAGCACGTCACTGAACTCCGACGGGTCGATGACCTCGATCTCCAGGAACACCACGTCCGCGGCGCCCGGCACCGGATTCATGCCCCGCTGCGCGCGTTCCTTCGCCCCGTACTCGGCACCGGTCCCGGCGTCCGGGCGGTGCGCGACGATGTCCAACCGGCCGTCGAACTCGATCGAGTCGGTGACGAACCGGCGGGCCGGCTCGTCGAACTCGATCCGCTCCGCCCGCAGCTCCGTGGTACGCGACACCCGCGAGACCAGGGACACGGTGATGATCCCGGCGATGAACAGGCCGGAGATGGCGATCCCCTCCGGCTTCTCGATCACGTTGGCGACCAGCGCGTACACCAGCACCAGCGTCAGCGCCGCGAACCCGGCGGTGGCGCGGCGCTGCCGGCCGCGCAGCGCGGAGATGGTCACCGCGACCGCGCCGGACACCATCATCGCCAGGATCCCGGTGGCGTACGCGCCGGCCTGGGCGTTGACGTCGGCGCGGAACGCCACCGTGATCGCGACGCTGATCAGCGTGTAGACGATCACCACCGGCCGGACCGCCCGACCCCACTCCGGCGCTGGTCATGCGGGACCACCCCCACGAGCGGGGGTGCTCCCGTACGGGGGCGGATTCCGGCTACACCCCGCCGGCACCGACGGCCGGCGGTGCCACCAGGCGCACGATCGACGGCTTGATGGTCGCCGCGCGTCACCGGTCATTCTGGGCGCTGGCCGTAGCATTCGCGATCTGCGGGGCGACCACCAACGGTCTGATCGGCATCCACTTCATCCCGTCCGCCCATGACCACGGAATGGCCACCACCACCGCCGCAGGCCTACTGGCCGTCGTCGGCGTATTCGACATCGTCGGGACTGTGGTCTCCGGGTGGCTTAGCGACCACTTCGATCCCCGCAAGCTGCTGGTCGCCTACTACGCGTTCCGAGGCGCAGGCCTGCTGATGCTGCCTTGGCTGCTGACCGAAAGCGTCCACCCGAGCATGATTCTCTTCATCGTGGTCTACGGTCTCGACTGGGTGGCCACCGTGCCTCCTACCGCAGCCCTGTGCCAGAAGATCTTCGGCGAGCGGGACGGCACCATCGTCTTCGGCTGGGTGTTCGCCTCCCACCAGCTGGGTGCCGCCGCTGCGGCCCTCGGCGCCGGCGTCATCCGAGACTTCTTCGGCACGTACACCTACGCTTGGTGGGCAGGAGCGGTGTTATGCGTCATAGCCGCCGCCCTATCCCTCATCACCACCCACACCGCCCCGGCTACTCGCCGGCCGCGCTCGCGGACCGGTGTTCCTCGCCGACCGCAAGCCGGCCCGGCCCGTGTCCACCGTCGACCGACGCGGAGCACGCCGCACTCGGCCGGCTGGCCGGACGACTGCCGCTCGCGCTGGGCTGACCCGCCCGGCCGTGAGCCGGGCCGGCGACCACGACGCCGGTCCCGGTCACGACCGCGGGCTCGTCGGGACACCGCCCCCGGGGATCACGGCGCGATGCTGAAGGTGGCGACCACCCCGTTGTGGTCGGAATTGGTGCCGCCCACGATGGCATAGTCGGTCATCCACATCTCGCGGTATTCCTCGACACGCTTCCAGAAGTAGATGTAGTCGATGTGCCGGTCGCCGTGCGTCCCGGTCCCCTTCTCGCCGTAGAGGTTGTAGCAGGACCGCAGGTTGGGCAGTTCGTTGACCTCGAAGACCTGCCACGGGAACTTCGCGTACCCGTAGGCGCGGTCGGCGCTGAAGTCGACGTTGAGGTCACCGCTGACGATGACCTGGCCGGCGTCCTTCTTGCTGGCCGCCAGGTCCTTGAGGGCCTGGAACTGCTGCTCGGCGCAGCGGGTACGCGGCAGGTCCTCGGGCCGCCCGCCGCTCTCGATGCTGGCGTTGGCGTGCGCGTTGAGGTGGAAGACGCTGCGCCCGGTCGGCTTGTGCCGGTAGCGGACCCAGTTGTTGTACCGGGCCGGTGGCACCTCGCCCGGTCCGTTGGTGTCGCACACGAAGTTCGACCCCTTGTCGAGCACGTCGAACATGCTCTTGCGGGCCAGCAGCGCCTCGTTGGCCGCCTGGGTCGGCTCGGGCGCGTACAGCCACCAGCCGTTCGCGGCGGCCCAGTCCTGCAGGAACGCCCGGCGGTTGCCCACCTCGTTGAGGCCGACCAGGTCCGCCCGGGACGTGATCAGTTGCAGGTCCTGGGTGAACTGGGCCTGGTTGAGCTCGTAGAGGATGTTCAGCGTCGCCGCCCTGAAGGTGGCGTTCGCGGCGGCGGCGGGAGCCGCCGGCACCAGGCTCACCAGCAGCACTGCCGTGCCGACGAGGGCGCCCGCGCTGCGTGCCGACCACCGTCTTCTGTGTTGCATGGGGCAATCCCTTCCCGAGGGGTGCGGACCGGCCCGTCGCGGCTCGGATGGGGGATCGCCGCCGGCCGGGCAGCTCGGCTACCGCAGCTGCACATTAGCACCACATTGACCAAACTGAATGGCGATTGTTGACAGCCGGGCGGTGCTAACGGCACGCTCGGCCGTGCCACCGACGCCACCCGCCGCACCGCTGTCGCGCCGAGGAGACCCATGCGTCCACGAGGGACCCGACGCCCGTTCCTGGCCGCCGTCTTGGCGGCGGTGGTCGCGGTAGGCGTCGCCGCCGCGCCCGCTGCGGCCGCCACCCCGCAACCGGTGTACGCGCCGGCCGGCGGGATCGCCGATCCCGGAGTGGTCAGACAGGGCGACGCCTTCGTCGTGTTCGCCACCGGCGGCCGGGCCCCGGCGTACCGGGCTGACACCGCGTCGGGGCCGTGGACCGACCTGGGCGCGGTGCTCGGTTCGGTGCCCGACTGGGCCGAGAGCGGCGCGGTGTGGGCACCGGACGCGGTCCATACCGCCACCGGGTGGGTGCTCTACTACTCGGCGCCGGCCAAGGGCAAGGACGGGCAGCGGTGCATCGGCGCCGCCACCGCCGACACCGCCACCGGGTCGTACACCCCGGTCGGCGCCGCGCCCCTGATCTGCCCGGGTGGCGCGCACGACGCCGACGACGCGGTGCCCGGACGGCCGGTCGCCGCCGCCGGCGTGATCGACCCGTCGCCCTTCGAGGACGCCGACGGCCACCGGTTCGTGCTCTACAAGACGCAGCAGACACCCTCGTCGATCCGGATGCTGCGGGTCGACGACACCGGCACCCGCGGGGTCGGCACCGACAGCCGCGAACTGGTCCGCAGCGACGGGATCATCGAGAACCCGGTGCTGCGCCAACGCGGCTCCACATTCGTGCTGTTCGCCTCCCGGTACGGCTACCAGAACTGCAGCTACGCCACCGTCTATCTCACCTCCACCGACCGGTGGGACTTCCACGGCAGGACGGAGCGCCCGCTGCTCACCACCGGCGGCACCGGGATCTGCGGCCCGGGCGGCGCCGACCTCGTCCCCGCGTTGGTCGACGACGAGCAGCGGATCTTCCTGCACGGCTGGATCTGCGCCGGCACCGCGCCGTGCCGACAGCAGGCCGACGGCTCGCTGCCCAGCACCGCCCGCCGCGCGCTGTACGCCGCGATTTTCCGCTGGGACGGCGTGACGCCGCGCGTCGGCGCGTTCCTGTGACAGCCCGGCTCGACACCACGCGGGGCACCTTCCGGTGCGCGGACGACGCGACACCGCGCGTCGGCGCGTTCCGCTGACGGCCCGGCCCGACGCCGCACGTCGGCACCTCGCGCTGATCGGGCCGCCGGGGCCGCCCCCTTGACGGCCGCCGGCGACCCGACCGGTGTCACTCGTCGCCCGGCCGGCCCGACCGGCGGCCCGGACGGGCAACCACGATCGCGGCGAGGCTGAGCGCGGCAGTACCCAGTTGCAGCAGGCCGCTGAGCAGGTCGACCAGGTGGGTGAGGGGGACGGCGTCCATACTGGCCTCCGGGGTCGGTCCGCGCCGTCCGCATGGTGCGGAGGCGTCCCCCCGGGCCGGTGGCATCCACCAGCGCCACTGCCGATTATGGCAGCACCCGCCCAGCGCCGGAACCCCGCTACGAATGACCGCGATGCGTGCTGACCAGCAGGCCAGCGAGCGCGGTGCCAGCTTCACCGTGGGTTGCGGGCCATGGCCGGACACCAGGCCGGGGGCCTGTGCCAGCTGGTGGGTGGCGTCGGTGAGGTAGGCCGTCGGCCGCTTCAGGTCGATCCCGGTCGAGACGGTCGCGATGTCGACGTCGGCGCCTACAGGCGTGGACAGTTGCCTCAGCAGATCCTCGGCGGCGAGGCCGTTGATGGTCATGCCGCTGACGTGGTGGTCGTCGCCGAGCGCTGCGAATGATGTCGGGCCGGTGGCGACAGCCACCCAGGAGACCGTGACGTCGGCAGGTGGGGCGTGGTCGGCTCTGCGACGGGCCGCTCGTAGAGGACCGCGGCCCGCGTCGCTTAGTCGTCTGGGGGCGAATCGCCATCATCCGCGCTGTCGGCGTCCGCCTCCGCCAGGACCAGGGCGCCGATAGGCGCTGACTGCGGAAGCGCTGCGCCGGTCGGAGAAGCGGAGAGCACCGAGAAACCGGGGAGAACCGGTCTTGCCGAGGCGGGGATCGAGCAGCACCCGCCATTGTGGGCGAAGCTGTGCCGCCACCGATGCGCGTCCACATCCGGCACCCCAGCTGCATTGCCCAGCCGTTTGAGGAGGATCTTGATGCCGTTCGGGGTCAAGGCCGCGCTGCCTCGTTCCGCCAGCCACAGGTTCGGCAGACAGGCGCCCCTGTGCTTACCCCGGGCCCGCAGGTAGCGGCTGAGTGCCCGGGCGGTCTTGGGTCCGAACCATACCCCTCGCGGAGGAACCCGGCCCAGGTCCCGGGACGGTCCCGAGGCGAGCTTCTGAAGATCCAGTAGTGGCATGACAACCTGCCCGATTCAAGGAGTCCAACAGTGGCGTGCTAGACCAGGCCTTCATGCCGAGCAACAAAAAGAGGGCTTCCGCAGGTCGCTGACCTGTGGAAACCCTCTCGCTGTCGGGACGGCCGGATTCGAACCGACGACCCCTTGACCGTGAGTAACCGCGAGCAGAACCCGAGCCCCCGAAGGGCGCCACCGACACCGCCGCAAACTGGCCGGCGACGAAGCCACGCCGCGCGATCAGACGATCCCTCTTCTAGATCGTCGGCCTCTTCTTCATTGGGCTGGCGAACCCCCTCGCGGGTTGGTCGCGATCTCCGCTTCCTGCCGAACTTCTCGCTGCGCTGCAGGCAGATGGCATGCTCACCGCCCTGTTTGCAGTCAGACACATCGATGGTTTTAATCGGACGAGATGGCCGATCATCGAGGAGGAACCCGGATGACCTTTCGACCGTGGCGCGCGTTGCTCACCGCGGCAGGTGCGGCGCTGATGGCGCTCACCGCCGCGCTGGCCGCACCGCCGAGCGCCGGCGCCTGGAGCTACGGAGTCAACCGGGTCCAGACCGCCGCGGAGGACAGCCACGCCCAGACCGGGATGGGTCCGGGCTGGGTGATGTTGACCTACAAGGCCAACGGGCCGATGGTCGGTTATCTCTTCGCCCAGGACTTCGTCTTCGCCGACGGCACCGTCAAGACGAGTTTCGACCACATGGACATCCGAGACACCGGGGACAGCGCCGCGGGCAACACCGAGGGCATCACGCGGTGGCCGTGGGGCTACGCCTCGGGCAGCTTCGGTGGATGCGCCTACGCCTACGGCACCAGCAAGTTCGCGATCGAGCGCACCGGCTTCATGAGCACCTCCTGCGCGGGCGGCCCGACGGTCGTGGGTTCCAGCAACGCCGACGGCTCGCCGGACTCGCTGCGCTGGTGGCACTCCGAGCAGGTGTTCTGCACCGCCTCCAGCACCGATCCGCTGTGCAGCCCCTACGGGGTGTGGAGCGAGAACAAGGGTGGCGGGCTGAAGGTTACCGTCAGCACGACCGCTTGCACCGTGTACGGCAACATCGGCGCGGCAGCCGCGTACGGGTCCGGCGCAGCGGCCCCCACGCACTACGTGGGTACGGTGCCGGCCGGCCAGCAGATCGACGTCCGTTACGTGACCAAGAGCCGCGCATACGTCATGGCCAAGTGGCACGGTCAACGTCTCGCCGGCGGCATCGCCTGGGGGTTCTTCCCGCGTGGCTGCCTGAGCTGACGTCCACGTGCCCGGCAGCGGCCCGGTCCGCGGATCCAGCCCCTCGTCGGCAGATGGATGGCGAGGCGGCGGATCGGAAGGCGGATGCCGTGCCGACCGTCGTGACCGTCGCGGTGACCTGCCGGCCGTGAATAGCCGACGCGGCTCAGTGGAGTCTCAGGAATAGAGACGTGCGGACATCCCCACGGCGGTCACAACGACCACAAGGCTCGTTCCCGGACTTCGGGGTGGACCTCTCGTCGGTGTCGGGCCTGACGTCACCGAATCGCGACGTCGGCGGCATGACCGTCAGGCTCATCGACGTCGGAGAGGATCCTGACCGCTACCCGCGCCGATTCTGAGCCCGCGCGGGCGACCGGTGCCGGCCGTCAGCCGGCACCGGTCGTTGCGCATCAGCAGAACCAGCCGTTGTACGTCCACCCGTAGAGGCCGCGCTCCATGAAGACCCCCCACGCGTGGTTGCCGCTGTCCGCGAAGTGGTCGATGTTCAGGTGCGTGCCGCGGCCCATCGAGTAGTCGCCGCCGGACGTGTGCAGGGTCAGGCTGTTGGCGCACACCGTGTGGACGCCGGTGAGGTTCGCCCAGGCAGCCGAGGCGGGTTGTACATCGGCGACCATGACCGTCACCAGTGTGGCGGCCAGAGACGCGGCCGCGACGCCCCCGCGACGCAACAGTTTCGCTCGTAGATGACTCACATTGCCTCCAGGTGGCTGATTGATTGCGTTTCCGCTGATCAGCGTTCCAGCAACGCCTGAACGCTCACCTGAACATCTGACTGAACATCGGTGCATGACTATTGTGATGAAGGCGTCGCCCACAGTGATCGAGTGACCAGTGTCGAACGGACGCGGAGAGGGAGTCTTGGAGATCAGAATCCTGGGTCCGTTCGAGGTACGCGTGGCCGGGTCACTCGTGTCGGTGCCACGACGGCAGGCACGGTTGCTCGTGGCCCTGCTGGCCACCCATGCCAACGAGGTGGTGTCGGTCGGTCGGATCACTGAGGTGCTCTGGGAGGGGGAACCGCCGGTCACCTTCGAGAACCAGATCCAGGTGCACATCCGCACGCTGCGGAGACTGGCCCTCGACGGGGCGGCCGGTGATGCGCTGGAGACGCGCGCCAACCTCGGATACCGGCTATGCACCCCACCGGTGGTGGTCGACCTCGTGTCCTGGCGGCGACAGGTCGAAGCGGCCGACCGGACGGCCGCCGCGGGCCGCCTGACCGAGGCCGCCGCGGCCTATCGGCGCGCGTTGGAGTGCTGGCGGGGGCCCGCGCTCGACGGCCTGCGGGGACGGTTCGCCGCCGAGCAGGCCGCAGTGCTGGAGGAGAGCCGACTGGCTGTCCTGCTGCGCCGGCTGGACCTCGAACTGCGACTCGGTCGGTACGCGGATCTGGTCGCGGAAGTGACCGCGCTGGTGCAGGCCCACCCGCCGCACGAAGGGCTGCGGTGCCGGCTCATGACCGCGCTCTACGGCGCCGGTCGTGCAGCCGAGGCACTGGCGGCATACCGCGCCGGGTTACGGCTACTCGCCGACGAGCACGGCGTGGATCCCGGCGAATCGCTCGACCGTACCCACGCGGAGATCCTGGCCGGTGTCCCGGTCACGCAGGTCGTCGCTGGCCTCGTCAGGATCACCGTCCCGCCCGCCGGGCCGGCGTCGACGCCAGCCATCACGGTGCCCCGGCAACTACCGGCCGGCGCTTCGGCGTTCACCGGACGTTCCGTCGAGCTCGAACTGCTCGAGAGGTTCGCGCTCGACGAGCGCGTCGACGACGTCGCCCCGGCCGCCGTCGTGGCCATCGTCGGCATGGCGGGTGTCGGCAAGACGGCGCTGGCGGTCCGGTTCGGCCAGCGGGTCGCCGACCGCTTCCCGGACGGACAGCTCTTCCTGGACCTGCGGGGCCACGATCCGGGTACCGCTATGCCCGTGGCCGAGGCACTGGCCCGCTGCCTGCGCGCGCTCGGGGTGCAACCGGCGGCGATCCCGGCCGATCCGGACGAGGCAGCCGCGACGTACCGGTCCTTGATCGCCGGTCGCCGCGTGCTCGTGGTCCTGGACAATGCGGTCGACGCCGACCAGGTCCGCCCCCTGCTGCCCTGTACCGCCACCTGCCTCGCGGTGGTGACCAGTCGCCACCGTCTGTCCTCGCTCGTCGCCCGCGATGGGGCACGGAGAGTCGAGGTCGGACCGCTCGCCGCTGGCGAGGCACTGTCACTGCTGCGCCACATCGGCGGCGATCACCGGACACTGGCCGAGCCCCAGGCCGCGGCCAAGCTCGTCGAGCTGACCGCCGGTCTACCGCTGGCGCTGCGGATCGTGGCGGAGAAGGTGGCCGCCCTGCCCGGGGCAGGCCTGGCCGACCTCGTTGACTCACTGGCCGACCCGCACCGCCGGTTGGACGCACTGGCCACGGTCGACGGGGATCCGACCACGGCGGTGCGGACCGCCTTCTCGTGGTCGTACCGGTCTCTGCCTGCCGACGCGGCGATCACGTACCGGACGCTCGGCCTGCACGCGGGGCCCGACTTCGGGCTTCCCGCGGCTGCGGAGTTGGTCGGCAGGTCTGTGTCCGAGACCCGCCGGCAACTGGAGTTGCTGGCCGCCGCGCACCTCGTCGTCCAGGAGACTTCCGGCGAGCGGTACCGGCTGCATGACCTGCTGCGCTGCTACGCCGCCGACCTCGCCCGGATCGGCGAGCCCGCCGAGTACCGGGCTGCCGCAGTTCGCCGGGTCCTGCGCTGGTACTGCCACACGACCGCGGCCGCCGACCGCGTCCTGCTACCCCGCAAGCTGCACCCGCCAGCGAACCCGGCGGACGGCCGGGAAGACCCGGGTGACGGCCCGCAGTGGTCCATCCTGGACGGGGCGGACCAGGACCGGGCGATGCACTGGTGTGAGACCGAGCACGCGAACCTCGTCGCGGCCGTGCACCAAGCCCATGATCTCGGCGAGGACGACATCGCCTGGCGACTGGCCGCATCGTTGTGGGGCTACTTCTACCTTCGTAAGCCGTGGACAGACTGGATCACCACCTATCGAGTGGCGCTCGGTTCGGCTCGGCGGTCCGCCGACGGGTACGGTCAGGCCTGGCTGCTCAATGGCCTCGGGGTGGCCCACTGGGATCTGCACCGCTTTGCCGAGGCAGTTGATTTCCACCGCGAGGCACTCAGGCACTGGCGGGCGATCGGCAATCGCTGGGGCGAGGCCACGACGCTGAACAACCTCGGCGCTGCCCAAGCCGGGCTGCGGTGCTTCGGCGAGGCCGGCGACACGTTCCAGCAGGCGCTGGCCGTACGACGGGCCCTCGGCGATCGACATGGTATCGCGCAAACCCTGTCCAATCTCGGCCATTTCGACATTGAACTGGGCCGGTTCCGCGACGCCGTCCGCTGCTGCGAGGAGGCGGTAACGATCTTCGACGAGGTTGATCGGCCGTTCGGTAAGGCCGCCGCCCTGCACAATCTGGCTGCCGCCGCGCAGGGCCTCGGCCGCCTCGACGACAGCGTCCGGGCCTGCCGCGAGGCCCTCCGGCTACGACGGCACCTGGGCGATCGACAGGGCGTGGGCGACACGCTGTTCTTGCTTGGCAAGTCCCTGGCCGATGCCGGCCAGTACGCCGAGGCGGACGAGTGCTGGCAGGACGCGCTCTCCGTGCTCGACAAGCTGGAGGATCCCCGTACCGCCGAGGTCCGTGCCCACATCTCGCATCACGGACGCCCAACAGCTGCGGGCCCGCAGCGCAGACGATGTTGATCGGGCACGGCAGCGCCCGGGGCGTGGCGTGTCGGTGGTCGATAGAGAGCGAGGTTTCGGTAGCGAGTTCGTCGACCAAGAAGAACCCATCGACGCCGGCGTAGCCCAAGAACACCCCGACCTGGCTGTTCTCGACCCGGCCGGCCGTGCCGGTGTACTGCCGCTGCACCCCGACCGTGTGCATACCGAGGGGCTCATCGAACCGGTTCGCACCGAGCAGGTCGGCAAATTCCCCGCTAGCACGGTCTACCGGCTGGCTCCAGAGGGCCACGCGGCACTGGACCGGTTGCGGGAGTACGGCCTGGGCCCGGGTTGCGGAGGCCGGGTCGACCAGCGGCCCGGCGACGAGCGCCACGTCGGCGTGTGCACCTCCCGTATCGGGGACGCCAAGGAGCCAGGCCTGGTGTGCGGGAAGCAGAAAGGCTACCTCCCGTCTCCGAGAAATGGCCTTTGACCTGCGCGGGTGATCCTGCACGCTGACGCGTACGACGAATCGGGCGCCCAGGGGCACGGCCGGATTCTCACGGGCTGGATCGCATCGCCGCGTGGGCGAGGCGGGTGAGGCCAGCTCGTATCCGTTGTTCGCCGAGTTCCGGCAGGAGTGCGGCTACGTGTTCGGCGGCCAGGGCGGCGAGCAGCGCGTGGGCGGTGTGTTCGGGGTCGGGTGTGGGGCCGAGCAAGATTGACATGTGGCGGTGCCAGAACCGGTAGGCGCCGATCCGGTACCGGGCACCGGGTGTCGAGGTCTCTGACATTCGGATCAGGGCCAGGTGTTCCAGCAGGTAATCGAGGTAGGCCTCGATGAATGCGGTCAGGCGTTCCTCGGCCGGTGCGCCGGGGCCGAGGGGTGGCGGCCCGTGCAGGATCGTCTCCTGCAGCACGGACTCCCGGGAGTCCAGCAGCGCCGCGGCCAGCCCGGACTTGTCGCCGAAGCGGCGGAACAAGGTGCCCTTGCCGACACCGGCGGCTGCCGCCACCTGGTCCATGGATACCGCTTCGACGCCGTGTTGGGCGAACAACCTGCCCGCGGCCTCCAGCACGGCGGCGCGGTTGCGTGCCGCGTCCGCGCGCTCCTTGGCTGGCGGGGTGCGCAGGAGTTCCAGGGGTGTTGCAGAAACGGACTGCGGTCCGCTATCGTGGTGAGGCACAACCGGACTATAGTCCATATCTCTCGGAAGGTAGCGACATGACCGCACTCATCACCCGCGACGAGCTGAAGACAGCGATCGAGGCCGGCTCTGTGACTGTGCTGGACACGCTGGGCGGCGAGTACTACGCCAAGCAGCATCTGCCCGGCGCCATCGAACTGGTCCTGGCCGACGTGGAAGCCGAGGCGTCCACCCTGCTTCCCGACCGCAGCGCCGCAGTCGTCACCTACTGCTCCAACCCGGCCTGCCCCAATAGCGGACAGGTGGCCGACCGCCTCACCGCTCTCGGTTACACAAACGTGCGGAAGTACCGCGAGGGCATCCAGGATTGGGTGGAGGCCGGGCTCCCCACGGAGTCCGCCTGAGCTCTGCCGAGGGAGGAGCAAACGTCGAGCGCATGCTCTCCCTCGGCAGTCACGCACACGCGCATCCGTCGGGCGCACGAAGCCCGTCAGGCATTCAGGGGGCACGAACAGCACGGATGGCGAGCCCGCCCCGCCGCGGTTCCGCCGCGCCCTCGTCATCGAGAAAGGTGGCGACCTCGCCCTACGTCCACTGGGAGACCCCGACCGCCCGGCCGCTGGCCGGGGGTGTTGCTCGCCGACAGGCGCACCCGCCGCCGGGCCCACACCGGCACTGGGAGACATCTGCCCGGACACCGGCGGGGCCGGCTTTCCTATCCGCGCGCCGAGTACCTGTTCAAGCAGGCATCCAAGCTCCACGACCCGCACGGCGTCGGGTACACCCTCCACCAGCTGCGCCACTCCAGGCTGACCTGCCTCGCGACCAGAGGCCGCAGCGCCGCCGAACTACAAGCCAAATCCCGCCACCGGCACCTCGCCACCCTCGGCAGCCACATCCGGCTCGGCGAGGAAACCTCCGCCCGCATCACCGCCGAGAACGACGAGCACCACCGGCGGCACCGCCGCTGACCTCGCCTCCCACCTACCGGGACCACGAGAAACGACGAAGTAGCGCCCCCTGCAACCCGCTCCCGTGAGGCAGCCGCCCAGGTACGGTCCTAGATCAACTCCCTGGTATTGCTCCTGGTCTGGAAACTACGGATGGACCAGATCGGCTGGGCAGGGCTCATCGTCGGCCGTCGGGTCGGTGCACGGTGAGCTCGCCGTACGCCTTGAGTCGCGCGGCGAGGTCGCCCGGCGCGTTGCGCAGCGTGGCGTCCAGGAAGGCGGCCGTGGTGGCGATGGTCATGCGCAGCGCGCCGGTGCGACTCTGGGTGCCCACGAGCGAGGGGACCGGCGGTAGGAAGAGTGGCGCGTCGGTGAACGTCAAGTGCGCCGATCCAGGAACGACGAGCAGGTAGCCAGTCGAGGTGCCGAGGTTCAGCACGTGTGTCAATTGGGGAAGGTAGGTGGGGTTCACCGCCGGGTCGACCGGGTGGGCGAGCGCCAGTACGGGCTGGTGGAACGGCTGCGGGTGAGGATCGTGGGGGGCGCCGTCGATGTCGATGACGGCTGCGAACCGGGCATCGTGCCGGGCGGCCAGCAGGGCGGCGGCTCCGCCGGCGGAGTGGCCGGTCACCGCGGCCCGGTCGGTGTCGAGGCGGTCGGTGAACGGCCCCCTGATCTCGCCGCGGTTGAGGCGGCCCAGTTGGGTCAGCACGAAGCGCAGGTCGGCGGCGCGGATTGCCGTCCAATCGTCCACGTTCCGTCGGTCCACGGCGTCGTCGCCGGTGGCACCGGCCCGGGTACGGACGGTCGTGCCGTCGGCGAGGACGACAGCGGCGGAGTCGAACGGATGGTCGACGCCCACGACGACATAGCCCCGGCTGGCCAGTTCCTCGGCCCACGCGGTGTTCTGGGTGCGCACACCGCCGAGCCCTGGCGAGAACAGCACGATGGGGAACCGCCCGCCGGTGTCGGCCACGGCCGCTTCGGGCACCGACCAGGTCCGGCCCTCCGCGGCACCGTCGAGCAGGAAGCCGGGTGCGCCGAGATAATCCGCCAGGGCACCGAACACGACGTGCGCCTCGTGCGCGGTGCGACCGCCGTACCGGGCCCGCTCAGCGCCCACGGCGCTCGGGCGCGCCGGATACCATAGCTGCACCACGACGGTGCGGCGGTCGTCTGGCGCGGGTGTGGCGCTCTCCGGGCGGTCCGGGTCGGTCCACTGCAGCACCGTGGTGCCGACCGCGAGCTGCCCCGACGGTCGCGGGAAAACCGGCACGGGCAGCGCCCACGCCGCAGCTGGCCCGGTGGCGATGAGCCCCAGACACACCACCGTCCCCGGTAGCGCCAGCCACGAGCGAGCCCGCCACGCCGGCCGCCCGTCGCGCCCTCGCACCAGCGCGGGCACGGCGAGCGACAGCATCACGGCCGCACACACAAGAACCGGCACCAGTTGCCACCGCACCCCGACGACGACGAGCACCACGGTGGACGCCGCCACCACCGCCCCAGCACCGATCGTGGTCGGGCGGCGGCCAGCGGGCGGCAGCCAACGGGCAAGCACCAGCCCGACAGCACCGAGCACCGCGATGATTTCTGGCAGCGACATTCCGAGGCCCTGGATCGATTCGGTCACCCCGCAACCTTCGGCCCAACGGCCCAGCGGCCACATCCGTCTCAGGTCACCGGTCCGCGTACGACTCAGGTCGCACCCGACCGGGGACCGTAGTTCAGAGGTCGCACCTGAGCCCGGCTCGGCTGGGCCCCGAGGGCTGTCTCACTGGACATGTGTTCAAGGGATCTTGGTAGCGGCATGTGGCGCGTCGGCCGTCGCTACGAGTTGTCTGACGTCGAGTGGGCGGCACGGTCGCCGTATCCGCTGCCGGCGGTTACTGGTGGTCAACCTCGGGCCGATGACCGACGGGTGCCAACAGGATCGTGAGGAGGATGCGGGGCCCGGCGCGGCGTGACGGACGTGCGGCCCGGTCGACCGGAACATCACGGAACGCCATACCGGCAGTTCAGCCGCCTCATATCAGACTCGGGAGTGACCGTGTCCACCCAACCTCCAGTGACGACCTCGCGTTTGAGCGCCCTCGCGCTGCCGTTGATCTGCGTGGCGCAGCTCATGGCGACGCTGGACGTCACGATCGTCAACCTGGCCCTGCCGGCCGTGCAGACCGAATTCACCTTGTCCAACGCGTCGCTCGCCTGGGTCATCGACGCCTACACGCTCACCTACGGCGGGCTGCTGCTGCTCGGTGGCCGCGCCGGTGACCTCTTCGGGCACCGGCGGACTCTGGTCGTCGGGGTGCTGCTGTTCACTGCGTCGTCCCTGCTCGGCGGCCTGGCGCAGGACGAGTCGGTGCTGCTGGCGGCGCGCGCGGTCCAGGGCCTCGGCGCCGCCCTCGCGACGCCGACGACGCTGTCGTTGATAACCACGCTCCATCCGCCCGGGCCGCGTCGGAACAAGGCGATGATCGCGTACGGTGCGATGGCGGGACTCGGCATCACGCTCGGGCTCGTCCTTGGCGGCATCCTCACGGAGGCGGCGTCGTGGCGTTGGGTGTTCCTGGTCAACGTGCCGATCGGCCTGCTTCTCGCCGTCGCCGCACCGAGGGTGCTGCCCGACACCGTGGGACGCCGGCGGCGGCTCGACCTCCTCGGCGCTCTGTCGGGCACCGCCGCCTTGACCTCGCTGGTGTACGGAGTGATCCGGGCCGGTGGCGAAGGCTGGGACGACCGCGCCGCGCACGCCGCGCTCGTGCTGTCAGTCCTGCTGTTCGGCGTGTTCGTGAAGGTCGAGCGAGCAGTCGCAGAGCCGATGCTCCCGCTGAGCCTGCTACGACACCGCACACGCCTCGGCGCCTACCTGATCGCCATGCTGCTCTTCGCCTGCCTCTACCCTTCCTTCTTCTTCCTCACCCGCGCGCTGCAGGACGTCTTCGCGCGACGGCCCATGGAAACCGGACTCCAATTCCTCCCCATTGGGGTGGGCGTGCTCATCTTCGCCGTGGCCACTCGCCGTTTCGTGCCGGTCTACGGCGCGCGCCGGATGGTGATCGGCGGCACGGCAGCCGCCACGCTCGCCGCGCTGTGGCTCGCCCAGCTGGATGCGGGCGACGCCTATGTGACCATGCTGCTGCCCTGTCTCGTCGGGCTGGGCGCCGGGGTGGGCACGACCTTCGTGGCCAACGCCGCTGCCGCGATGACCGACGTGCCCGAACACGAGACGGGCATCGCGTCAGGGCTGCTGAGCACGTTCCAGGCAGTGGGCGGCACGGTCGGAGTCGCGGTGCTGGCGTCCGTGGCGGCCACGGTCACCGAGGACCAGGTCGCTGATGCCACAGCCCTGGGCCTTCCCTCTACGGCAGTCGTTCAGGATGCGGTGATGTCGGGCTTCGCCCGTGGGTTCGTACTGGCAGCCGTGCTCGCCGGGCTCGCCTGCGCCGTCGCGATCTACACCTCTCCCGGACGCTCGACAGGTCTCCGCGGCCCGACACCTCGGCGACAGGCCGTCGCGGTGCTCGACGACGACCGAGGTTAGGTCAACGCCGCTGGCAGGACGAGGAGTGCGAACCGGATCACTCGCCCGGCCAGGCATGCGGCGGCGAACTCGCGGTGTCGGAGGCCCGCGGTGCCGGCGGCGAGGCTGACGACGACCAGCGGTGGGACCCCGACCGTGGCGGAGGCGAGCACCGTCGGTAGGGCGGTGCGTCGGCGGGAGAGCCAGCGCTGCATCCGCCCGGCCCAACGGGCGCTCCCGGCCGCCGCGCGACCTGACCGGCTCCGATGTGCGAGTTTCTGGGCGAGCCGCCCGCTTCCGCGACGCGCGGCGTCGAACAGGAGTAGCTTGCCGGCGGTCTGCCCGAGCGCCAGGGCGAGGACGGCGACCAGGGCGTGGCTGCCACGGTGTCCGGCGACGACGGCGTAGGCCTCGGCGTTGACGACCGGGACGAGGGCCGAGGCGAGACCGTACCCGAGCGCCAGCACCGCCTCGACGAGGACGCTCATGACCGGCCGTCCCGGTCGAGCAGCCGGACCATCGCCGCGGCCGACCACAGTTTGACCGCGACGAGGGCGACGGCGACAGCCAGCGCGAGTCCGTACTGCCCGAACGCGACAGCGCCGATGACCCCGGCGGTGTTTGCGGCCTTCGCCAGGGGTGACCAGTTCACCGCCCACACCCGCCGGTCGATCAGGTAGAAGTAGTTGGGGCTGAGCACGGGCCAGCACAGGAACGCCAGCGACAGCATGGTGTCCAGCACCAGGAAGGAGAGCAGAAACACCACGGCCACGACCGCGACGTCGGGCACGAGCGAGACCAGACCCGCGCCGAGCACGGCGGTGCAGGCGCGGTCGCTCACAATGTCCAGGACCGCCCCCGCCCGGGTCTCCTGTCCGAGCCTGCGTGCGGCCCAACCGTCGAGCACGTCACCGAACCAGTAGATGCCGTACGCCACCGACAGCAGGACGGCGGAGCCGGCGACGACGGCGGCGACACCGACGGCGACAGAGATGACCGTGCGGATGGCCGTGATGTAGTTGGGAACCGTACGGAGCGGGCCGACGGTGACAGCGGTGCGGGGCTCAACAAGCGTCACCTCCGCAGCGTCGTACGGTGGCGTTCCGGACGGAACGTGCCGCGGTGCCGATCTGGTCGCGGGAGCGGCACCGGGGTGCCGGCCGGTCTGGTACCGGGGTACCTGGTCGGATTCGGGCCGGATCGTCGAAACTATGCAGGTGAGGACCAGGAATCGGGAGGGGTTGCGCGACCCCGGGCGGGTACGCCGGCTCGCGTACGGCGCGGCGGGCTTGATCATCGCCGTCGTGGTCACCACCGTCGAGGGGGGCCTGGCCGTACCGGCGGGTTGGGCGCGGCTGGTGCTGCCCATCGGCCTTGTGGCCGTGGCGCTGCGGCCCCGGTACCGGGCCCTGGTGTTCGCGGTCTGCGCCGCGTTCGTGGCGGTGGTGAGCACCGGGGAGTCGGTGCAGTTGGGCCTCGCGGCCGCTGGCCTCGTGTTCGTCTCGACCTGTGAGGACCCGGCCCGGCGTCCGTGGCTGGGGTGGGCGGGGGGCCTGGCCGGGGCCTTCGGCGCCCTCGCTGTCGCGCTGCTTGACCAGCGTGGGCTGTACGAGCAGCCGGTCGGCTTCGTGACGGTCGGGTACCTCCTGGCGATTCTGTTCCGGTCGTGGTCACGCGGCTACGCCCTGACCCGGGAGGCGGGCGAGCTGCGCGGCCAGGCAGCCTGGCTGGAGCAGCGGACGAACCTGGCCCGCGAGTTGCACGACGTGGTCGGCCATCACGTCACCGCGATGGTGGTGCAGGCCGAGGCGGGCCAGTTCGGTGCCGACCCGGGGGCGGCGCTGCGGGCGATCGCGGACAGCGGTCGTACCGCACTGAGCGAGCTCGACACGCTCGTCGTGCACCTGCGCGATCCGGACGCGGCGATCGCGGTGAGCGCGCCGCCGCGCCTGTCCGACATCGACGAGCTGCTCGCGCAGCCGCTGCGTCAGCAGGGCGTGACGGTGCGGGTCCGTCTGGACCCTGAGCCAGGACTGGACGAGCTCGGCGTGCTGACCATCTACCGCATCGCCCAGGAGGCCCTCACCAATATCGTCCGCCACGCGAAGGCCACGACCGCCTGCGTCGAGCTGGCCCGTATCGGCGACCGCGCCCGTCTGCGGGTCACCGACGACGGCATAGGTCTGCCCCCTGCGCCCACCCGCGGCTCGGGCCTGCTCGGCATCGAGGAGCGCGTGCGAGCCCGCGGTGGGAGCTGGGAGCTGGGCCGACGACCGGGCGGCGGCACCCTCGTCGAGGTCACCCTGCCGGTGGCGAAACCGTGATCCGGGTAGCGATCGCCGACGACCAGCAGCTCATCCGGGACGGCTTCAGCCTGATCCTGCGTTCCCAACCCGACATCCAGGTGGCCGCCGAGGCCGCCGACGGCCGGCAGTTCCTCGACGCCGTACGCCGCGACTCCCGCATCGACGTCGCCCTGGTCGACATCCGCATGCCCGTGCTCGACGGTCTGCAAGCCACCCGCGAGCTGGCCACGATCCCGCACGCCCCGGCCGTGATCGTCGTCACCACCTTCGACGACGACGCCTATGTCCTGGACGCCATCGCCGCCGGCGCGCGCGGATTCCTGCTCAAGCGGGGCAGCGCCCGCGACCTGATCGCCGCGGTGCGCACCGTCGCGGCCGGGGAGGCGATCCTCTCCGCCGAGGTCACCGGCGCGGTCCTCGACCGGGTACGCACGACCGGGCCGGCCACCCGCGTGGAACTGGCGGCCTACCACCTGACCGCCCGGGAGACCGACGTGCTCGCCCTGATCGGCGCCGGACTCAACAACACCGAGATCGCCGAACGCCTCCACCTTTCCATGAGCACCGTCAAGACCCACGTCACCAACGTGCTGGCCAAAACCGGCAGCCGCGACCGCGTACGAGCCGCCATCCTGGCCATCCAGGCCGGCCTCTTGCCCTGACAAGAACCGGCAGCCGTCACGCCTCTCCGCTCCTACCCGCATGTCACCCAAAATCAGCGCCGGTTCGCCGAACTGGCCAACTGCAAACTCCGCCGATCCGGCCACCGCGGCCTGACGAGTCTCAAGCCGAGTCACAGAGACCCAGGACTCAGAGGTGGGCGCGGCTGGGACGGCGTGATCTGCCAGCGTGACGAACCCACAGGTGTTGGCCCGCCTCATCCGCCGCCTTCCCGCACACAGGTTCAGGGCTAGTTTTGGCTTTGGGCCTACAGACCATCGGAGGTTGGGAGACCATCGACCGGGGAGGCGTCACCTACACCCGAACGTGCGCTGACGGGGTCGACGACACCAGCCCGTCGGGCAGGCATCAAGGAGTAGCGGACAAGACGATGGCCCGCAAGGATGAGGAATCCAACAAAGTCGCTGAGTTCTTCAAGGAGCTGAGCGAGCAGCCGCGGATGCTGTCACCGGCCGTCGAAACGACACTCAGGTTCGACCTTGAAGTCGATCACGAGGTCGAGAACTGGCATCTGCGGATCAGCCGAGGGATGGTCCACGTCCGACGCGAGCCCTTGCCGGCGGATTGCATAGTCAGGGCGAGCAAGGCGACCTTCGTCGAGCTGGTCACCGGCCGCGCGAACCTCATCACTCTCACCTCACGCAACCAACTCGCCGGGACCGGCGACCTGGAAGTCCTCGCCACCTTCAGAAAATTCCTCCCCGGCCCTGCCGAAGCCCGCGATCCTCGGTACATGCACCCGAGGTTGTCATTGGGAGGTGGGTGATGAAACTGGCCAGGCATCCTCGACGGAAACCCCCAGGCATGGTCAGCAGGAGCCCCACTGCTCCTGATCCGCGCGATTCTCGGCATGGAACCGGATGGTGAGGTCCTGACGGTTGATCCCGTGCTGCCACCCGGATTCGGCAGCCTGGAACTCCGTGGAGTCCCGGGCAGATGGGGCCGAGTTGACGTCCGGTCGTGATGCAGTCCGCGCCGCGTTGCCGTTGGCGAAGCTTCCTCCCGCGACACGTGGTCGTCTCAGTGCGGGCGACAGCGCCGCGGCACCCGACACGTCGTCAGGTACCGCGGCGCCCGGCAGAGGTGAGCCTCAGCCTCCGATGATCTGGTGGCGTACGGGACCGCTGGTGTTGCCGAGCACGTACCTCAGGTCCAGTGCCGAGCACGAGGAGTTGCCGTCGGGGATGTCCGGACAGCTGGCGGCCTCGATCGTCACCGCCTTGATGTCGTAGTAGTGGTTGGTCTCCATGGTGAACGTGTAGGGCGTGCCCGTGTAGCCGTTGGGTCCGCACGTCCCGCCGGAGGTCCACTGCGGGTCGAGGCTCGCCTTTCTCTGCCACGCGCCACCCGTGGTGAGGTCGCGGGTCCAGATGCTGACGGTCCACTCCGACGGCGTGCAGTTGTAGAGCACCGCCGACTTGTAGCCGGCACCGGGCGTCGGCGTCGGGGTCGGCGTCGGCGTCGGGATCGGGGTCGGGGTCGGGGTCGGCGTCGGCTCACCGGTGCTCGGGAAGCCGGAGCAGCTCAGGTTGTCGCAGTGGGCGAGCTTCACGCGATCGGTGTCGCCGTCCTGGTAGGTGATGACCGGCAGTCCGTCCGCCCCGATGAGGATCGAGTTGAGGCGGCCCTGGTCTCCACCGTTCTCCACCGTGTAAGTGTTGGTCGAGGTGCAACCCAGGTCGGCGCACTTGACGACCTTCAGGTCGTTCCCGGGGCCCTTGAACGAGGCGATGACCGTCCGGTCGTCGCCGAACGCAAGGCCGATCTCCCCGGTGACCTCGCCGCTGGGCACGAGTACCTTGCGGTCACCGCTGACGCAGAATCGGAAGTTGCAGCGGCGGATGACGAGTTCCGACAAGCCACCGGCGTCGCGCTGCGTCCACGCGACATAGGTGAGGTCACTCGCGTTGTCCCGGGCAATAGCGACATTGTCCACACCTCCGGTCGGGCCCGCTTCCGCCTGGATGTTCTCGAAGGTGTTGCACGCGACAGTCTTGCATCGCGCGAGTACGAGGTTGAACTTGCCCTTGTAGAAGAAGTTCGGGAGCCCGTCGACACCGTTCTCGACCTTCAGCGACGGAATGTAACCGCTGGCAAGCCCGGTGTTGGTGACCGTCGCGCCGGTGCAGGAGGCGTTGTTGCACCGCGCGACCTTGATGATCTTGTTACCGCTGCTGGGGTCGGTGGCGTACACCACGACCGGCAGGCCGTCGCCGCCGACCGTGAGGGCGACCTCGTCCTCCAACGGTTCGCTGTCGTCGATCACCGAGACCGTGCTGGCGGTGCAGGCCACGTTCTGGCACTTGGCGACCTTGAGCACCACCGGCTGCGTCCTGCTGATGTACTGCGTGAAGGCGATGACGGGCAGTCCGTCCCAGCCGGTCTTCACCGCCACCCGCTGCGGAGTGGTCACACCCTGGACAATGGTGCTGGTGCTCGTGGCGCAGGCGGCATCGTTGCAATGGGTGACACGGAGGGCGCCGCTGGCTATCTGCGCGGTCAGTGGCAGGCCATCGAAACCGACGGTGCTGGCGACCCTCGACACCATCTGCGAGTCGACGGTGCGGACGCTGCCCCCGGTACCGAACGGCGGGGTCACGCCGGCGGGCAGTTGCGTCCACCCCGACCATCCCCCACCGGTCAGCTGCTCCCGGTAGAACGCGTCGCCGTTCGTGCTCACGCCGACGACCATCACCCGACCGTCGATGCTGGCGTCCGCGGCGACGGATCGCAATCGGGTGGAGTGACTGATGTTGACCCAGCGCGACCAGCCACCGTCAACCTGGTAGCGATGGAAGACGTCGCCCTGCACCGAGGTGCCGAACAGCTCCAGCCGTCCCGCGCCGTTGCGGGCGACAGCGACGGAGCTCATGTTCCCGTCGAACAACGCCCAGCCCGACCACGTGCCGTCAGTCTGCTTCCACCGGTGGTACACCATGCCCTGCTTGTTGACGCCGAACACCTCGAGGCGCCCGTCGGCGTTGGTCTCGGCGGCGACCGAGACGAGTTGACCGTCGAACGCCTGCCACGGGCCCCACTCGTTGGCGTTCGCCCTCTCCTGGCTGCGGTGGAACACCGCACCCGACGCGTTGGTGCCGAACACCTCGAGGAGCCCGTTACCCGCGCGCGCGACCGCGATCGAGTTCAGGTTGCCGTCCAGCTGGGCCCAGTTGGACCAGCCGCCGTCCCGCTGCCACCGGTGCCAGATGTCACCGTTCTTGTTCAGGCCGAACAGTTCCAGCGCCTTGTCCTGCCGAGCTTCCACGGCCAGGGACCGCACCTGCCCGTTGAAGGCGTTCCAGCCGGTCCACTGGCTGCTGCCCGGGGTGGACTGCCAACGGTTCAGCGCGGTGTCGTACGCGTCGGTGAGGAAGAACTCCATCCGACTGTCGGAGTTGGTCGCCAGGGCGGGCGTCCTCGACGCGAAACTGGTCGACAAGTCGCCGCTCACCGCGCCGGCCTGCGACGGCGGGAGCAGCGACAGCGCCGGAACCGCCGCCAGAATGCCGACGGCGGCGACGACGCTGCGCCATTTAGGCATTCGCCAGCGGTCCCCGCTGACGTTTCCTCTTTTCATGCTTTCCCAATCTCTCAGGGTCTGTCATGCGGTCTCGCGTTCCGCCTGGTTCCGGTGACGTTCCACTACCACGCGGTGTGGGACTGCCCGGTCCGCCGGTGAGACGCCGCAGACGGCCCGTCCGCTGGCCGGCTGGTGGGGAAGGCACGAGGCAGGCACGGGTCGCATCAGAGGTTCGGCGCGTGTGCGCGCTCTCACCGCTCACCCGGGAGCCACTTCACGTCGCGCAAACCGCTCTCAGGGACGCTCTTGCGTCAACACCCTTACCAGCTCGGTCCGCGTGGTGACGCCCAGCTTGCGAAAGGCAGAAGTGAGGTGAAGTTCGACCGTCCTGGTCGTCAGGTACAGCTTCTGCGCGATCTCCTTGTCGGTGAGACCGTGCACCGCCAGGTCGGCCACTCTCGCCTCACTCGGAGTGAGGCCGCGTCTGCCCGTCACGTCGCCCGTGCGGGGGCGGACGCCCACCTCGTGCAACCGTTCCGCGAGTGCGTCACGCAGTGGGATCGCCCCGCATCCGGCAGCGAGCCGGTGACCCTGCTGAAGTCGTTCGCGGGCGTCATCCGTGTACCCCAGATGCAACAGCGCGCTGCCGAGTGCGTACAACGTCTGAGCGCGGTCGAGGCGGGCTTCCGTACTGCCGAGCAGCTCCGCTGCTTCCGACAGGAGTTCTGGTCGCTTCCGGAGGGGTGCCACGGTGGCGCCCAGACGCAGGCTGCGTGCGACGGCCCGGGGCGTACCCCACGCTCGCGCCACGTCGATGAACTGCGCGGAGACATCCTCCGCTGCACGCCGCCGGCCGAGGGCATCCAGGGTGATGATCATCGGCGAGCGCCAGTCGGCAAGGATCGGGTTCTCGATGGCGAGGTTGTCACACTCGTCCCGCAGGGCGCCGGCGAGGCGGTACGCCTCGGGGATGTCGTCCTCGGCCAGCGCCAGGGCGATCAGTGCCTCGCCGAACAGCCGGGTGCTGATGTCCGCGGGGCAGCCGCCCTGGACCTCGGCGAGGACCACCCGCGCGCCGGTGACGTCGCCGCTGTGCAGCAGGGCAAGGGCGAGATAGTTCCCGATGTAGGGAAGACCGACATGAATCGACGAGGTGGTCACGGCTTCCCAGCCGGCCCGGCCATCGGAGACGGCCTCGGCGAGGTGGCCTCGGCTGAGCATCAGGGCCGAGCGGAAGCACATGGCCGGTGCGAGGGCGCGCAGTGAACCGGAGCGCCGGGCGTGCGCGATGGCGGCATCCACGCTGGGCAGCGCCTGCGGTGCGTCACACACGTCCAGCACCTGCCACGCGCAGGCCAGGGTGCTCTCGGCCAGCGGATGGCGGATGAGCACATCGCCGGCAACGGCGCGCTCGGCGCGTCGCTGAGCCGACCGACGGTCGTTGCGGCAGGCATCCCAGACCGACAGTGCGGCGTCGCGCATCAGCCCGCCGTCGCTGTCGTCACCGGACAGGTGACGTTGCGCTTCGATCATCTGCGCCAGGCCGAGAGCATCGCGGGCCGGGTAGGCGGCGTCGATCATGCAGGATTCCAGCCCCTGCCGCGCGGACGTCGAGATGCTGCCGTCTGCCAGCGCCTCTCGGCAGACGGTGACCGCCTGCGCCGCGTGGCCCGCGAAGAACTGGGCTCCGGCCAATGCCAGGGCGGTTCGCGCTCGTGTCTCGGGATCGGTCTCCAACGCCAACCCGGCAGCCAAATGCCCCACCGCCGCACCCGTATCCACCAGAAACTCCGCCATCCCCAACCGCGTCAGCACACCACCCCGACCCTCACCCAGATCCTCCTCCAACAACCGCCGCAAAAACGCCACCGCAGAATCCACCGCACCCCGCACCAGACACACCCGCGCCGCCTCACCCAACACCCCCACCGCATCCACACCACCCCACCCCGCCGGCACCCGCAACAACTGCGAACCCGCACCCACCACATCCCCCACCCGCAACGCCACCCCCGCCGCACGCACATGCAACCCCGCCCGCACCCCCGACCCCACCCCCTCATACACCGCCTCACAAATCAACGGGTGAGCGAACCCGAAGCCGCCTGCCGTCTCCGTGACGTAGGCGCTGTCGCGAAGGATGCTCAGCCCCTCCACGACCTCCTGTGGCCGGGCCTGCACGACCTGGGCCAGGGCGTCGACCGAGGCGCCGTCGCCCACCACCGACAGGGCCTGGGCCGCTACCGCGGCAGCGGGCGGGAAGTAGTCCAACTGGGTCCTGACCAGCATCGAGATGACCGGCAAGCCGGTCTCCAGTGCCGACGCCGGGTCCTGTCCGCTGGCCACGGCGCCGTTGATGCGTTTGGCGAGCTGCCCCAGCAACAGCGGGTTTCCGCTGCTGAGCCGACGGCATTGGGCTGTCACGGGATCGTCGGGAGGCATGCCCGTCAGCGCGTTCAGAAGGCGCGCCGAGCCAGCGGCGGTCAGCGGCGCGAGGATGTGGGTGACCGAGGCGAAAGCCGACAGCAGAGGCTGAACCCGATGGTCGTCGCCCTTGCGGAGGCCCATGACCAAGATGATCGGTAGCGCTTCCAACCGGGCGCTCAGATAGGCCAGGAAACGCACCGAAGGCACATCCAGCCATTGGAGATCATCCACGATGAGCGCGACCGGAGCGTGTTCTGCCACGTCGGCGACCAGCCAGTAGAGCGAGTCGAGCAGGGCGTACTCGCCGACGGCGCGCTCTCCACGTGCCTGGTCCCAGCCCAGCAGCGCCTCGCGCGCCAGCGCGCTGCCGGCCGACGCGGAACGGCCAGACTCGCGAGAGGCACGCGTCTCGCCGTGGAGTAGGTGCCGGACCCCGGCCCAGGCGGCGTCGCTCTCCCCCGGCCATCCACCGACACTCATGACGGTGAAACCGCGCTGCCGGGCCCGCCCTTCGGCGTACTCCAGCAGAGAGGTCTTCCCCATTCCCGGGGGCCCCTCGAAGAGCAGAACAGTGCCGGCAGAGGCAGCCGCGGCCCGCATCGCCTCATCGATCAGGCCAGTCTCATGATCACGGTCGACGAGTTCGTCCCGGCCCTCCCCGCCTGCGTCCGGTGGGGCTGCCGGCTTCCCGCTGAGGGAGGCTGTGATGCCCGTGGCGGTGAGGTCGAGTTCGGGTGCGTGCCGGAGTATCGCCGTGTACAGCTCGTTCGTCGCCACCTGCGGCCCGGTATCCAGGTCCGCCGCGAGAGTTCGTTTGAGGCGCTGGTAGACCGACAGCGCGTCGCTCTGCCGTCCGCTGCGGTAGAGGGCGGTCATGAACTGCCGGTGCAGTTCCTCGTCGAGCGGCTGCTGCTCGATCGCGTGTGCCAGCTCGGCCACGAGTTGATGGTGCTCGCCCAGTGCGAGCCGGGCCTCGACGAGAGCGTTGGTGGCGGCCCGGCGGATGCCGTCGAGGCGTACGGCCTGGTCGTTGAACCAGGTGAGGTCCCGCAGATCACTGAGGGAGGGGCCGCGCCAGGCGGCGAGCGCGTCCCGCAGTTCGCCGACGACCTTCGCGGGATCATCGGCGAGCATCGCGTCGTGGATCCGCCGCTCGGCGAGTTGCAGGTCGGTGAACTCATCGCCGAGCTGGAGTACGTAGCCGGAGCCTCTCGCGAGGATCAGACCGCGTAGCGCGTACTCCCGGCGCAGATGCGTCAGGTGGCTCTGCAGCGTGTTCATCCTGGTCGCGGTGGTCCGACCCGGCCAGGCGATTTCCAGCAGCCGCCGTGAGCTGACGACGTCACCGGGTTGCAGGGCGAGCGCCGCCAGCAGGGCGCGTCGCCGTAGGCCACCGACGGGACGAGGCGCGCCGTCGACGACTACCTCCAGGGTGCCGAGAAGTCTGACTCGACTTACCGGTGGTTTGAGCACCTCCATCACCTCACAGCTGTCGCGGCGTCGGGAATGATGGCTCGCCTCGGCGTCGGTGATATGCGGGTCCACATCAGGCCTACTGGTATCGCCTGTCGTCAACTCCGGCAGGAGCCGACGTTTCCGAGTCCGACGCGCGTGATACCTGGGCCAGTTGCCCACGGCCGGAGACGCCGAGCTTCCGGTATGCACTCGTGAGGTGGGTCTCGACCGTCTTCAGCCTGATGAACAGGCTGTGTGCGATCTCGCGGTTGCTGTGGCCCGCCGTCGCCAGTTCGACGACACGCCTCTCGGCCGGCGTCAGGCGCTCCGAGCGGCCTCCCTGCTCCGTACGAACGCGGGTGCCCAGCAGGCGCAGACTGCCCGCGGCATCGCGAGCCAACGCTTCGGCGCCGCACGCCACGGCGATCTCGTGTGCTCGGCGCAGGTGCTCACGCGCCTCCATCGGCGACCCCGTCTGGCGCATCGACTCACCCAGCCGGTGGAGGGACTGGGCCAGTTCCCATCGGGCTTCAGCAGCCTGGAAGTGCTTCGCCGCCTCGTGCAGGAGTTCCGTACGCCGCCGCGCGTGCACCACGTCAGCCATGGCCGCCAAGGACCGCCCGATGGCCCGGGCGGTGCCCCAGGTGGTAGCCGAATCGATGAACTCCTGGGCCGTAGCCAACGCGTCGTCTCCCCGGCCGAGATCGGTGAGGCAGCGGATCATCAAGGTACGCCAGTCCGGATCCACCGCGTTGGTGATACCGCTGACGCGGCACTGGTCCCGCAGGGCGATGGCCCTGGCCAGGGCGAGGGTCGTCCTGCCCTGCGCAAGCAGCAGGCTTGCCTCCGCGTACGTCCTCAGTCCATTCGTGACATCAAGCGCCGGGCCATCCTTTAGCTGGGATCGGATGGTGTCGGCGGCGTCCACATCACCTCGCCGCAGGAGGGCGATCATCAGATGGCTGCCGGCGAGGATCTTGCCGAGTCGCAACTCGTGCCGCACTGCCTGTGCCCAACTGAGGCGCAGGTCGTCGACAGCCTCGCGTACGTCGCCATGGGCCAGCAGGACGGCGCCCCGATGGCACCTGGCCAGCGTCTGCCCCCACCGGGAGCCGGTCGTCTCGACGTGGGTGAGGAACGTGTCGATGGCGGGTAGGGCTTCCGGGGCGTCGCACGTCGTGAGCACCTGCCAGGCTCGCGCGGCAGCGTGCGCGGCGAAGGGCTGTCGGCTCAGATCGGCTGCCGTCGCCACCGCGCTCGCCCGCCTCAGGGCCGAGACGCGGTCGTTTCGAAGGGCAGCATGGACAGCCAGCGCGGCCTGCAACATCAGGTCGCCGGTCGTCGAGCCCGGCGGACGGTCCCGCCACTCCTTCACAAGCGGCTGGATGTGCGGAAGGTGACGAGCGGCGATGGCGGTGTCGACGATCATGGCCTGTAGTGCGCGGTGTGTGCTGCTGAGCGGGTCAGGGCTGTGGTGCAGGGCGTCCTGTGCCACGTGCATCGCCTCGGCGGGCTGACCGTCGGCGTGCAGCGCCGCAGCCAGTGTCAGGGCGGTTCGCGCTCGTGTCTCGGGATCGGTCTCCAACGCCAACCCGGCAGCCAAATGCCCCACCGCCGCACCCGTATCCACCAGAAACTCCGCCATCCCCAACCGCGTCAGCACACCACCCCGACCCTCACCCAGATCCTCCTCCAACAACCGCCGCAAAAACGCCACCGCAGAATCCACCGCACCCCGCACCAGACACACCCGCGCCGCCTCACCCAACACCCCCACCGCATCCACACCACCCCACCCCGCCGGCACCCGCAACAACTGCGAACCCGCACCCACCACATCCCCCACCCGCAACGCCACCCCCGCCGCACGCACATGCAACCCCGCCCGCACCCCCGACCCCACCCCCTCATACACCGCCTCACGAATCAACGGACGCGCCAGCGCGAACCGCCGACCCCCGTCGCTGGCAGCCACCAGTTGATTCGCGCGCAGCGCAGCCAGGTGGTGCATCGCCTCCGCGACATCGATCCGAGCCGTCGCCGCCACCGCCTCTGCCCCGGCCGGGCCCCGCCACACCGCCAAGGCCTGCGCGACGCCGGCTGCTCCCGGCGGCAACTGGCGCACCTGCGCCTGAACCAGGCGTCGTACGCTCGCTGCGCCCCGCTCCACCCCACGTTCGCCACCGAGGTGGCGGCCGAACTCCCGGACCAGAAGCGGGCTGCCGCCTGTCAACTCATGACACTGCTGCGCCAACTCTTCACCTCCATGGCCCAGCACAGCAGCACAACCATTCACCGACAGGGGCGCCAGGACCCGCGTGAACCGAGCAAGCCCAGTCAGGACCTGATCGATCTCCGCCACGCCCGGCCGCGATGTCCCCAGCAAGACCATCGGCAGGCCGCAGGCCCGCGCGGCGAGGTAGGCCGTCAGCCGCACCGAAGGAAGGTCGCACCACTGCAGGTCGTCAAGGGTCACCAACAACGGCCCCCGCTCACACGACTTGGCCATCAGCCGATAGAGCGCATGGATTTCCGAGCGTTCCAGGTCCGACTCGCGCTGACGTCCCGAAGGTGTCGGCAGCTCGCCGTGCGCATCGGAAGCAGGTGTGCCCGCGGAGAAGCTGAGGGGGCCGAACAGCGAGCCTTCGAACAGTTGACGCGCGCATCCCCAGTCGTAGGTTGCCTCCAACTGCCGACCGACGGCGGCGGCGAGGTTGAACCCCAACTCTCGGGCCCGAGCCCGTGCGTGTCCCAGCAGCGCCGACTTGCCGATACCGGCTGGACCCTCGAACAACACGACCGAACCTGTTCCCGCGCGTGCCTCCGCGAGCGCCTGCTCCAGCAGGCTCATCTCCGCCGCGCGCTCCACCAACGCCCCTTCCCGCGCCGCGGGTCGCGCCACTACGCGTCCCGCACCGCCAGGCTCGGTCGTCCCCGGGAGAGTCAACGCCTCGTCGTGACGAAGGATCGACGACTGCAGCCCACGTAACACCGGCCCGGGATCAACTCCCAACTCGTCGGCCAACCGACGTCGCAGCCTGCCGAACACGGTGAGCGCGTCACTGGGCCGACCGCACCGGTACAACGCCACCATCAGCTGTCGATGCAGCTCCTCGTCGAAGGGATAGCGTTCCGCCAGGTGCTCCAGTTCTCCCACCAGAGCACCGTGCTCGCCCAGCACCAGACGCGCCTCCGTCAACGACGACAAAGCCCCCCGCCTCACCCCGTCCAACCGCGCCGCCTGATCCGCGAACCAGGTCAGATCCGCCAGCCCGGCCAGGGCGGGACCACGCCACCAGCCCAGTGCCGACCTCAGCAACCCGGCCCGGCGCGCCGGATCCGCCTCCTCCGCGGCGCGTCGAAGCAGCTCTTCCATCACCTCCACGTCCGTACACCCGGCGCCCAGGTCGAACAGGTAACCCGGAGCACGGGCCAGGATCGCCTCCCGTAGGCCCGGCTCGCGACGCAACGACGAGACGTGACTCTGCAGTGCGTTCAGGGCGGTGACGGGACCGGCGCCGTTCCAGACGACATCGATGAGGTCGTCCGCCGAGACGACCTGCCGGACCTGCAGCGCCAACGCCGCCAAGACAGCACGTTTGCGCAGTCCGGCGACAGGCCGGTGCAGCCCGGCCGCAACCACCTCGATCGGGCCCAACAGCCGAACCCGGACGTCAGCGCGCATGTCCGTCCTCGGCTTCGGACGCCAACCGCGGCCACGCGGTCGGTTCGCGCCTCTCCACGCCCCATCTGCCCTGACGCCGACAACCGCGGTGCGCGACCTCGCCGCGCCGACAGACCGGCCCCGTCGAGGGCGACATCATCCGGCTCGTATCCATCAGTTAAACCGCCGAACCCGCTTGCGTCTGAAGGAGATCAATACCACTTAGCCCCGCCGTTCCGGCGTTGACGCCGTGGAAATTCTACGTCGATCTGCGTCTGCCCATTCGACGCAGACCGTTCCGCACAGTCATTCAAAGGGTCGAACAAGCATCAAAAGCGCGTCGACTACCGGCCGGTCACGAAAGGTGCCGAGAGGTGCTGCCGTCAGCCAGCGACCGCATACCTACCGGCGTCGGCCAACTGTGCGGCCGACAGCACGTCACCCCTGCCATCCTTCAGCACGACCATGTTCATGAGATGGGCCAGTGCCCTGCCCCGCCGCGCCGCACCCGCCTCGGCGGAGGCCGCCGGCGGCGCTTCCGGACCGGACTCCGCAGACTCGCCGAACGGTCCGTCGAAGCCCTGTTCGGCGGCGATGACATCGAGCAGCATCTCGGCCTCGGTTCGTCTGGCGATCGCCGCCCGCAGCACCGCATCGACGTCGTCTTCCGCAATGTCCTCGGCTGCCAGGTAGTCCTCGAGGGCCACCCCGAGAGCACCCAGCGAGTGCGAGATGTGCCGCTTCTGTTCGTCCAGTAGCCGCTGCACGAGGTCGTCCGGTGCCGTGATGCCAGTCCTCGCGGCCGCCAACGCCACCGCCTTGTCGTAGGTTGCCGCCCGGTGCCGGGCGGCGGCCCGCGCCGCCAGCCGCCGCGCCAGCGCCGAGCGCAGCTCGTCGAGGGTCTGAAAGTCACCCATCACGCCGGCGAAGGCGTCGTTCAGCTCCGGCAGGGTCCGGCTGGACACCTGCGTGACCGTGACGGCCAGCTCGGCAGCCTGCCCGCGGTGCCGGCCACCGACAAGCGTCGTCGTGAAGGTGGTGGCCTCACCGGCACTCATGCCGAGCAGCGTGTCGTCCAGCCCTTCGAGCGCATGCCCCGCACCGACCTCGTGCACCACACCACGCCACTCGCCCCGCTCGATGTCGCGCCCACCCACGGTGGCTCGGAGGTCGACGGTCACGAAGTCGCCACTGCGGGCCGCTCGGTCCAGCGGCGTCAGGATCGCCGCGTGCTCGCGAAGATGGGCCAGATACCCCTCGACGGTCCTGTCGTCGGGTATCGCGTCGACGGTGACCTCGAGCCCGGTCAGTTCGGGCAGCGTGACCGCCATCCGAACCTCGGCCGTCACGCTGCCCTGCCCGGACTCGTCCACGTGGATGTCGGGCGGACGGCACAGCGTCAGGCGCCGATCGGCGAGCAGGTCGCTCAGGTGAGTGCGGATCGCTTCGGGCTCGGAGTGTGGCACCATGACCCGGATCGCCCTCGCGGAGAGCCATTCGATGGTGCTCATGGCAGACACGTCCTCTCGTGAGATCTCTGACGCTGTGCCATTCGCACGTCGCCTTGGTGGACGCGTTCCCTCACGTTCCAGCGCGGCGGCACGACCTCGGGCGCTGTCACCCGGCTTGGATCCCGTAGCGGAGGAGGATGAGGCCCGCGGTGACAACGCCGGTGGCGATGAGGTCCGTCAGCGCGATCCGCTGGACGACGGACCTGAGCACCGTCCTCCTCCGACGGCGCGGGACCGTGCGGATCGTCACCGCCGGTCGAGACGGGGCCGTCGAGGGCCGGGCGGCCGTGCGACCGTGCACCTCGGTTCCCTGTACGCAGGGGTGTCCGCACCGTTCTGCCGACAAACCCCGCGGCCGCGGTCAGGTCGGCATCCCACGTGCGAGCAATGCGCTCAGCGGCGAGCGTGCGTAGGCCGGCGTGGATGCCCTCAGCCCCGGCCGCCGACTCGGCGGCGGTCGCCGAGGCGCGCAGCGATGCCGCCGCATGCCGGTCCGGGCACAGTGCGCTGATCTCGCGCAGCAGGCGGGCCCAACCTCGCGCGTCTTCGTCGGCGCGAAGCGCGGTGCCGGCGAAAGCGCGGGCGAGACCGACCTCGAGCAGCATCACCTCACCCGAGGGAGCGATGCTGACCGAATCCAGGTGCAGACCCCCGTGCGACAGGCCGTCGGCGTGCAACGCACTGAGCGTACGGCCCGAGGCGGCGGCGACGGCGATCGCAGCCGGTCCCGGGATTCCACCGGCCGCCGTCGCCAACCGCGCGAGGGTCGGGTGGGGTGGCGTGTCCGTGATCAGCCACATCTGCTGCTCGTCGTACAGGCAGTCGACAACCTTGACCAGTCCCGGGACGCGAGCGGCCATGATCTGACGGACCCGCGCGGTCACGCGGAGGGCGAAGGCCGGATCGGCCGGCGGCACCCCTCTCACCAGCAGACCCTCGTGCAGCGAGCCAGCGGTGCTGGCGAGCGGATACCACGACCCGATGCGGCTCTCGCGCGGCGGTCCCACGAGCGAATAGCGCTGCTCGGTGATCCAGTTCAGTCGAACTGTCGGTGGTTCATGCGTCTGCATCGGTTCTCCTCACAGGAAAAGTCGCCGAGGTGTGCGGCGCTCTTGCGCGCGCACGGGTCGTCGTAGGGGTGTGTGGGGCCTCAGCGGCCCGTCAGCTGAACTTCAGCGGGCTCTGGGACCGTTCTCGCAACCCGTAAGAAGGCGGCGTGGCGATCGATGACAGCTGAGCGACGGCGTCTCTGCCGGGGACATGCCGAACGGCGAGCAACCTCCCCCCGTTCTCGCCGTTCCCGGCAGGAGCGTGAGACGCCGAACTACGGGCATATTCGGTCCTCACGCTCCTGGCGAACTGTCACCTCGGCATGTAGCAGCAGCGCATGCCGGTCCGCACATAGGAACGAAGATGGTCACCGATCACCGGATCCGCGGCGGTTGCCTGCATGACCGCACGCCTGATCGCCTTGCCGACCGAGATGCGCGCGCGTTCGGCGGCGTCGGCGAAGCTGCGGGTACGCCCGCCCAACCCGGTCACGGCCGCCAGCTCCTCGATGAGCCAGCCGCGCTCCGCCCTGGCCCGCTCGGCCCGGACGAGGTCGTTGTGCGCCTCATACTCCGCGATGGCGTCGTCGAGTTGGGACAACCTGGCCTTGTACGCGCGCTTCGCGGCCTCGTCGAGGACAGGTTGCGAAGAGCCGGTCGTCAGGCTGCCGTTGAGCGAATCCGCCGCGGTGCCCGGACCGGCGGCCAGTTCCACCGCGGATATCTCGAACCCGGGGTTGGCGATCAGACTGGCGAGGTAGGTCATGCCCTTGCTGGCGTCCAGCACGGCCACCCGGTCGCCGAAGCGCAGATGCCAGCGCAGCCCGCGGCGCTCGCAGCTGAGCACCGGCGCAGCCGCTCTGCCGGCGTCTGCCGCGGGTCGCTGGGAGATGTGCTCGGTCGATCGGGGCAGCGGCATGGCCAGCTGCTCCGCTTCCTCACGAGCCTGGTTGAGCAGTTCATGAGCCCGGGAGTGCTCGCCCTGTCGCCACAGCGCCTCGGCCAGCCGGGCGCGCGACAGCAGCGCCGCCGGCCAGTGCTGAAGCGCGTGGTTGGCGTGCACGGCCGCCTCGAGGTGAGCGACCGCCTGGTCGCCGTGTCCCGTCGTCAGTGACGCGACGCCGAGCGCGTGTTCCGCCGATCCGAAGCACGCGATCCCCATGCTCGCCATGATCGGTAGATGCCCGAACGGCCGTAGCTGGTCGTAGGCGGCGGCTGCCGTCTTCGCGTCGCCGAGCAGATTCGCCGCCTCGATGACGCCGTACATGGTGGCGAGCCAACTGCTGGTCATCGGTAGCTGGCTCCATGAGGCGCCCGCGAGCCGGGCCAGCGAGCCACGGGCGAGCCGCTCGTCGCCGGCGCTGGCAGCCGCGACGGCGAGCGCCGCCAGGTGTGAATTGTCGACGGTGCTCAGCAGCGGCGAGTTGACCAGTTCGCGCAGAGTGGGGATCAGCTCCGCCAGGTTGCCCCGATACCAGTTGACCGCGATCATGTGGGCTCCGAACCAGCCGATCGAGTCGATGTCGCCCACCGCCTGCCCGGCTTTCGCGCAGGCGTTGGCGTGTTCCTCCGCGGCCGCGAGGTCGCCGGAGCGAATCGTCCGCATGACCTCCATGGCCTGCACGATGAACCCGACCGCCGCATGTGGCTGCTCCTGCAGCATGCCCTGCAGCTCCCGCAGCGACCGTTCGGCGTGGCTGTCGGCAGCGAGCAGCAGGTTCGACGTACGCCACAGCAGGCCGATCAGCAGGTCGCCGCGTCGCCCGGTGCGCAGGCTCGTCTCGATCAGTTCCTCGACGAGCCGCGTGCGAAGGTGGGCCTCATGGGGACCCATCACACAGTGATGAGCAAGGCTCAGCGCTTCCGCCAGCGCCACCGGATCCTGCAACCGTCGCGCATGCTCCACCGCAGCGAACACCCGCTCGTGCGCTCCTTCGCGGTAGTCGGCTTCGGCGGCCAGCCGGGAGCGCAGCCGAACCGCGAGCGGTGACTCGTCGTCCACCAGGTTCAGTGCGCGGCGCAGGCGCAGTTCGGTCAGCGCCGCCGTGGCCGCGCCGCGGTGCTCGTGCACCCAGAGGCCCCCGTAACCCACGGCGGCCAGCGCCTGACTCGGACCGTCCTGCTCGCGTTCGGCCGCGGTGAACGCCCGGTCGAACCATTCCCGGCTGGCCTGGAGGTTGCCGTCGTGGTGCAGGGCACGAGTCCCGTTGATGAGCGTCGAGTGCAGCTCATCAGCGACGGGACGGGATTGTGTCGGGAGATGGGCGGGCGCCGCGGCGAGGGCCAGACGGCTGCGGTCGGCCAGCTGGGACGACGGCAGACGGGCGATCACCGGAGGTCCTCCTGCAAGTGAGGGTGATACATCAACAGTCCGTTCGGATGGTGCGGGCGATCGGCAGACGCGGCGTGAAAGCCCAACTCGGGGCCAATGAGGAGGCTGCGGACAACCGCTTCAGGGCGCAGCCGCGGGGACCCGGCCCGCGCGGGTCACCGGGCCCCGGCGAGGCGGCAACCGTCGCCCGGGCAGATCGACGTCAAACAGCTCTTGCGCTCACGGCTGTTGGCCGCTGGCAGTCATGACGTGTGCGCGCGCCGGGCTGAGGCCGAGGTGATGGTACGTCTGCGGTGGTGCCATGAGGATCTTCTCCAGCGGTGGAGTCGCGGCCGCCCTCACGAAACCCCAGAGGAAGGGATCTTCCCGGGCCGGCCCACGATCATTATTTCAATGCACCCTTGCTCAGCACGCTGAAGTCGCGCTGACGTACCGCTGAGGGGAATTCGACCCTGATGGGCGCTTCATGTCCGGCTGTCCCGAAGTCGGGGCAGCGCGCCATGCGGCTCCGCCCGGGACAGGGGGCGACCTGGAACCGATGAGCTCTGGGCGTTCCGACTCGTTCCGGCCGCAACCTCGGACGCCCCAGCCGCCACCGCCCTACAATCCCGGCAGTTGCCCGTCAGACCGGAGGATCGACATGACTCCCCACGTATCGCCGCAGCCCGATCCGTCCGGTCCGACCGACCTCGACCTCGTACGTCGGATCTACGCCATGCTCGGCTCGGCGGGGGCCGCGGCCGCCGGCGCGACGACAGCCCACCCGGACATCAGCGTGTACCAGTCTGAGCAGTTGCCGTGGGGCGGCCGCTACACCGGCCGCGAGGGCTTCCAGCGCTTCGCGCAGGCTCTGGGCAGCGCGCTCGACAGCCGCGTGGAGATCGAGGAGCTCTACCAGGCGGGCGACCGCGTCGTGCAGAGCGGTCGGGCTCGCGGTGTGGTGCGAGCGACCGGCAAGCCGTTCGAGGCGCGTGAGGTGCACGTCTGGCAGATCCGCGACGGCCTCGTGATCAGCTTGGACATGTACGTCGAGACCGAGCCGATTCTCGAAGCGCTGCGCACCGACTGATCGCCCACCGCCCCGCTCAGCGGAACAGGTTGGAACGCACTCCGAGCCGACACATCGGCAACACTCGGAGGAAAACGTGCCCCTGTCCCGTCGGAATCTGCTCGCCGCTGGCGGCCTGGGGGTGATCGCGGCCGCGCTGGACCCCCTGGGAATCCTGCGCAACAATGGCGCCCCGGCTACCGCCGCGAGCACCCACGAGGTCGTCACGACCCTCACCCGGACCCTCTCGTACCTCGTCACCGAGGATTACCGCCCTATCGCCGAGGGTCCCGGGGAGCCGCACCTCGTCCGCGACGATCTCGCCCTCTACCCGCAGCCCGGCTACAAACGACCGCTCATCGCCTTCGCACAGATGAGCGACATGCACATCATCGACGACAAGTCCCCGTTGCGGGTCGAGTTCCTGGACGCCCCCGACGACGAGCACCAGTGGGGCACCGCCAGCGCGTACCGGCCGCAGGAGATGCTCTCGGCGCACATGAGCGACGCCGCGATCCGCGCGGTGCAGAAGTTCGGCAAGGGTCCTGTGACGAACCTGCCGTTGGCCTTCACGGTCGTCACGGGCGACTCGATCGACAACTCCCAGTACAACGAGCTCCGCTGGTACATCGACCTGATGGACGGCAACCCCGTCCGCCCGAACTCGGGCTCCCCCACCAAGGAGGAGAGCGTCTCCGGCGACCAGTGGCCGCCGCTGCTCGACTACTGGCACCCCACCATGCGGGCGTACGAGGAGGCCCACGGCACGCTCGACCGCTACTACATGGGTCACGCTCCCGGCTACACCCGCGTCTTTCCCAGCCTGCCCACGCTCTTCACCAACGCGCGCCGGGAGTTCCAGGCGCACGGCATCCGCATGCCGTGGTACGCCGCCTACGGCAACCACGACGCGCTGATCCAGGGCAACGCGCCAAAGAGCTTGCCGGAGATGGAGTTCCTCAGCGCCATGGCGGTCGGGAGCGAGAAGCCGGCGACGCCCGTCGCGCCGCTGCCCGACGATCCCAACATCCTGACGTTCATCGGGCTGATGCGGACCGGATTCCACTTCGCGACGGTGACGCCGGATCCCGACCGGCGCCTGCTCGATCGGGCGCAGTTCGTGCAGGCGCACTTCAACACGACCGGCCTGCCGGTCGGACACGGCTTCACGCCGGGCAGCGACCTGACGTACTACGAGGTCCCTGCTCTCGCCGACGACCGGCTGCGATTCCTCTGCCTGGACACCAGCCGCACCCAGTGGCCCGGCCCGCAGGGCGCTATCGACGGCGACCAGTGGCAGTGGCTCGTCTCGAAGCTGGAGTCCTACAGCTCCCGCAATCTGAAGAAGTGGCTCCCCTTTCAGCCCATCGACGGTCCCGGCCAGCGGATCACGGTGGAGACGCGTCCGAACGTGGACGACAAGCTGATCGTCGTCTATTGCCACCACACGCTGGACACCATCTCGAACGACTTCGACTATCCGACCGGCACGCCGTTCATGAACGGCGAGCAGCTCAAGGATCTGCTCCTGTGTTACCCGAACGTCATCCTGATGGTGGACGGGCACACGCACACGAACCGCATCCTCGCCCACGCCCGGCCGGAAGCGGCCCGCCCGGACAGCAGTTGGCGAGGTGGCTTCTGGGAGGTGACCACGGCCTCCCACATCGACTGGCCCATCCAGAGCCGCCTGATCGAGGTCGCCGAACAGGCCGGCACCATCTCGATCTTCACCACGATGATCGACATCGACGCGCCCCTCCAGCACGGTGGTGACCTCAGCAGCCCGGCCGGTCTGGCCTCGCTGGGTCGGGAGCTGGCCGCCAACGACCCGCAGGCCAAGCTGGAAGACGGCAAGCTCGCCCGAGAGGGCACGCCCGCGGACCGCAACACCGAACTGCTGGTGAAGGCACCGTTCCCGATGACTCCCGCCTACGGATCCCCACTGGCGGCCGCGCCCAACACCTCCGGCGTGCTGGAACTGGTCGCGGTCAACCGGCGGGACGAGGTCGTGCGCGCCACCCAGACCCCCGGCGGGTGGTCCCCGTGGGCTCAGTTCGACGGGGCGCTCCGCTCGGTCGCCGCCGTGCAGACAGCCGCGCTCACCACCCAGATCTTCGGCATCAACCGAGGCGGTGAGCTGTTCAGCCGCGCCCAGCGCACGACCGGCGGCTGGAACGGCTGGGTGAAGATCGACAGCGTGCCGCTGACCTCGGTCGCCGCAGGCTGCAACGGCGACGGTCGACTCGAACTCATCGCCACCGACCCCGACGGCCAGATCTGGCAGACCACCCACACGAGTCCCACCGACATCACCTGGAAGCCGTGGGTCCGGTTCGACGGCGAACTGCGTCAGGTCGCCATGACCCGGCTCAAGGACAAGCGGCTGGCACTGTTCGGCGTCAACGCGGCGGGCAAGGTGTGGCACCGCTGGCAGCAGCCGACCGGCGGGTGGTCGAGCTGGATGGATCTGAGCCTGGGCACCCCGGTGGCCTCGGTCGCCGCCGCCACCAACGGCGACGGACGTCTCGAACTGTTCGGCGTCGACCGGACGGGCGCCATCCTCCACCGCTACCACACCAGCGTCACCAACCCGACCTGGACGAGCTGGGAGCCCTTCGGCGGTGTGATCGGCACCATGAGTCACCTGGCCGCGACGACCACGACGGCCGGGCTGATGGAGGTGTACGCGACGGAACGCACCCGGGTGGAGGGCACCAGCCAACTCGGGACGCTGTGGCGGCGTTACCAGACCAGCTCGGGGTGGTCCGCCTGGACCCGGATGGCCGAGCCGGCGGGACAGTCGGTCACGGTGCCGAACATCGTCGGGAAGATGCTCATCGACGGAAAGAACGCCCTGCTGAGCGCGGGCCTGCTGTTGGGCGCGCAGGCGCCGTCGTCGGTGCCGGACCGGTACGACAGCGGTCGGGTGCTGTCCCAGAACCCGAGGGCCGGCGAGCAGGTCCCGGGCGGCACGTCGGTCAGCGTCGTCTACGGCGAGTACTCGGGCGGAAGCCGCTAGACCTCACGCAAGTCCTACCGCGGGCCGCTCCCCTCCGGGGAAGCGGCCCGCGGTGCGTGAAACCGAGATGAGGGCGGTGGGGTCCTCTCGGCCCCACCGCCCTCGGATCCTCAGCTGCTACAGGCCGCTGCCGGAGTTGTAGAACCTCACCTCGACATCGTCCTCACTCACGATGTCGTTATCGAGCACCAGCACGGCGACGTCCGATTCGGCTCCGCTGTCCCACTCGTAGCGGCCCAGCGTCAGACCTTCGATTTCGTCGTCGTCGGACGGGTCGAAGTCGACCACGCGTCGTCCGCCGTACGCGCCGTTGGCCAGGTCGTAGGCGCTGATGTCGAAGGTCGCGTTCGACGTCAGGTACAGATGGCCGCCGGCGGAGATGTGGCCGCCCTGCACCTCCTTGATCTCCCGAGACAGCGGGATCGACCGCAGCCAGCGGTATCCGTTGGCCGGGTCGTACACGTTGACCCGGTCGACGGACTTGATGGGCTGGTCGCTGCGCCCGAACGCCGAGCTGTAGAGCAGACCGTCCCGTGGATTGATCGCGACCCAGGGAATCGAGGTGCCCTGCGGCCGGTAGCCGTCCGCGCCGAGCGGTCCGATGAACTCCGTGCGCATCGTCTCCGGATCGACCACCCACACGTTTGCCGGTTCCACGGCCACCACGATCCGACGTCGCACGGGATCCCAGACCGGCGGACCAAGGTGGTTACCGCTGTTGGCGGGCAGCGCCAGGTAGCCGAGAACCCGATCGTCGCCCTGGGGGAAGCCCGGCCCGAACTTGTAGAGCCGGCGGTGATCGGAGTCGTTGCTGCCGACGTACCAGTTCACACCGTCCGTGGTCAGGCCCTGCGCCTCCTCGGTCCAGTCCTCGTTGCTGAAGTTCACCGTCGTCGTCGCGCGCCAGTTCGACGGGTTCGACATCGGCGGCGACGGCGGCAGGTCGCCCTCCAGGTCAGCCCACGCCGACCAACCGCCGGCATCGCTCTGCCATCGGTGCCGGACGTCGCCCTGGGCGTTGACCCCGATCAGCTCGATGCGACCGTCGTCGCGGCGATCGGCAGCCACCGACTGCAGGCTTCCGTCGAGCGCCGCCCACGCCGACCAGTTGTTCGCCCCGGCGGTCGTCTGCCTGCGCTGCCACAGCTCGTCGCGGCTGTTGGTGCCGATCAGCACCAGCGAGCCGGCGCGGTCGCGCGCGACCGCCAGCGACGCCAGCGTGCCGTCGAGTGAGGCCCAGGCCGACCAGCCGGCGGCCTGCTGCCAGCGGTGCCAGATCTGGCCCTCGGCGTTCAGCCCGAACAGCTCCAGGCGGCCGTCCGCGTTGGCCTCCACCGCCACGGACCGCAGCCCACCGTCCAACCGGGCCCAGGGCGACCACGTCGTCGACCCGGCCGCGGTCTGCCACCGGTGCCACACCTGGTCGTTGGTGTCGGTGCCGAACAACTCCAGGCGGCCGTCGGCGTTGCGCCCCAGGGCCAGCGAGCGGTACGTGCCGTCGAGCCCGGACCACCCCGACCAGCCGTTGCCCGCCTGCCGCCGGTGCCAGACCCTGCCCTCGGCGTTGACACCGAACAGCTCGACGCTGCCGTCCTGGTTCGCCTCCGCCGCCATCGAACGCAGTGTGCCGTCCAGCGACGACCACGCGGTCCACGTCTGCGCGTCCGAGGCGGACTGCGTGCGCACGCTGAGGCGGTCGGTGCCGTCCCTCCCGAACAACGTCAGCCGGCCGCTCGCGTCCCGGGCCACGGCCAGCGTGCCGTGCCCGAGAACCCGGTCGGTAGCGGCGTGCGTGGCAGCCGGCACCATGGTCACCGCAGCCGCCAGGACGATTACCGCGCCCAGGACCAGCGACCCGAGGCGACACGACCCTCGGATGGACTTCCTCACTTCGTCTCCCTTTCTAGAAACGCATGGAGAGCTGGCCCGGAGCCACCCCCGGCGGTCCCGGCGCGGCTCCGGGCCAGCCCGGAAGGCGGTCAGCCCGCGGTGGGGTACACGGTTCCGTTCGCCGTCACGTCGCAACGGCCGTCACCGTTGCGGTCACCGAATGCCGTCACCTTGTCGGCCGTGATGGTGGACTGGCGCAGGTGGTGCCAGCCGAGAGTCGCGGACTGGTACCACCAGTTCGCGCCGGACGCCAGGAAGGTGTCGTTGGTGCCGTCGCCGTCGAAGTCGCAGACATTGGACCTGGTGCCGGTCGTCGCGCTGAACCCGAAGGTGTTGGCCGAAGCGTGCAGTCCGGTTTCGTTCTGCACCATCGCCGCGTCGTCGAGCGCGTTGCCGAACTCCTGCCGGTGGGTGAAGACGTTGTTCGACACGTACATGCCGATGCTCGGCGTACCGCGCAGCTTGATGCCGGTGCCCGCGCTGTAGAGGATCGTGTTGTACCTGATGTCCATGAACTCACCGGCGAGTCCGCAGTTGTAGCTACTCAGGCCGCACGAGTCCCGGGCGTGCATGTCGATCATGTGGGTGTGGTAGACGTCGGTGTTCCAGCCGCCGTTGGGCAGGACCAGGTTGTTGTACATGCGGTAGCCGCTGCCCTCGCGGCCGTCGCCGGCCACCGCGTGCCGGTTCCAGTCGAACACGTTGCGTTCGATGAGGGCGAAGCCGCCGTTGCGCACCGCGACGCCGTACCCGCCCCCGTGACCGCCACCGAAAATGTCGCCGGTCTGGTGCTGGTTGTGGTGCATGTAGTTGTCCACCACACGGACCATGCTGGCGGGGTCGTCGTCCTTGCCGAGCCGCCCCTGCCCGTCGTCGACCAGGACGGTCGAGCCGCGCCAGCCGTACAGCTCACTGTGGTCGATCTGCACGTTGCGGCTGGAGAAGATCCGGATGGCGTCGCTGTCCTCCTCCTCGGTCTCCGCGGGCTCCTCGCCCTGCCCGCCGTCGAGGCGGATGCCGCTGATGCGGACGTTGTCGGAGGTCACCTGGGCCGGGTCGTGCCCCAGTTGGAACAGCACCCGAGGGAAGGACGTGGTGAACAGGCGGGGACCTCGCGGATGCACCGAGGTGTCACCGAGGATCTGCACGCCGGCCGCGATACGGATGAACTCGCGGCCGCTGAGGTCCAGGTTCACGTCGCCGACGATCTTGATGATCGCGTGGGGAACGGTCACCGCGTTCGCGAACAGCTCGGCCTGGGTGTTGTGGGTGATCCAGTACAGCGGGGCGAGGTCACCCGCGAGCGTGGTGAAGTCCGACCAACCGTCCTGCTGCTGCACGCGCACCAGGCTCTCGCCGGCGCCGTTCATGACGACGTGCGCGATCCGCCCGTTCGCGTCCGCCTCCGCCGCCATGGTGCGCGCCTGGCCGGGCACCGAGTCCCAGCCCGTCCATCCGACGCCGCCTCTGTCGATCTGCCGGCGGTGCCACATCTGCTCGGCCGCGTTGGCCCCGAACAGCTCCAGACGGCCGTCCGCCGCCTTGGCCACGGCCAGCGACTTCAGTGCGCCGTCGAGCTGGGTCCACGCCGACCAGCCGGCCGGGCGGGTCTGCGCCCGGTGGAAGATCTCACCTGCGTCGTTCAGCGCGAACAGCTCGACCCGGCCGTCCTCGTTGGTCTCCGCCGCGACGCTGCGCATCAGGCCGCCGTCGAACAGCGCCCACGGGCCGAAGGTGTGCGACCCGGCGGTCGTCTCGGCCCGATGCCAGACCTGGCCCAGGGTGTTGGTGCCGAAGAGCTCCATCCGGTTGTCCTGGTTGCGGGCGACGGCCAGGGACGTCAGGTTGCCCTCGATCGAGGTCCAGGACGACCAACCGCCCTCGGGGAGCTGCCATCGGTGCCAGATCAGGCCCTGGTCGTTGATGCCGAACAACTCGACGTGGTTGGCGCCGTTGCTCTGGGCAGCGACCGAGCGCAGTGACCCGTCGAGCTGGCTCCAGCCGCTCCAGGCCGAACCAGGCCCGGACTGCCAGCGGTGCCACACCCGGTCGGCGCCGTCCGTGGCGAACAACTCCATGGCGCCCAACGCGTTCCTGGTCAGCGCCGGCGTACCGAGGTCGAAGCTGATCGGCTCGGCGAGGGCCGGCGAGGCGGGCGCGGCGATCACCGACACGGCGGTCGCCACCACCAGCACCGCAGCCGCGGCCAAGCCCGTACACCGTCTTGCTGAACGTGCCGAGCCACGGACCCTTGCCCGCAGACTTGTCATCGTTGCCTCCTTGAGCCCGGCGGGCGTCCACGCGCCGCCGGCTGTTGTGCCTGTCTCAGGGACGGCGTGACGAGGCCCTCGGAACAGTGTTCCGAGGGCCTCGTCACGGTTGTCCTCGCTCACCCAGCCGACGTTCCATCGCGTTCCTTGGCGGCGGGTGCCAGACGGGCGTCGGGCGTCGCCCGTCGAGGAAGGTCAGGCGGCCGGGCCCGACCTAAGGTCTGATCTTGAGACCGTTGTCCAGCGCGGTCCAGCCACTCCAACCGGAGGCGGTCTGGTGGTTACCGGACACCTTGCCCGCAGCGTCCACCGCGAACAGCTCCACCCGGCCGTCGGCGTCGGACCCGGCCGCGACGCCGTAGTAGGTCCCGTTCAGCTGGCTCCAGGACGACCAGCCGTTGCCATCGGCGCGCTGCGCCCTCGTCCACAGCATCCCCTGCGCATTGGTGCCGAAGATCTCCAACCGCTGCTGCGCGTTGCGAGCCACCGCGACGGTCTTCAGTGTGCCGTCGAGCCGGTCCCAGTTCGACCAGCCGCTGGGAAGCATCTGCCAGCGGTGCCAGACTTCGCCCGCCGCGTTGAGCGCGAAGACCTCCACGCGTCCGTCGCCGTTCGCCTCGGCGGCCACGAAGCGAGCGGTCATCCCCAGGGTCGACCAGTTGGACCAGTCGCTGGTCGTGTTCTTGGTGTTCTGCCAGCGGTGGCTGACCTGGCTGTCCTGGTTCGTGGCGAACAGCTCGAGGCGACCCGCGCCGTTGCGCGCCACGGCGACGGACGTGAACGGACCACCCAGCGACGCCCAGGCCGACCATCCGCTCGTGGTCTGCCAGCGGTGCCAGAGGGTGCCCTCCTTGTTCACGCCGAACAGTTCGAGCCGCCCGTCGTCGTTCTTCTCCACGGCCATGGACCTGAGCTGCCCGTCGAGCTGAGACCAGGCGTTCCAGGTCGCCGATCCGGGCTGCTGCTGCGCGCGGCAGTGCACCGAATCGTGGATCGAGGCGCCGCACAGCCGGACGAGGCCGTCGCCGCCGGCCGCCGCCGCGATCGAGGATCCGTTGGCCGGGCCGGGGCCCCGCAGCGAGGCCAACGCCGCACGCGAGGTCGGGTAGCTGCTCACCTCGATGGCGCGGTCCCGTGCCTTGCTGTAGTCGAACGCCGGAAGCGGATCGCCGCGTCGCAACTGCGCGATGACGAAGTCGTCGCCGTCGTGGTTGAAGGCGGTGCAGCGCAGTCGCACCTCCACCGGCTGCGGATTCGGGTCGACGGGCCGGTCACCCCACAGCGGCGTCGCCCCGCACGTCGGTTCCAGCCTCTCCATGTTGCGCTGGTTCGCCGCGATGAGTTCGTCCTTGAGCAGGTTGGTGCTGAAGCCGGCGTTCGCCTGGGCGAAGAGGGCGATCGGTCCGACCGTGTTCACCGCGAACCCCATGACATCGACAGCGGCCCGGTTGTCCACGACGTTGATGTACGCCCTGGCCTTGGCCACACAGTCGGTCGCCTGGACAGCGAACGCCTGGGCGTTGTCGGGGCTGAGCGCCTCGATGTCGGCGAACGTGATCAGCGCGTTGCGGGTGCAGGTCTCCACGTCTGCCGCCGCGATCTCACCGATCTCGTCGAGCACCTCGGCCACCTGCTCGCCGACCTGGGCGATCGATGCCTGCAGCTCGTTGACCGCCTGCTCGAGCGTCATCTCGTTGCCCAACAGGGTCTTGTAGACGTCGTACGCGGTCTTCGCGTAGCCGGCGTACTTGCCGTACTCCTCAAGCTTGTCGAGGGTGTCCGCCCGGGCGGGCGTCGCCATCGTGAGCGCCATCATCGTGGCGACCACCGCCGTGGTGACGCGACGTGCGCCTCTTCGCACTTCCGACGATTTCACGTGTACCTTTCTATGGCTTCTGCATGGGTGATGCCGGTGACTGACGTTCGTCACGCGGTGTTCGGTCGTGGACGACGCGTTCCATGGCGTTCCTCTTCTGCCGGGACCTCGGCTGGCAGCTGGGCCAGTTTCCGCACGCAAGCGACGTAGGTCGCCTGCGACGACTGCACCTGGGGTCGCAGGATCGACACGGCCCAGGTGAGCAGGGGACGCACGCCGGCGAGGTCGCCCATCGCCTCACGACAGAAGGCAAGGTTGTAGAGGGTGGGAGCGAGGTCAGGATGATCTTCACCCAGGCAGGTCACCTTGATGCTCAGCGACTCCTGCAGAGCGTTGCTCGCCGCTGCGGCGTCGCCCTCGCGGAACATCAGGGACCCCAGGTTGTGCAGCGTGACGGCAACCTCGTGATGCGCGGGACCGTACTCGCGGCGGTGGTGGTCGAGGCAGCTTTCGAGCAGCCGTCTCGCCTCGTTCCACGAGCCGCGATCGATGAGGATCGCCGCCAGTGCCGCGTCGTCCGCGGCCAACGCCCGCCTGTCGACCTGCGTCTGGCCGGTCCGGACGGCGATGCCCAGCCGCGCCAGCCGCTCGGCGCGTCCCAGGTCCCCTCTGGCGTGCGCCACTCCGGCCTGATTGTGCAGCACCGCAGCGAGGTCACCCGCCCTCGTCGGCGTCCTGGACACGAGTGCGAGCGACCGGTCGTAGAGGTGCTCCGCCTCGTCTAGACGACCGGAATACTTGAAGAGCATGCCCAGCTCGTTGAGCAACACCACAAGCATGTCGCGGTCACCGGAACCGGCCTCGAGTGCGTCGATCGCGGCGGACGCCGTCAAGGCCGCCGAGGCGTAGTCGCCCTCGGCCGCCTGGCGACGGACGGCGCGGAGCGCGTTGTCTGCCTTCTGATCCACGGCTGTCTCCTCGGCAGGGCGCGTATGACGACGTGCCGGCGGACCAGGTCCACCGGCACGTCGACGTGCACGGTGCTTGGGCCGCTAGGCCTGTCCGGGTGGCCCGGCCGGGTGCGGGCCGATATAAAGCCCACCGGCGGCGGTCGGCGCGGCTTCGGTGGTGTCGCCGGCGGATACGGCTACCGCGCCGATCGCCAGGGCCAGGGCGGCGACGCCGGTCAGCACCGCCAGGTACATCCTCGTCATGACTTCACCTCTCCTCTGCTGTCGGAATCGGTTACAGCAGGACCTGGTTGTGGTTCTGGCCGCACGCCCAATCCGGGCACGAGTCTCGGAGGGCCTGCGTCCCCGCCTCGACGGGAGAGGTGTCACCCACATAGGCCGCGACTGCGCTCGCTCCGAGCAGCGCCGCGAGAATCAGGAGGCGGGGGAACCGCCTCACCCTGTCTTCGGCGGAGTGCGGTGGCGTCTTCACTAACGGCTCCTTCCAGGCACGTTGCGTCTCTCGGGTATCCCGTGCCGGTCCGTTCCAGCTGGTTCCCCACCAGCGTCCGGTCCGCCGGTGCGCGGATGCGCGACTGCGCCACGGCCTGGCCTCGGTCATCCCGAGCGGCGATCGCCGAGCTGCGTCACAGCAGCGCGCAGCAGAGCGGACGCCCCGTGGGTCAGCGGCTCCCCGTGCCCGAAGCAGGCGATCTCGACGTCCAGGTCGGCCTGCCGCTTCATGGACTCGGCCGCCTGCTCCGGATCGACGTTGAACACCCCGAGGATCACCGTCCCGTCGGGTAGTCGCGCGATCGTGTCGCCGGTGAACAGGACCCTTGACCGGGGCAGATGGAAGGAGACGCTGCCCGCGGTGTGCCCGGGCACCGCCACCGCGACGGCCGGCTCCCCACCGAGATCGATGACGTCACCGTCGTGAAGCCGGTGGTCAACCACCACCGGGGCGGCGGGTTGCGGGGGCTTCCCGCCGTGGACCTCGTCCCAGAGGCGCTGTTCCCAGTCGGTCAGCAGCGGCGGCCGGACCTGCTCATGACCCTCGAGCACCGGGGTGTCCGCCTGGTGTGCGTAGACCGTCACGTCCGTCCACGTCGTGATCTCCGCCGCCGAGCCGGCGTGGTCGACGTGATGATGCGTCAGTAGCAGGCGCCGCACGTCGGCCGGTCGGTGACCGAGGCTCTCGATCCCCGCCGCGATGGCGAGTGCCGATCCCGGAACCCCGGAGTCGATCAGCGTCAGCCCGTCCGCACCACGCCACAGGTACGCGTGGCCCACGGGAAAGCGAAACAGGTGGAGATTCGGTAGCAGTTGCATGACGTCCACAACCGGCGACGATATCTGTGACGGACCCTTGCCGACAAATGCGAATATCCCTTCTCGGCTCGCAGCGAACGAAAGCATCGATCGGCGATAGTCGAACCCGCCGGACGGAACAGCGTGGAACGGGATGGAACGCGGCCAGGACAGGGCTCGTGTCGATCATTGCGATCGGGATGATGCATCGGTTCTCGTTGTGGGCGGGTGCCCGACGACAATCCGTGGACTGCGGTCGTCCCCGCGACACGCGAAATTGCCCAGCTCTCTTCTTGCCATTAGCGGAATCGCATGTACCATCTGGTACATGAATTACGGAGAGACGATCATCACCACGGCGAAGACCGCGGCCGCCTGGGCGGCGGTGGCGGACGTGACGGGCTGGCCCGAGTGGACGGCCTCCATGGCGGAGGTGGCACCGCTCGACCGGCCGACACTGGGCCTGGGCAGCCGGTTCCGCATCCGCCAACCCGGCTTCCCCACGACCGTGTGGCGGGTCTACGACCTGCAACCGGGTGAGTCGTTCGCCTGGGAGACGCACGCGCCGGGGGTGCACACCTTCGCCTATCACCGGGTGGAGGCCCAGCCCGACGGAACGACCCGGATCAGCATCGGCATCGAGCAGAGCGGGGCCCTCGCCTGGCTGGTCGCGCTGCTGACCGCGTCGCGGACGCGACGGTACCTGCGGATGGAGGCGGCCGCACTGAAGGCGGCCGCGGAGTCAGGGACCATCCCGTCGCCCGCCCCGACCGACGAGGCCGCCGGGGACACCATGAACGAAGGGGTGCGCCGCGCCGGTGGCTGGTGATGCCCGGGAGTCGCTGCTCGACCGCTGCGTCAATCTTCTGAAGGAGGGCGGGTTCAGCCAGCTCAGCCTCCGCGAGATCGCTTCCGGCGCGGGCACGAGCCATCGCATGCTGCTCTATCATTTCGGCAGCCGGGAGGGCCTGCTCACCGAGGTCGTCCGGCGGGTCGAGGCGGAGCAGCGCGCCGCGCTGGCGGCCCTCGCCGCGGAGCTTGACGACCCGGTCGAGGTGAGTCGCCGTTTTTGGCGGCGCCTGGCCGACCCGGCCCTGGCGCCGGCGGAGCGGCTGTTCTTCGAGATCTATGCGCACGCCCTGTTCGAGAAGTCCTGGACCGACTCATTCCGCGCCTCGGTCGTCGCCGCCTGGGCGGGCCCCGTCGAGGAGTTGTTCACCCACTTCGGTTGGGCCGGCCCGGAGGCCAGGCGGCGGGCCCGGTTGAGTCTCGCCGCGACACGTGGCCTGTTGTTGGATCTGCTGATCACCGGCGACCGAGACGTCCTGGACGCCGCCGCCGAACTGTTCGCCGAGCTCATCACGGCACAGCCACCGACCGGGGCGTGAGCCCGCGGGTTCCGGTGAGCGTCCGCTCACGCCCGTGCCGGTTACGGCGCCGCGAATCGCAGCACTCCGACCGGTGCTTCATCCCCATCTCGTTGCCGATGGATGGGCATCCGCCGGGGCGGACGCCCATCCACCGCAGTTGCCTGACCATCCGGGCGATCGGGGGCAGCCAGAGCACTAGCCGAACGACGATCCGGCCAGGCAGTTGACCCGGAGCCGCACGGCACAGACGGCCGTGGTCAGCCCTCCCACTCCTCGAATTGTCCCCAGCCCCAGTCGACGCCGTACTGCATCTGACCGACCAGGTAGGCACCCCTCGTCAGGTTGAAGATCCGCTGACCACACTCGTGGGGCACGATCCGCCACTCATACACAGGCGTGGCCGACCACACCAGATTGATGCCCCACTCGCGCACGCCGTACTTCAGGTAACCTCCCCCCGGCAGGTAGATCGCAGCATTCGTCTCCGGGGTGACCCAGCCGTCATCAGGCAGGCCCTGACCGAGCACGGTTACCCGCGACTGTGGCCACTCGGTCGGGATGATGTTGATTCCCTTGGGCTGGCTGCCGTACTTGTAGGCGTTGTCGCCGGGCCCCTCGCTTATTCTCATGGGCCCGTAGCCCCCACTCCAGGTGGGAAGGCCGTGCCAGTACTTGCCATCTGCCGCTTCGCAATAACCGGGGCCGTAACTGCCGGCCGCCTTCGCAGGCACGGCGGGCAGTGCGGCAGTCACAGCAACCACCGCCACGGCACCCAACCGCTTCAGCGCCATCATCACGCTTTGCTCCTATAGTTCCGTCAACACCCGACGAGATGCCGGTGGACAAACGCGCCGCTCCTAGTACCGGACGGGCCCGGGGCCCCACCGCAGCATCGGCCCCTCGCCGGTGTCCGGACCCATCGCCAGATACGCATCAATAGACGCATCAGGCGTGCCGATGTTGTGAACCAGTTGATCGCCGGACGATCCGGCCGGCTCGATCAGCCACTCGTACACGGGGGTGCTGGACCAGGCCAGCCCGATGCCCCACTCCCGGGCGCCGTGCTTCAGATATCCGCCGCCGGGAAAGTACAGTGCGACCCTGGTCGTCGGCGTGATCGGCGCATCACGGGCAAGCCCCTCACCGTACACATAGATCTGCGACCTCGGCCAGTCGGTCCACCCGATGTTGATCCCATATCTACGGGTCTCATAGTGCAGAGAGTCGTCGTTCTTGTATGCCTGTCGGGCAAGGTTTCTCATCGGCCCGTAGCCCTGGCTCCAGGTGGGAAGGCCGCGCCAGTGGTAGTCCAGGTCCGAGGCCGTCCAGGCCGGCCCGACCACTGGCGCTCCGGCTGCCGTGGCTGCCGGCTGCGTCACCGCGAGCAGGGCCACTGCAACAGCCGCGGCCAAGCCCAGTCGCATTCTTCTCATAAGATCCTTTCAAGGTTTCGTCACCCTGCCCCGAGGACGTTCCAGGCCGTTCCGTGACGCGCCCGGTGGTCCTCATCGACACCGCTGCGCCGATGACGGCCGACCGGGCTCGAGAATCGCCGCTCTCGACCCATCACTCGAGGTCGTCCTGGGTTTCCTCCCCCGCTGCCAAGTGCCTCGGTGGGAGGCATGCGGGCTGCCCGAACCGCTGGGTAGATGCCGGCGACCGCACCGATGGTGATCGTCGAGCCGATGCCCGCGACGATCGCCCACACGGGTGTGACGGGAGGCCACTGCTGGAGGGAGACGTAGGTGATGGTGATGGCGGCTTCGAGCAGGACGCCGGCGATGCCACCGAGGGTGGACAGCAGCAGAGACTCCGTCAGGAACTGGAGGCGGATCTGGCCGCGGGTGGCACCCAGCGCGCGGCGTAGGCCGATCTCGGTTCGTCGTTCGAGCACAGAGATGATCGTGATGTTCGCGATGCCGACGCCGCCGACGAGCAGTGCCACCGCACCGAGGCCGAGCAGGAGCCCGTTGAAGGCTCGTTCGGTGGCACGTTTCGCGGTGAGGGCATCGGACGGTCGGGAGACGACGACCTCGTACGGTGCGGCCGGGTTGGCGGTCACGGCGAGCACATCGCGGACCGCGGTGACCTGGTGCTCAGCGGCGCGCAGGTAGACGATGCTCGGGCCGGTGTCGGCCGCGAGATAGTCGGCGGCTGCGCGGGCACCGATGAGGGCGGCGCTGTCGAGTTCGGGCACCAGCGGCACTGGTCGCAGGATGCCGACGACGGCGAAACGCTCGTCAGCGATCTGGACCAGGACGCCCGGCCCGGCAGTGGTGATGCCCAGCCGTCGGGCGGCTTCGGCGCCGAGGACGACTGCGGGGTGCTCAGCAGTGGCGGGGCTGAGCCAGGCGCCGTGGGGGCAAGCCGGATCGAGGAAGCGAGTTCCCGCAGTCGCCGAGCCGACCACCAGGCTGGCGCTGCGGCGTGGCCAGCGGGTGCGTGCAACCGGTGTACCGGAGCCAGCCGCGCCGGTCGAACGGGCCGAGCAGCGCAGTCTCGGGGTTACAGATGCTGCCAGTCACGCCACCGATGATGGCCTCCGTGGTGGCACTCGCCTGCTGGCGAAGCGATGGTATTCGAGACCTGCAGTATTCCCGCTGCCGGCATCTCGATGAGGAGAGGTGCCGTTAACGATGGTTTGCGGCGTATTCGGTGTCGGTGACGGGTTCGAGCCAGTGGACGACGTCGTGCTGGTCATCGGCTTCGTTGATGGCGAGGTGGACCATGAGCCGGTCGGGTGCGGCGCCGTGCCAGTGTTCCTCGTCGGCTTCGAATAGGACGCGGTCGCCGGGGCGGATGACCTCGACAGGGCCGCCGCGGCGCTGGCACAGGCCGACGCCCTCGGTGACGAAGACGGTCTGGCTGAGCGGGTGGCGGTGCCAGTGGGTGCGGGCGCCGGGCATGAAGTGGACCAGGTTCGCGGTGACCCGCGACGGCGCCGGTGCGCCGGCGACCGCATCGATGTACACGTCGCCGGTGAACCAGTCGCCGGGTCCCTTGGCGGTGACGATGGATGTGCGGGTGATCTGCATCAGGTTCCTTCCGAATCGCGGACTGCGGCGGTGGCAGTGGTGGCGGTGGCCGCCCAGGAGGCGAGCAGGCGCATCCGTTCCGCGGACGGCGACCCGGGTTCGGCCGTGTACACGAGCAGCACCAGGCCGGGTTCGGCGGTGATCGCGAGTTCCTCGTAGGCGAGGGTGAGTTCGCCGACGACGGGGTGGCGGAACCGTTTGGTGCCGGCGCCGTGGGTGCGCACGTTGTGGTCGGCCCAGAGCCGGCGGAAGTCCTCGCTGCGGGTGGAGAGTTCGCCGACGAGGTCCTGCAGCGCGCGGTCGTGCGGGTCGCGGCCGGCCTCGGCGCGCATGACGCCGACACACATCTCGGCGAAGCGGTCCCAGTCGGGGTAGAAGTCGCGCGAGGCCGGGTCGAGGAACTGGAACCGGGCCAGGTTCGGTGGGCGTCCCCCGTCGCCGATCACCGGTGCGTAGAACGCGCGGCCGAGCGCATTGGTCGCGAGCAGGTTCTGCTGCGGATCGCGCACGAAAGCGACTCCGTCGGTGATGGCCTCCATCGCCCATCGCAGGCTGAGGCGCTCGGCGGCCTTGGTGGCCGCGCGGCGGCGGGGCCGCCCCGAGGTCGGGATGCCGTCGGCGGCGCGGGCCAGGTCGAACAGGTGGGCCCGTTCGGTCTCGTCGAGCTGCAACGCCCGGGCCAGGGCCTCCAGCACGCCGGACGACGCACCGGCGATCTGGCCGCGCTCGAGGCGGGCGTAGTACTCGACGCTGAGCCCGGCGAGGGCGGCGACCTCGCTGCGTCGCAGGCCGGGGACGCGTCGGCTGCGGGTCGGCGGCAGGCCGACCTGTTCGGGCGTCAGCCGGGCCCGGCGCGTGGTCAGGAAGTCGCGCACCTCCGAACGGTTGTCCATGCGTCGAGCGTAGGCCGCGCGACACCGGGTAGGGGTGCCCTGTCAGTACACCTATCACCAGGGACTTCTCCCCGCTCGGGCGGGCACGTTGACTGGGTCCGTGGCCCTGCAGGGCCGTCGGAATCGAAGCGAACGGAGCGCACCAGGATGCGTCAGGTTGTCATGCACAAGCCCGGGGACGTGCGGGTCGAACAGCGCCCGGACCCGACGATCATCGAGCCGACCGACGCGATCATCCGGCTGGCCGCGACCTGCATCTGCGGCAGCGACCTGTGGCCGTACCGCGGCGCCGAACCGGTCGACCACCAGGTGATGGGTCACGAGTACGTCGGCGTCGTCGAGGCGGTCGGGTCCGAGGTGCGCACCGTGAAGGTCGGTGACTTCGTCGTCGGCTCGTTCTGGGCGTCCGACAACACCTGTGAGATCTGCCAGGCCGGATACCAGGCGTACTGCGTGCACCGCGTCCTGATGGGCACCATCGGCACCCAGGCGGAGCTGGCCCGCATCCCGCTAGCCGACGGCACCCTCGTCGCCACTCCCGGCCGGCCCGACCCGGAGCTGATCCCGTCGCTGATGGCGGCCTCCGACGTCCTCGGCACCGGCTGGTTCGCCGCGGTCGCCGCCGAGGCCGGACCAGGTAAGACCGTCGCGATCGTCGGGGACGGCGCGGTCGGCCTGCTCGGCGTCCTGGCCGCCCGGCAGCTCGGCGCGGAGCGCATCATCGCGTTCAGCCGCCACCCCGACCGGCAGGCCCTCGCGCGCGAGTTCGGCGCCACCGACATCGTCACCGAACGCGGTGACGCCGGCGTGAAGCGGATCAAGGAGCTGACCGGTGGCCTGGGCGCGCACAGCGTCATCGAGGCCGTCGGTACCCAGGAGGCCATGATGCAGGCCATCGGCTCCACCCGCCCCGGCGGCCACGTCGGGTTCGTCGGGGTGTCCCACGACATCGCCATCCCCGGCGACGAGCTGTTCATGTCCGGCGTGCACATCCACGGCGGCCCCGCCCCGGTCCGGCGGTTCCTGCCCGAACTGATCCAGCTGATCTGGGACCGCACCATCGACCCGGGCAAGGTCTTCGACCTCACCCTGCCGCTCGACCGGGCCGCCGAGGGCTACCAGGCGATGGATCAGCGCACCGCCACCAAGGTCCTGCTCACGCTGTGACCCGGTGGCGAACCCGACACCGGGAGATGCCATGCCAGCCACACGCACGGCCGTGGGCGTAGCGCTGTCGGCGCTGCTCGGCCTGAGCCTCTCCGGCTGCGGCGTCAACGTCAACGGTCAGTCCGGCGATATCGGCGGCGCAACGTCCGCGACGTCGCCCGGCAACGCCGGCCGGGCCACGGCACCACCGAGCGGCACCACCGCGCCCCGGGGAGAGCAGATGAAGATCCAGATCACCATCAACGACCAGCGCTTCCAGGCCACAATCTTCGAAAGCGCCGCCGGCCGTGACCTGCTTGCCCAACTGCCGCTGACCGTCAACATGATCGACCACGGCGCGGTGGAGAAGACCGGCCCACTGCCCGCACCCCTGTCGCTAGGCGGCCAGCCGGACGGCGCGGACCCCGACGTCGGCGATGTCGGCTACTACGCCCCCGGCAACGACCTCGTCCTTTACTACGGCGACCAGTCGTACTTCCCCGGCATCGTGATCATCGGCCGCCTCGACGGAGACGCCGCCAGCCGCATCGCCGACCTCGACGGCGCCGTCACCGTGACCGTCAAGCCCTTCGCCGCCTGAAGAACACCGAGCGCGCCACCGGGAGACACCATGAACCCCACCTACGACTTCACCGGCCAGGTAGCCCTGGTCACCGGCGCCAGCTCCGGCATGGGGCTCGCCACCGCGCAGGCGTTCGCCCACGCGGGAGCCGCGGTCGTCCTGGCCGACATCAACGACGCGGCCCTGCAGACCGCCACCGCCCAACTGCGGGCGGGCGGGCACGAGGCCCTCGGCATCCGGTGCGACGTATCCGACGAGGCGCAGGTCGCCGCCCTCATCGACCAGACCGTCGCGGCCTACGGCCGGCTCGACATGGCCTTCAACAACGCCGGCATCCAAGCCCCACCCTCCGACGCCGCCGACGAGCCCGCTGACACCTTCGACCGCGTCAACGCCGTCAACCTGCGCGGCGTCTGGGCCTGCATGAAGCACGAGCTGCGGCAGATGCGTGAGCAGGGCAGCGGCGCCATCGTCAACTGCTCCTCCCTCGGCGGCCTCGTCGGCCTGCCCGGACGCGCCGCCTATCACGCGTCCAAACACGGCGTACTAGGGCTCACCAGCAGCGCAGCCCTGGAATACGCGCCCCGCGGAGTCCGGATCAACGCCATCTGCCCCGGCACCTTCGAGACCCCCATGGTCACCGCCATGATCGCCAACGGTGAACTCGACACCGCCGAAGCGCTGGCCAACCAACCCATCGGCCGGCTCGGCCGAGCCGACGAGATCGCCTCCACCGTGCTCTGGCTGTGCAGCCCCGGCGCCAGCTTCGTCGTCGGCGTCGCCCTTCCGGTGGACGGCGGATACACCGCGCAGTAGGGCGGGCGGGCTTACCCGCCATGTGCAGGGCGACCAGGTGAGCCTCCTGCTTGACGCTGAGCTGGGTGCCCTGCCCGGCAACGGGTTGCGGGCTCCGTCCCAACAAAGAACGATCGATTTCCCGGGTGAGGTCAAGGCTGGACTGCCAGGTAGTCATCCCAGCTGTTGCCGGCGAACTGTGCCCATCGGTGGGCCGTGCCGGGGTGGATGCCGAACAGGTCCGCGATGACGATGGGTGGCAGTCCGCGAGGGTCTGCATCATGGCGGTGTTGCGGGCCGCGCGGACGGGAAGGTCGAAGCGCCGCATCGAGTCGGCCAGCCCGGCAGGGTTGCGCGGCCGGCCGGGGCTTCGACCGGGTAGGAGGTATCGGGTCGCGCTGTCCGGTCGGTGGTGGGGTGGGGCCGCGGTGCGGATGTGGGCTTCGATGAGCTGGGCCAGCGACGGTGGCAGAACAACCGGTTGGCGATTGATCGTCAGGTAGGCGTTGTCGTCGTGGCGGTAAAACTGGCCGGCGGTGAGCTCGACGATCCGGGTGAGCGGGAGCGCGTAGAGCCGGGTCAGGGCGCCCGCGATGCGGATCTGAAGTGGCAGTGACTTGTCGGTGAGGCACCGGCGCAGCTCGTCCTGGTGAACATCGTCGACCTGGAAGTGGCTGGGGCGCCGGTTGGGCGGGTGCGCGATGGTGAGCGCGGACGTCAGCTTCCGTGCGGCCGTCCAGCGGGTGAAGGGGATGGTTTGGGCCCGCAGCGTCGGGTTGCCGGCCGCCCAGGCGTCGAGGTGTTGTTGTCGCAGGGTGGCCAGCGTCAGCTGCTCCTCGTCCAGCCACGCCAGGAGTTGGCCAGCGGCGCGGATGTTGCCGGCGTCTCCTTTGTATGCGGCGAAGGTGTAGCGGCCGCGGGCGGACCGTCGTCGGGCGTCGCGCAGCACGTGCCACTCGGCGAGCGCCCGGATCAGGGCGCCGTGATGCTGGGGCAGCTTGGCGAGCATGCGGGTGAGCCAGTTGGTCAGCAGGGCGAGGTTCTCGTCGCGGTCCGGCAGGATGCCCGCAGTCACCAGCAGGCCGCGAACGTAGGCGGTCGCCGGCCCTGGAGTAAGGGCGTCGAGGGCCTCGTGGGTGAGCCGGTCCGGCTGTTGAGCGAGCCGGCTGAGCAGCCTGGCCGTCGGGCTGCGCCGCAGCCAATCGAGCACCCAGTAGTGGTTGTCGGCGCTGGCGAGCACCGCGCCCAGGGACGCGAGCGCGGTCGGGACCGGTCCGTTGCCGGCCGAGAGCAGGTCGGCCACGCGAGCCTCGAGGACAGCATCGGGGGCAGCTGCCGTCCGGCCGCAGGTCACCGGGCTCGCCGCAGGTCACGCAGTCGCGCGGCGGCTGGTCGGTGGCGCAACAGGTCGCGCACACGTCGGCGCCGTCCGCTGTGCGTCCCACGATGATGCGGCGCCGCGCGCACGACGTGCAGACCTTCGGTCGTGCACGGCTGCGCCGATAGCAGGAGTCGCAGACCGGGCCGAGCGACCAGAACGTCTTGATCGGCCGCGCGCGCCCGCAGACGCCACAGTCGTGCACCGGCCGGGGAACACAACCGTGGCAGTGGAATTGCCCCGTCCCGCCGCGGATGTGATGCCCGGGGCGGTTCCGGCCGCAGACGCTGCACTCCTTCGCCCTCCGCCGCAGGCATCGGCGGCAGGTGTCCGGCCGGCCGTCGGCTGCCCGCGCCATGATCGGTGCGACGGTCCCGCAGACTCCGCAGAGCCGCGGGGCGCTCGAATAGCAGGCGCCGCAGACCGGCCCGTCCGGGGTCCGCGAGTTAACCCGGCGCTCGCGGCCGCAGCGGCAGCACTGCTGGCGGGTCTTAGGCGCGCAGGTCTGGCACAGGTGCGTCCCGTCTGGCAGCCGGCGGCTGGGCGGCCGGAGCCGCTCGCAGCCCGCGCACTGCCGCAACGCGTCCGGTTCCTTCGCCCGACAAGGCCCGCAGATACCACCGTCGCGGCGACGCGCCTTGATCGCGCGAACGTTCCCGCACCGAGCGCACCCAGCCACCCGCGACCGCGCGGCGCAGCGGTGACACAACCGCCCCGCCGGACCGGCCGTGAGAGGCGGCGGATCGGACCGGCCACAGTCGGCGCAGCCCACCGGGCTGACCTTGTCGCCGTGGCCGGCGGCCACTAGCAGCACCTACCCGGCCCGGCTGCTCTGCCGACTCCTTGGCGTCGCCCACAGCGCCTTCTACGACTGCCTTCGGCAGGGACGCCACCGCGATCACCGAGCAGGCGTGGTCAAAGCACCGATCAAGCCGCCGACTTGGTCGAAGCTACACCCGCCCCCAGTTAGCGCGGGATAAGCATCAACACCGCTCCGTCCTCGGAGACAGCGGTGACGTCGTCGCTGGTCCCGCTGCACCGCCAGCCTTCGTGAGCCGCCGATCTCAATGATGGTTCGCCGCCCAGACGGGATCGGTCAGGGCCGCCACACGATCCCACTGCGGCACTCCGCCAGGAAGCATCCAAGCCCTGCTGGGTTTCGTCCCGAACTGCGGTGCCACAAGATCGTCGTCGGCGAACCGCCGTCGCTCAGCCACCAACGCGTCGGCGGCCCCTGGCGTGCCCTTGGAGATCTCGCGTTCGATGTGCGCGGTGGTCTCCACGAGCCTGCAGGTCGATCAACGTCTACCGCAATCGGTAACTCCGATGCTGACGCCGCTGTACCGCGGCCCCGGGCGGCTCTACGCGGTCCGGATCCCCCAGGAGGTCAAGGAGATTCTTGCTCCAACAGCGCTGCGATCGGACACGGAGATGGATCTGGAGTCAGTGGGCAAGTACAGGCCGCTCACCAGCTACCTCAGCGCCATCAGGGCCGACTCGACCTCGATGACCTTCACTGAAATAGAGGACATCCTCGGAGACACCCTGGCACCTTCCGCTAGAAAGCACCTCCCCTACTGGTACTCACCGCAGAACTCCCTTGGCAAGGCCATCGCTGCAGCCGGCTTCAAGGCGCGTGGTGTGCGGATTGACGCCGAGAAAGTCGAATTTCACCGACGAGGCTGAGGCGCCCTCGAGGACCGTTGAATGGCGGCAGCGGCAGCGGCAGCGGCAGCGGCAGCGGCAGCGGCAGCGGCAGCGGCAGCGGCAGCGGCAGCGGCAGCCCAGGGTCGAACGAGTCCTTGGGCAAGCGGCGACAGAGCGCCGGCGGCCTCCGTTCCTTGAGATCGACCACCCCTTGGGGGTACGCCGCGTCATGGCGCTCGGCGAATCCCGGCGTCCTGTCGCCCTCCCACCGGACTAAGACCGACGGCAGGCCGAGCGCGACTCTGTGCAGCCCGAACTTGCGCTTCCGTCGACACGCTCGACGGAGAGATCGGCAGCGGAGGCGATGTCATCCACGGATCGCGGCGATGTCGAGGAGAGGAATGAAGTTCCCCGACAGCTAGGAGGCCTTTCGAGCCCTCGCTGGAAGCCTGCCGAGCAGTTACCACCCCTACGACCCGCCGGCCGCCGGCTGGAGCGCGGCCGCCCCGTCTGGCAGGAGACGGGGCGGCCGGGATCCATCGCCGCGGACGACGGCTGTGCCTGCGGCTAGAGGCCTGGTCGCAGCAAAGTGATGCGGTTGGCGCCGAGTTCGGTCACGTACAGGTTGCCGGTGGCTGTGTCCTCGGTGATGTCCAGCGGCTGGCTGAAACCGGTCAACCCGGCCAGGCCCGTCGTGCGGTTGGACAGCGCCCCGCCGGGTACCACGTCGAAGGTCTCGATGTCCTGACCGGCCGAGTAGCGCACCACCAGCAGTTTGCCACGCAGCGCACCGCCGAAGGCGCCGCCGCGGTACTCGACCGCGCCGTTGGCGGAGGCGTGCAGGCCGGCGTCGTACGTGCCGGCAAGGTCGAAATTCGGGTCGGGCTGAGTGCCCACGGGATAGGCGGGTACCTCGAACGGGTCGGTGCCGGCGGTCGGATTGCCGCCGGCGAGCGCCCACTCGCAGCGCAGCGGGTTGGGGTGGCCGTAGTAGCGGCCCCGCTTGACGTCGAAGACGTAGTCGGTCTCCGCCGTCGGCACGCCGGTCAGAGCGGGAACCGCCGGGCCGGTGTAGCCGCGGCGTGTGCACGAGGCGGGCAGCGGCGTGGGCGTGGCGGGGGTGTTGCCTCCCGCAGCCGAGCCGTTGGTCGGCGCGTAGAGGTGTCCGTTGCTGTGCCACACCAGGTCGAAGGCGTTGCGCACGCCGGTGGCGTAGAGCGTCAGTGGCGCCCCGGTCGCATACGGGTCGTAGACGCCGCCCGCCTCGGTTCGGACGTCCAGCGGCAGAGTGGCCGGCAGCCGGGCGGGGTCCAGCCGCAGCACGGCGGCGCTGAGCAGGCGCTCGGGTCGGTTGCCCCAGGTGGAGTCGGCGGCGCCCATGGCGTTGTTGGCGCCCTGGCTCAGGTAGAGTGCGCCGTCCGGGCCGAAGGCCAGTGAGTTGGTCTCATGGTCCTTGACGGAGCGCGGTAGGTTCACCACCACCGAGGTGTACGTCCCCAGGTCGGCGCCGCTGAGCCGGCCCACCCGCCCGGACCAGTCCGGCACGTTCAGCGCCCCGACGTACTGGTAGTTGTCGGTGACCCACAGGATCGGCGCGGTGGGCGTGGAGGTCGGGTCGAAGGCCATGCCGATGATCGTGCGGGCCGGAGCGCCGGGCAGGCCGAGGGCGGTGGCGTTGGTGCGCACCGCGGCGATGACCGTCGGCGTGCCCAGCGTGCCGTCGGCGTTGATCGGGAAGCGGTAGACGTAGCCGTCCAGGGTCCCGGCGTAGAGCCGGCCGTCGGGCCCCTTGACCACGGTGGTGAAGGACTTGCCGGTGGCCACGCCGACGGTCTTGTCGAAGGCGATCGGCCCGCTGCCGCCCGCGCCCGCGCCGGTGGTGAACACGATGGAGTACGGCGCGAACGGCTTGCCGGTCACGTCGGTGACGCCGCTGGTGATGCTGAACCGGTACGCCGTGTTGGACGCGAGCGGTGCGGTCGGGGAAAGGTTGATGACGTCGCCGCCGCCGCTGGTGATCGTGGTGGCGGGCACCGCCGCGCCGTCGGAGAGGCGGGTGAGCCGCACCGTCGACGAGGTGAGCGTGGCTGCGGCCACCCCTCCGTTGGGCAGCACCAGGTCCTCCACCACGCTGGTCGTGGTGGGCACGCCGGTGGCGCCGTTGGCCGGGGTGCTGGTGCGTACCGTTGGGGTGGTGGCCGAGTCGACCACGCTCGTGATGTCGAGGTACGCGAACTTGGTGTTGGTGCCGCCCGTCGGGGTCACCGTGAGCTTGCCATCGGTGACGCTCACTGTGCGGGTGACGGTGGCGAACCTGGTCGTGGAGGCCGGCACGAAGGCGGCGATCGCGTTCTGGTCCTCGATGTTGACCCAGTGCACGCTGTCGACCGCAGCGCCAGCGTCGCCAACCGCGACGGTGACCGTATAGCTGCCGGTCGGCACCGCAGCCTCCCAGGCGCCGGGCGTCGGCACGCCGGCGCTCCCGGCCGGCAACTGGGCGTGTATGAAGGTGGCCAGCCGCAGATCGCTCTGGCCAGCTGCCGGGTTACGGTTGCGGCCGTTGCCGACAAGACTCACCGGAGTCCGCTCGCCCAGGTCGACCCAGCCGTACCCGCGAGTCGCCAGGTATGCCTCGCCGAAGTCGCGGACGTAGCCGGTGGCCGGCGCGGTCGCCGCGTCCGAGAAGTCGACCTTGAGGGAGAACGGGATTGGCGAAACGGCGGCGACCGAGGCGAACCGCGCGTGGTCCGGCCCGATGCCGCCGATCCCCTCGATGTCCGCCGTGGAGCCGGCCGGGACGCTCACGCCAGTGAGCCGGGGCTTCATGTCGGCCACCGGCGTGACCGTGGCGAGCGCGGGCGCGGAGGTCAGCAGGGGTGCGGCAGCCAACAGCAAGGTGGCGAGAATTGCGGTGGGCACGATGCGTAGCCGAGTTGTCCATGATCGCCGATGCACTGCAGTCCCTTCGTCGGATCGACCCTCGCGGGCCTGGCGTGGCCAATCTCGCACGCGCATCTCCTGGCGGGACTGTGCAATTTCCGTCACGGTCAACAACCCAGCTCAGGGCGGTTGGCCGAGAGGCAGGTTTCGAGATGGCGGGAAATAGGGAACCGCTGGCGATCACGTACGAACCGTCCTCAGGACGAACAACTGGGCGCTCAGGAAGCTATTCGAGCTGTCCAACGCAATGCCCTACGGTGGATAACTTCTTGATCAAGAGATCGACTGGTACAGGCCCTGGTTTACCGCCGCCGCACGATTGAGGGCCCCCGCGGCGGGTCCGTCAGAAGGGACGGACGAACCCTCGTACGTCGGCTTGGCCAGCCACGCTAATGACGACGGTATCCAGGGGGCATCCCCGCGAGCAGTTTGATCGGGATCTGCGCATACCGCTCGCCGCTGTCCGGTCGACGCCCTGGTCTACCTGGAACCGGGGCCCGTCAGCCTCGTCGCACGGCCGCTACCCGGGCTGGGGTGAGGTGGTGATGTTCGCGGCCGGCACGGCGGCGCGGATCGGCGAGGTGTCCGGCGTGCGCAAGGGCGACGTCGACCGGGACACGTGGTTGTGGACGGTGCGCCGGCAGACCACCACCGGACCTGGCGGCCTGGTCGACAAGGGCACCAAGGGCAAGCGGGCGCGTCAGGTGCCCATCATCGAGGAGCTGCGGCCGATGGTGGCCGCGAAGCTGGACCGGATCCCCGAGGATGACGGCCGGCTGTTCGTCGGCCCTCGTGGCGGTCGGATCAGCACGGCGGTGCTGCGCGACGCGACGCACTGGGACGAGGTGGTCGGCTCGCTGGGCTTCGAGTACCTGCGGCGGCACGACCTGCGGCACACCGGGCTGACCTGGATGGCGGATGCCGGCGTGCCGGTGCACGTCCTACGGAAGATTGCCGGTCACGGCTCGCTGATGACGACTCAGCGTAATCTGCATCCGGATCGCCAGTCGATCCGGGCCGCCGGTGAGGCGCTGTCTTCGCATCTCACCGGCCTGAGGTCCCCAAATGGTCCCCAGCGGGGCATCGCATGATCTCGCGAAATGCCCTTCCACCTGCGTCGGGACGGCCGGATTCGAACCGACGACCCCTTGACCCCCAGTCAAGTGCGCTACCAAGCTGCGCCACGTCCCGATGCCCCCGCGCGTCTTTCCCCGCGGCAGCCGGTACAGCTTAGCGCAAGATCTTCGCACCGTCCGCACAGGGCCCCTCGACGACGCACAGGGTCGGCGTCACTCCCCCTAAAGCGTCCTAGGAAGGAGGTCGCCGGGGCGCGGGCCCCGGCGACTTCTCCATGGCACCGCTCAGCCGTGCGCCTTGCCGCGACCGCCCGGGCCCAGCTTCTTGCGCGGGCGCACCGAGATGTCGATCGGGCTGCCCTCGAAGCCGAACTCCTCGCGCAGCTTGCGCTCCACGAACCGCTGGTAGCCGGCGTCAAGCGGGCCGGTGGTGAACAGCACGAACCGCGGCGGCGCCACCCCGGCCTGGGTGGCGAACAGGATACGCGGGGCGCGCCCGCCGCGTACCGGGTGCGGAGTGGCCTGGACCAGCGCGGTGAGCCACTGGTTGAGCTGCGCGGTGGGGATCCGCGTCTCCCAGCTCGCGAGCGCCTTGCGCAACGCCGGGGCGAGCTTGTCCACCGCCCGGCCGGTCTGCGCGGACAGGTTCAGCCGGATCGCCCACGGGATCCGTCGCAGCTCCCGGTCGATCTCCTTGTCCAGGTAGTAGCGGCGGTCGGCGTCGACCAGGTCCCACTTGTTGAACGCGATGACCAGGGCCCGGCCGGCCTCCACCACCATGGTGAGGATCCGCTGGTCCTGCTCGCTGATCACCTCGCTGGAGTCCAGCAGCACCACCGCCACCTCGGCCGCCTCGATCGCCGAGGCGGTACGCAGGCTGGCGTAGTATTCCGTGCCGCTGGCCTTGCCGACCCGCTTGCGCAGGCCGGCGGTGTCGACCAGCTGCCAGGTCTCGCCGCCGATCTCGACCAGGCTGTCCACCGGGTCGACGGTGGTGCCGGCGACCGAGTCGACCACCGCCCGCTCCTCGCCGGAGAACCGGTTGAGCAGGCTGGACTTGCCGACGTTGGGCCGGCCGACCAGGGCCACCCGACGCGGCCCGCGCGGCCGGTTCTCCACGATCGGCGGCGCCTCGGGCAGCGCGGCCATGATGGCGTCGAGCAGGTCGCCGGAGCCGCGGCCGTGCAGCGCCGACACCGGGAACGGCTCACCGAGGCCGAGCGACCACAGCGCGGTCGCCTCCATCTCGATTGTGGTGTTGTCGGCCTTGTTGCCCACCAGGATCACCGGCTTGGCGCTGCGCCGCAGCATCCTCACCGCGGCCTCGTCCACGTCGGTCGAGCCGACCATGGCATCCACCACGAACAGCACCACGTCGGCGGTGGCCACGGCTGCCTCGGCCTGGGCGGCGATGGCGGCGGCCCGGTCCTTGGCGTCGGGCTCCCAGCCGCCGGTGTCCACCACGGTGAACGCCCGGCCGTTCCACTGCGCGTCGTACGGCACCCGGTCCCGGGTCACGCCGGGGACGTCCTCGACGACCGCCTGGCGACGGCCGATGATGCGGTTCACCAGTGTGGACTTGCCCACGTTGGGGCGGCCGACCACGGCCACCACGGGCTGCGGGCCGGTCGGCTCGTCGGCCTCGACCTCCGGCTCACGCAACTCCACCCAACCACCGAAGTCGTCGGTCATGCCGAGTCCCCCTTCGTCCGCGCCTGCGGCGCCCGCGAGAACCCGTTCATGCCACACCCCGCTCGGTGAGCAGGTCACGCAGGCGGGTGACGACCTCGTCGATGCCCAGTTCGGTGGTGTCCAGCACCACGGCGTCGGGAGCCTGCTGGAGCGGGTTGACGGTGCGGGTCGAGTCGAGCCGGTCCCGGCGGGCCAGGTCGGCGGCGGTCGCCGAGACGTCGGCGGCGTCCTCGGCGCTGCGCCGCTGGGCGCGCGCCGACTCGGAGGCGGTCAGGTAGACCTTCAGGTCGGCGTCGGGCGTCACCACCGAGCCGATGTCGCGGCCCTCCACCACGATCCGGCCCGCCTCGTCGACCAGCCGCCGCTGCCGGTCCACCAGCAGTTCCCGGACCGCGCCCACGGCGGCCACCGCGGAGACCGCGGAGGTCACCTCCGGGCCGCGGATGTCGGTGGACACGTCGGTGCCGTCGACGGTGACCGCGTACCCCTGGGGGTCGGTGCCGATGCGCAGGCCGGCCTCGCCGGCGACCTTGGCCACCGACTCGGTGTCGGTCAGCTCGACGCCGGAGCGCAGGACCGCCCAGGTCAGCGCCCGGTACATGGCGCCGGTGTCGAGGTAGCGGGCGCCGAGGCTCACCGCCAGTCGTCGCGACACGGTGGACTTGCCCGAACCGGACGGCCCGTCCACCGCGACCACGCAACGCCCGGCCGGTACCTTTTCCTCCACCGTTGTCCTCCTCAGTCCGTACCTCGCAGGTCGTCACGGAGCGACGCCGTTGAGCGGATGGTTTCTCGTCGTCAATCATGCCCGCGCCGCGCGGGCGACCGTCGGGGGCGCGTGCGCGCCGGCCCGCGGACCGCGTCGAAGCCTACCGGTCGCCCTACCCCGATCGTCTCCGGTCAGTCACCCACGGACTTGAACAGGGCGGCGACCTCCGCGTTGGTCAGCCGCCGCAGCCGCCCGGTGCGCAGGTCGCCGAGCTTGATCGGACCGATCGAGGTACGGATCAGCCGGGACACCGGATGTCCCACCTCGGCCATCAGGCGTCGGACGATGTGCTTGCGTCCCTCGTGCAGGGTCAGCTCCACCTGGGCGGTTTTGCCCAGCGTGTCGACCACCTTGAACCCGTCGACCTTCACCGGCCCGTCCTCCAGCTCGACGCCGCCGGTCAGCCGCTTGCCCAGGTTGCGCGGGATCGGCCCGGCCACCTCGGCGAGGTAGGTCTTGAGCACCTCGTACGACGGGTGCATGAGCTTGTGGGCGAGGGTGCCGTCGTTGGTGAGCAGGAGCAGGCCCTCACTGTCGGCGTCCAGTCGCCCGACGTGGTAGACCCGCTGCTCCAGCCGCGCGCCGATGAAGTCGGCGAGCTCCGTGCGGCCCTTCTCGTCAGCCATGGTGGTGACCACTCCGCGTGGCTTGTTCATCGCCACGTACACCAGGCGGACGTCGGCCTGGAGCCGCTCGCCGTCGACGTGGATCACGTCGCGTGCCGGGTCGGCCTTGTCACCGAGCTGCGCGACCCGGCCGTTCACCGTGACCCTCCGCCGGAAGATCAGGTCCTCGCAGGCCCGCCGCGAGCCCACCCCCGCGGCGGCGAGCACCTTCTGGAGGCGCTCGGCGCTCTCGTACACGGGGGCGTCGGACTTCGGGGCACGGTCATCGCGTCGCATCGGCAAGCTCTTCTACGTCGTCGGGTAGGAACGGGGCCAGGGGCGGCAGGTCGTCCACCGAGTTGAGCCCCAGCTTCTCCAGGAACATGGTGGTGGTCCGGTAGAGGAACGCACCGCTGTCCGCTTCGGTGCCGCACTCCTCGACCAGGCCGCGACCCACCAGGGTACGGAGCACCCCGTCGCAGTTGACACCCCGGATGGCCGAGATGCGCGACCGGGTCACCGGCTGGCGGTAGGCGACCACGGCGAGGGTCTCCAGCGCGGCCTGGGTCAGCCGGACCGACTGCCCCTCCAGCACGAACCGCTCGACGTAGGTGGCGTATTCCGGCCGGGTGTAGAGACGCCAGCCACCCGCGGCGCGGCGCAGCTCGAACCCGTGCCCGGCCGAGGTGTAGCCGGTGGCGATCTCGTCGAGCATCGCGCCGACCCGTTCCGGGGCCTGCTCCAGCACCTCGGCCAGCACCAGCTCGCTGACCGGCTGGTCCACCACCAGCAGGATCGCCTCCAGCGCGCCGCGCAGCTCCGCGTCGTCCAGGACGGGCGCGGGCACCGGCTCCGGCGCCGCCCGCCGCCGCCCCCGCCTCGGGGGTACGCCGCCCCCGTCGCCGCCAGGACCGACAGCGCGATCGACAGCCGGCCCGACGCCTGCGCCGGCAGCCGCACGAACGCCGCAGTCGACAGCCGCGTCAGCTCCAGCTCCAGCTCCAGCTCCAGCTCCGGCAAAGAGATCACCGTCGTCCCTCCCGCCCAAGCCCGAGATCTTGGTACGCTCGCGCCCCTCAGAGGGCGCCCCCGTACCAAGATCCGACCCAGTCGCGGCGATTTTGGAAGAATTCGGCCCCTCTGAGGGCCCGTTGCTTCCAAGATCTGCTTCGGGGGTCTCCTGCTCGGCGACGGAGGCGTCGTCCGGGGCGGGATCGGGCGGGGTGGGGCGCGCCCACGGAGGCACCCAGGCGGCAGCCTGGTCGGCCAGGGAGTCCCGGCGTTCCTCGTCGCTCATCAGGTCACTCCTGCGTCGGTGCGGACTAGCCCGCGGGCTCAGCGGCGGCAGCGGATGGTGCGACGTCAGCCGGTCCGTCGCCGCTGTTCTCGGCGACGTCGGCGGGCCCGGGGGTGTTGGTGGGTTCGGGGGCGCCCGCGTACTCGTCGACGGTCAGCTCGGCGTCGCCTTCGGCCGGGCCGGTCCAGCGGACCGTCAGCTCCTCCAGCGCCTGCTCCTGCACGAACGCGACCAGGCCCTGCCGGTACAGCTCCAGCAGCGCCAGGAACCGGGCCACCACCTCCAGCGTGATCTCGCAGTCGGCGCAGAGCTGCGAGAAGGTGGCGACACCGGCCCGGCGCAGCCGCTCGGCGATGATGCCGGCGTGCTCCCGGACGCTGACCCGGACCATGTGCACGTGCGCGATGGACACCTCGGGCACCGGCTTCGGGCTCATCGCCTTGACCGCGAGCCGGAGCAGCCGCTGCGGGCCGATGCCGAGCACCAGGTCGGGCAGCGCCTCGGCGTACCGGGGTTCCAGGGTGACCGCCCGGGGGTAGCGCCGACCGCCGACCGCCTCCAACCCGGCGATGTGCGCCGCCGCCTCCTTGTACGCCTTGTACTGCAACAGTCGGGCGAAGAGCAGGTCCCGTGCCTCCAGCAGCGCCAGGTCCGCCTCGTCCTCCACCTCGGCCGAGGGCAGCAGCCGGGCCGCCTTCAGGTCGAGCAGGGTGGCGGCGACCAGCAGGAACTCGCTTGTCTCGTCCAGGTCCCACTGGTCGCCCATGGCGCGCAGGTACGCGATGAACTCGTCGGTCACCTTGTGCAGCGCGACCTCGGTGACGTCCAGCTTGTGCTTGCTGATCAGCTGGAGCAGCAGGTCGAACGGGCCGGTGAAGTTGTCCAGCCGGACCGTGAAACCGCTGGTCTCGGCGGGCCCGGTGTCGACCTCGGTGGGGTCGCCGGCGCCGTGCGGCGGGTCGAGGGGCGGCGCGGTCACCGGGAAACCGTAGTCGACGCGGTGGGCGGGTGGCGGACGCCCTACCGGTCCGTCTCGGCGGCGATCACCTCTCGGGCGAGCTGCCGGTAGTTGCGCGCGCCGGAGGAAGCCGGGTCGAGCGTGGTGATCGGCGCGCCGGCCACCGTCGACTCGGGGAACTTCACAGTCTTGGTGATGACGGTCTGGTAGACCTTGTCGCCGAACGCCTCGACCACCCGTTGCAGCACCTGACGGCAGTGGGTGGTGCGGCTGTCGTACATGGTGGCGAGGATGCCTTCGAGTTCGAGGTCGAAGTTGAGCCGCTCGCGCACCTTGTCGATGGTGTCCAGCAGCAGCGCGACGCCGCGCAGGCTGAAGAACTCGCACTCCAGCGGGATGAGCACGCCGTGCGCCACGGTCAATGCGTTGATCGCCAGCAGGCCCAGCGAGGGCTGGCAGTCGATCAGGATGAAGTCGTACTCCTTGCGGATGGTGCGCAGCACCCGGGCCAGGGCCATCTCCCGGGCGACCTCGTTGACCAACTGGATCTCGGCGGCGGAGAGGTCGATGTTGGCCGGGAGCAGGTGCAGCCCGGCCACGTCGGTCTTGATCAGGACGTCCTCGGCGGTGACGTCGTCCTGCATGAGCAGGTTGTAGACCGACAGGTCGAGGTTGTGCGGGTTGACGCCCAGGCCGACGGAGAGGGCGCCCTGCGGGTCGAAGTCGACGAGCAGCACCTTGCGGCCGTACTCGGCGAGCGCGGCGCCCAGGTTGATGGTGGTCGTGGTCTTGCCGACGCCACCCTTCTGGTTGGCCATCGCGATGATCCGCGCCGGGCCGTGCCGGTCGGTCGGCATCGGTTCCGGGATCGGCTTGCGCATCGTGTACGCGGCCGGGTCGGCGGGGCCGAGGTCGGCGCCGAGCGTCGCCTGCTGCTCACGGAGCTCCGACGTCCAGGTCTCGGCACGGTCACCGTTTCCTGCCATGTCCTCGTTGCCCCCTCCCGACGACCAACCCGGCGTCGGAGCCGTCCGACGTCCCTCGCGGCGCCGCTGCGCACCCCCGGTCCGTCGTACCTGGAGGCCCGCGCCGATGCCGACTGTACGCCACGGGCGAGCAGCACGTTCGGCAGCGGGTCGGCGTGTCGGCCGGCCGTCAGGCTGAGCCACCTTCCGTTCGCGACTGCGGGGCTCGCAACCCCGGCTCACTCCTCACGCTCACCCGAGCCACCTTCCGTTCGCGACTGCGGGGCTCGCAACCCCGGCTCACTCCTCACGCTCACCCGAGCCACCTTCCGTTCGCGACTGCGGGGCTCGCAACCCCGGCTCACTCCTCACGCTCACCCGAGAGCGCGCGGATGCGCGGTGGCGTACACCTCGCGCAGTCGGTCCACGGTGACCAACGTGTACACCTGGGTGGTGGTCACCGACGCGTGGCCGAGCAGTTCCTGCACCACGCGCACGTCCGCGCCACCGTCGAGCAGGTGGGTGGCGTACGAGTGGCGCAGCGTGTGCGGGGAGACCGCGTCCGGCCCGTCGACCGGCAGGCCGGCCCGGTCGGCGGCGGCGCGCAGCACACCCCAGGCGCCCTGCCGGGTGAGCGGCCCGCCCCGGGCGTTGACGAACAACGCCGGGGTGCCCCGCCCGGTGGCGAGCAGCGCCGGGCGGCCCCGGGTCAGCCAGGCGCGCACCGCGTCGGCGGCGTACCCGCCGACCGGCACGAGGCGGGCCTTGCCGCCCTTGCCGCGCAGCAGCACGGCGCCGGCGTCCAGGTCGAGGTCGTCGACGACCGCGCCGACCGCCTCGGAGACGCGCGCGCCGGTGCCGTACAGGAATTCCAGCAGCGCCCGGTCGCGCAGCGCGCGGGGCGCGTCGTCGCCGGTGGCGGTCGCCGGGCCGGTGGCGTCGATCAGCCGGAGCACGGCGTCGACAGGCAGCGCCCGGGGCAGCCGGCGGGGCGGGGTCGGCGGGCGGACGTCGCGGCCGGGGTCGCCGCCGGTCAGGCCCTCGCGCAGCGCGAAGCGGTGCAGGCCGCGTACCGCGCTGGTGGCGCGGGCGGTGGACGAGACGGCGAGCGGCGGGTGGTCGTCGTCGCCGGCCCGCAGCCGGGCCAGGTGGGCCTCGACCTCGCCCGGGCCGGCGGCGGCCAGGTCGGTCACCCCGGCGGCGGCCAGCGTGTCGAGGTAGCGGTCCAGGTCCCGGCGGTACGAGGCGAGCGTGTTCCCGGACAGGCCACGCTCGACGGTGAGGTGGTCCAGGTAGCTCCGGACCGCGCGGCGCAGGGCCGGCGCGGGTGTCGCGCCGGCCCGGTGCGCCTCGGGGTCGGTCAGCTCAGCACCTCGGCCAGCGGCAGCACGTCCATGCCGTGCGCCTCGGCGACCGGGCCGTAGACGACCCGGCCGTCGTGGGTGTTCAGGCCCAGCGCCAGCGCCGGGTCGCCGCGCAGCGCCGTGCGCCAGCCCTGGTCGGCCAGTTCGAGCGCGTACGGCAGGGTGACGTTGGTCAGCGCGTAGGTGCTGGTGTTCGGCACCGCGCCGGGCATGTTCGCCACGCAGTAGAAGATCGAGTCGTGCACCTTGTAGACCGGGTCGGCGTGCGTGGTGGGGCGCGAGTCCTCGAAGCAGCCACCCTGGTCGATGGCGATGTCGACGAGCACGCTGCCCGGCTTCATCCGGGAGACCAGCTCGTTGGAGATCAGCTTCGGGGCCTTCGCACCGGGCACCAGCACCGCGCCGATGACCAGGTCCGCGTCGAGCACGGCCCGCTCGATCTCGTACGCGTTGGAGGCCACGGTCTGCAGGTGGCCCCGGTAGATGGCGTCGGCGGAACGCAGCCGGGCCACGTTCTTGTCCAGCAGCAGCACCTCGGACTGGAGGCCCAGCGCGATGGCGGCGGCGTTCAGGCCGGACACGCCGGCGCCGATGACCACGGTCTTGGCCGCGTACACGCCGGAGACGCCGCCGGGCAGCACGCCCCGACCGCCGCCGGTACGCATCATGTAGAACGCGCCGACCTGCGGGGCGAGCCGGCCGGCCACCTCGGACATCGGGGCGAGCAGCGGCAGCGACCGGTCCGGCAGCTCGACCGTCTCGTACGCGATGCCGGTGACCTTGCGGTCGACGAGCGCGTCGGTGCACTCACGGGAGGCGGCCAGGTGCAGGTAGGTGAAGAGCACCTGCCCCTCGCGCATGCGGGGGTACTCCTCGGCGATCGGCTCCTTGACCTTGAGCACCAGCTCGGCGGTGTCCCAGACCTCGTCGGCGGTGGCCAGGATCTTCGCGCCGGCGGCGGCGAACTCCTCGTCGGTGATGCTGGAGCCGACCCCGGCGCCCGCCTCGACGAAGACCTCGTGACCGTGCCGGGTGAACTCGTTGACGCCCGCCGGCGTGATCGCCACCCGGTACTCGTGGTTCTTGACCTCGCGGGGGATTCCGACCTTCACGATGCAGACACCTTCCTCCGGGGCGCGGCTCACCCCCGACAGCGCGGCGCCGCGACGGCTCCGTTGCCGACGCGGTCAGGTCCCGCCGGCGGCAGTCTAGGCGCGCGGACGGCGCGGGGACGCCGACACTGTGACATCCGGTGCCCGGTGGTGCTGACGGAGTGTCAGGCATGGACCGGGCTGGCCGGTGGAGACGCCATCAGCCGACAGGACAGACTTCGGTAAATATCTTCCCACCGGTGGGGTGCCGGGGCGCGCGGAACGCGAGTGGATCACTATGGTGTCCGCTCATGACCACTCCTTACCAGCAGCACCCGTACGGCGTCTCGGACAAGAGCAAGGTCGTCGCGGGCATCCTCCAGATCCTCCTCGGCGGCTTCGGCATCGGCCGGTTCTACATGGGCGACACCAAGACCGGCGTCATCCAGCTCGTGGTCACACTCGTGACCTGTGGCTTCGGCGCGATCTGGGGCCTCGTCGACGGCATCCTGATCCTGGTCAACGGCGGCGTCGACGGCCAGGGCCGCCCGCTGCGCGACTGAGCGGCGAACCGAAAGGGGCCGTGCGGCGTCTGCCGCGCGGCCCCTTCGTCGGTTCCGATCAGCGTGGCAGCGGCGCCTCCGGGCGACGCAGCTCGGTGAAGCCGGTCTCCCGGGCCCGGGCGGTGGCGAGCAGGCCGGCCACGCAGGCCGCGTTGGTGATCTCCCCGGCCAGGACCATCCGGACCGCCTCGTCGAGGTCGACCCGGACCACCTGGAGGTCGGCCTCCTCCTCGCGGCGGTCGTGCCGCTGTGCCGCCGGCACGTCGGCGAGGTCGCGGGCCAGGAAGACGCGCACCACCTCGTCCGAGAAACCGGGCGAGCTGTGCAGGTCGACGAGCACGTCGACGCGCCCCGCGGTCAGGTCGGCCTCCTCGGCCAGCTCCCTCGCCGCCGCGGCGGCCAGGTCCTCCCCGCTGACGTCCATCAGCCCGGCGGGCAGCTCCCACAGGTGCCGACCGACCGGGTGCCGGTACTGGCGGATCAACACCACCTGACCGGCGTCGTCGAGCGCCACCACCGCCACCGCGCCGACGTGCCGGACGTAGTCGCGGGCCGCGGTGCCGCCGCCGGGCATGGTCACGTCGTCGCTGACCACCGAGAAGATCCGGCCGGACCAGACGTCCCGGCGCGCGGTCACCTCGTACCGGTGCTCGACGCCGCTCACTTCGCCGCCGCCTTCGTGCCACCGTTGCGGTCGGCCTTCCTCGCCGCGGCGGCGTCCGCCGGGCCGTCCAGGTCGACCGGGAGCTGGTCGGACTCGGAGTACGCGACCGCGGCGTCCACGAACGCCGCGAACAGCGGGTGCGGGCGGGTCGGGCGGCTCTTGAGCTCCGGATGCGCCTGGGTGGCCACGAAGAACGGGTGCAGGTTCCGGTCCAGCTCGACGAACTCGACCAGCCGCCCGTCCGGCGAGGTGCCGGAGATGGTCAGACCGGCCTTGGTGAGCTGGTCGCGGTAGGCGTTGTTCACCTCGTACCGGTGCCGGTGCCGCTCACTGACCTCGGTGCTGCCGTACGCCTGGGCGACGATCGACCCCTCGGCCAGCGTCGCCGGGTACGCCCCGAGCCGCATGGTGCCGCCCAGGTCGCCGCGGCCGGCCACGATGTCCTCCTGGTCGGCCATGGTGGCGATGACCGGGTGTACGGCCTCCTCGTCGAACTCCAGCGAGTTCGCCCCGTCCAGACCGGCCAGGTGGCGGGCCACCTCGATGGTCATGCACTGGAGGCCGAGGCAGAGGCCGAGCAGCGGGACGCCGTTCTCCCGGGCGAACCGGGCGGTGCCCACCTTGCCCTCGATGCCGCGCACCCCGAACCCGCCGGGGATCACGATGCCGTCCACGCCGGCCAGCGCGGCGGCGGCGCCGGCCGGGGTGACGCACTCGTCGCTCGGCACCCACTTGAGCTGCACCCGGGCGCGGTGACCGAACCCGGCCGCCCGGATCGCCTCGCTCACCGACAGGTACGCGTCGGGCAGGTCGACGTACTTGCCGACAAGCGCCACGGTGATGGTGTGGCGCGGCTGGTGCACCCGCTCCAGCAGGTCGTCCCAGCGGGTCCAGTCGACGTCGCGGAACGACAGGCCGAGCCGGCGCACCACGTACGCGTCCAGGCCCTCGCGGTGCAGCACCTTCGGGATGTCGTAGATGCTCGGCGCGTCCGGGGCGGCGGTGACCGCCTCCCGGTCCACGTCGCAGTAGAGCGAGAGCTTCTCCTTGACCTTGTCCGGGATCTCCCGGTCGCAGCGCAGCACCAGCGCGTCGGGCTGGATGCCGATGCTGCGCAGCTGCGCCACCGAGTGCTGGGTCGGCTTGGTCTTCAGCTCGCCCGACGGCGCCAGGTACGGCACCAGCGACACGTGCAGGTAGAAGCAGTTGTCCCGGCCCAGGTCGTGCCGGATCTGGCGGATCGACTCCAGGAACGGCAGCGACTCGATGTCGCCGACCGTGCCGCCGACCTCGGTGATCACCACGTCGGGGACCTGGCCGTCGGCGTCCGGGTCGGCCATGCCGAGGATCCGGGCCTTGATCTCGTTGGTGATGTGCGGGATGACCTGGACCGTGTCGCCCAGGTACTCCCCGCGCCGTTCCTTGGCGATCACCGCCGAGTAGATCTGCCCGGTGGTGACGTTCGCCTTGCCGGAGAGGTCACGGTCGAGGAACCGCTCGTAGTGGCCGACGTCGAGGTCGGTCTCCGCCCCGTCCTCGGTGATGAACACCTCGCCGTGCTGGAACGGGTTCATCGTGCCGGGATCGACGTTCAGGTACGGGTCGAGCTTCTGCATCACCACGCGCAGCCCGCGCGCGGTCAGCAGGTTGCCGAGGCTGGAGGCGGTGAGGCCCTTGCCCAGCGAGGAGGCGACTCCCCCGGTGACGAAAATGTGCCTGGTCGTCCGTGCTGAAGGGGCCAAGGCCTGCTCCCGTGTCGTCCGTAGCGGTCGTGCGAACCGCCGTGCCGATCAGACAAGTGATCACGCGATCCACGGGATTCCACGGTAACACCATCCGGACCGTGAGCCGGCGTCGCACCCGCTGTCGGCGCACGTGGGGCCCCGTCGCCCGTGATCAACTCCGGTGCGCGGGGGTGGCTGCCCCCGGCGCGGTGGCCACCGCGGTCGCCCCCGGACCCGCCGGGCCCGCGCCACCGGGACCGGACCCGTCCGACGACGCCCCGCCGCCCTCTCCCCCGGGCCGGCCGCTGTCCGGCAGCGTGCGGTCGGTGGAGTGGTCGAGCACCCGCAGCGCGGCCAACGCCGCCATCGGCACCACCAGCGCGCCGGCCGCGCCGGCCACGTCCAGCGCGGAGCCGCCCAGCACGCCGCCGAGCCCGGCGGCCACCCCGGTGCCGGCCATCGCCGCCCGGATCGCCGGATAGATGCCGAACAGCCGCATCAGGCCGCCCCACGGCTGGAGCAGCGCCAGCCAGACCAGCGCGGCCCCGGCCAGGGCCAGCACGGTCAGCGGACTGTTCACCAGCGTCTGGAAGTTCGAGGTGCTGGACCGGTGCACGGTCAGGCCGCCGGTGCCGTCCCCGAGCGCCGCCAGGAAACGACCCAGGCTGCCCCGCTCGGCCGCCGGCCGCCCCAGGTCGACGAGCGCGAAGCCGATGGTGACGGCCAGCCCGGCCATGGTGGCCCAGGCGAGGCGGCTGACGGTCAGCCAGCCACCGCCGCAGATCGCCGCGGCCACGCTCACCCCGGCGGTGAGCGCGATCGCGCCGATCGAGTCCGCGCCCAGGTACGGGCTGCCCACGATCACCACCGCGGTGCCGGCCACGGCCACCATCACGGTCGGCCGCCAGGTACGGCGGACCCGCTGGGCCAGCCAGCCCCCGCAGAGCAGCGACCCGGCGGTGAACACGCCCAGGCCGACCGTGCCCAGGCCGGCGTACCGGCCGCCCTCCAGCGCGGAGTAACCCACCACGCCGTTGAGTTGCAGCCGGGAACCGGTCAGCACGTCCACGCCGACCACCAGCGTGGCCAGCCCGGCCACCGCGCCGAGCGGCCCGAGCGTGCGGTCGTGCCCGGGAGCGAACCGGACCAGCGCCGTGCCGCCGACGATGAGCAGGGCGGTCACCGAGGCGAACCACCAGCCCGCGTGGGTCCCGCGCCACCAGGGCACCGCGTCGGCCAGCAACGCCGCCGGCACCGCCAACGCGGCGGCGACCAGCAGCAGCTCCACCACCGCGACGACCCGCCGGGACACCGGCTCCGGCCCGTGCGGCCCGGCGAGCCGGCGGGCCCGGCGCAGCAGCGGCAGCACCGCCACCGCGAGAGCCATCTGGGCGGCGGCGAGCAGCGTGAAGAACCAGCCGGCGACCCGGCGTTGGGCCGCCGCCTCCCGGTCGGCGTCGGCCGGCGCCGTGATCGCCTCCGGCAGGTCGTCCGGCCGGTCGTCGACGGTCACCGCGGGCCGGCCGAGGAACAACCGCTCCGGCATCGGCCGGCCCAACGCGGCGAGCGCGGTCGGGGCCAGGTCGACCAGTTGCAGGTAGCCGGCCCGGGCGGTGCTCGGCGACGTCAGCCAGCCGCCGTCCCAGCCGGGACCGTCCGCGACGGCGACGTGCAGCCGCGCCGGCGTGTCGGTGTCGGAGACGCCGGCCACCAGCACCAGCGAACGCGGTGGCCGGGCGGCGAGCACCCGGGCGAGCCGGGCGTCGGCCTGGCGCGCCTGGGCGGCCCGGACGGCCGGGTCGTCGTCGTCGACCGTGCCCACGTCGACGATGCTCAGCACGCAGGAGCCGAGCAGCTCCGCCGGGTCGTCGGGCAGCGCCGGCTCGTACCTGTCGACCCGGCCGAACGGGCGGGCGGCGGCCACCGCCGCGCCCGGCCCGACCGCCACCGAACAGCGCACCGACTCGGCCAGCGCGCCCGGCACCGCGCCCCAGGCGAGCTTCTCCTGGTTGTGGGCGACGACGCCCGGCTGGTCGGGCAGGTTCGCGCCGATCCCGTCGGGCTGCTCGACGGTCACCCCGGCGGCCGGACAGCCGCCGGGACGGCTGCCGTTCCAGGCCGCGAAGTTGCCCGCGCCGAGCGTCAGCCAGCCGTCCACCGGGCAGGTGGGGCGGTGCGCGGAACGCACCGACAGGGAACCGATCGCGCCCTGCTCGGCCATCCGCCACAGCGTCGGCGTGTTCCGCGGATCCACGTCGTCCCAGCGCAGGCCGGCCGCGCCGACCAGCACCACGAAGTCGGCGCTGCGCCGGGGCCCGCCGTCGTCCGGGCGGGCGGCCAGCGCGGTGATGCCCAGGGCCACCACCACCAGGGTCAGCAGCACCGGGGTCAGTCGGCGCAGCATCAGCGGTTCCCCGGAGAATGCTGCGGCGTCAGCTCGGCGTACAGGTCGGCGAGCGTGGCCACGGTGTCCGCCTCGGTGGGCCAGGTCGCGGCGCGGGCCGCGCCCCGGCGGCCCAGGTCGGCGCGGCGGGCCGCGTCGTCGAGCAGCTCCCGCACCGCCGCGTCGACCGCGTCCACGTCGCCGGCCGGGACCAGCACCGCGGCGTCGCCGACCAGCTCCGGCAGGCCACCGACCGCGGTCGCCACCAGCGGCACACCGGCACGCAGCGCCTCCTGCGCGAACAGTTGGCGGGCCTCCCAGTCGCTGGTGACCACCGCCAGGTCGGCGCCGGCCAGCAGGTCCGCCACGTCGGTGCGGTGCCCGAGCAGGGTCACCGGCGCCCGGGCGGCCGAGATCCGCGCCGCCAGCGGCAGGTAGGCGGGTCCACTGCCGGCGATCACCACCACCGGGGCGGGGACCCGGGTCCGCCAGCGGGCGGCGGCGTCGATCAGCACGTCGTACCGTTTCTGCGGGTGCAGCCGGCCCACCGACAGGATCAGCGGGCGGTCGGCGGTGACGCCGAACTCGGCCCGCACCGCGGCGCGACGGCGCCCCGGCGGGGGCAGCGTCGGCGCGGCGACCGGCGCCAGCCGGGCGTCGGCGGCGCCCAGCGCGGCGGCCCGCTCGACCAGGTCGGCGGAGGCGCCCAGCGCGACCCGTACGGAACGGGCGACGACGCGCTCCACCAGCCGGGACGCCGCGCCGCGCAACCCGCCGGCGAGCACCGCGTTGTGCCAGGTGACCACCAGCGGGACGGTGGGCCGGGCGAGCGCGGCCACCAGCCCGGCGCGCAGGCCGTGCGCGTGCACCACGTCGACAGGCGTCTCCGCCAGCGCCCGGCGCAGGGCGCCGACCGCGCGCGCGTCCCCGGGGGTGGGGCTGGCCGGGATCTCCACCGGCGTGAACCGGGCGCCCGCCTGAGTGAAGGCGAACTGCTCCTGGGTGGCGGCCGGTCCGCAGACCAGCACCGACGCGCCGGCCCCGGTCAGCCCGCGGGCGACCGAGCGGACGTGCTGCCCCACCCCGCCGGTGCTGGAGGCGAGCACCAGCGCGACCGACCCGGGCCAGCGCGGTGCCGGCGAGGCGTCCGTCATGAGGAAACGATCTCCTTTCCGTCGCCCCGCTCGCCGGGGTGCTGCTCCGCCGGCGGGTCGTCGGCCGGTCGCCGGCGACGCAGCCGGCGGGTCACGGCCGCGAGCAGCGGCCGCAGGTCGCGGGCGTCGGTCAGCCAGGCGACGGCGAGGAACAGGACGCCCACCACGACCCCGGACAGCATGCCCTGCGCGAGGGCCGCGAGCGTCGTCGGGGTCCCGTCCCCCAGCCGCTCCAGCCAGCGGGCGGTGGCCACCCCGCCCGCGGCGGCGACCGCGGCCGCCAGCAGCCCGGCCGCGCCGGCCCGGCCGATGCCGGCCAGCGCCTCCGGGCCGGCGGCGCGCCGTACGGCAGCAACCAGCAGCGCGCCGAGCAGCAGCATGCCGGCGGACGTGGCAAGCGTCACCGCCGGCACCCGGTCGGCCAGCGGCAACGCCTGGCCGGCCAGGACCGCCAGGGCGGGCACACTCAGCCAGCCGAGCGCGGTGGCGACGGTGGCCGAGCGGGTCTCGCCGCGGGCGTAGAGCGCCCGGGTGAGAACCGCGAACAGGCCGTAGCCGAGCAGGCCGGGGGCGAAGCCGGCGATGCCGGCCGCGGCGGTCCGCGCGTCCACCGGGTCGGGGAAGAAGAAGTGCCCGACCGGGATCGCGGTGCCGGCCAGCGCGGCGGCGCCGAGCAGGCTGAACAGCACCACCCCGCGCGCGGCCGGGGCCAGGGTGTCCCGGTAGGCGCGTTCGTCGCCGCCGGCCCGGGCCGCCACCAACGTCGGGTACGCGGCCACCGCGAGCGGCACCGCCAGCACCGACCAGGGCAGGAAGTAGACGGTCTGGGCCAGGTTGTAGACCCCGACGTCGGCGACCCGGCCGTAGGTGACCTGGTTGAGCGTGACGACCAGGGCGATCTGCTGGGCGGTCACGGTGACCACCCCGGCGGCCACCAGGCCGCCGACGCGGGCCCGGGCGTCGACCGGGAAGCGGTAGCCCCAGCGGGGCGGCAGCCGCAGCCGGCGCAGCGGGATCAGCAGGGACAGCGAGAGCACCACCACACCGAGCGTGGTGCCGCCGGAGAGCAGCAGTTCCCCGCCGCGGCCCACCTCGCCGATGCCGGCCCGCCGCCCCTCGGCGGCGGTGAAGGCGAGGTAGACCGCGATGACGGTGACGCTGGACAGCAGCGGCGCGAGCACCGGCCAGGCGAACCGGCGGTGCGCCTGGAGCACCCCGGTGAGCACGATGCCCACGCCGTAGAGCGGCAACTGGGGCGCGAAGACCCGCAGCATCCGCGCCCCGGCCGCCTGCTGGACCGGGTCCAGGCCGTGCCCGAGCAGGCCGGTCAGCGGCTCGGCGAGCAGCGCCACCAGCACCGCCAGCGGGACCAGCAGGCTCAGCGTCCAGGTCAGCAGCGCCCCGGTGGTGGCGGCCACCGCCCGCCGGTCGCCCGCGGCGACGGCGCCGGCCAGCAGCGGTACGACCAGACTGGCCAGCGCCCCACCGGCGACGATCTCGAAGATGACGTTCGGGACGTAGTTCGCCACCAGGTAGGCGCCACCGAGGTCGGTGGGGGCGAGCGTCCAGGTGAACACCGCGGTGCGACCGAAGCCGACGAGCCGGCTGACCACGGTGAGCACGGCGATGAGGGCAGCCGCCCCGGCGACACGGCCGACGGCGGCGAGGGGTGCCGGTTTCGTCACGTCAGTCGGCGAGCCGGCCCAGCTCGTCGAGGTGCCGCAACCCCGGTGTCCGGTGGATGACCTGGGTGAAGCTGACCTTCTCGCTGGCGGCGGTGAGCGCGGCGAGCACGGCCAGCACCCCGGCCCGCCCGAGCGGCCCGGTACGCGCGGCGAGGCTCACGCCGAGCAGTGCGCCGAGCGCGTTGGCGCCGCTGTCGCCGACCATCACCCGCTCGCCCAGGTCGTCACGCAGCAGGCCGGCGGCGGCGCCGACCGCGCCGGCCGCGATGCCGCCGTGCGGGCCGGTGGACAGCGGAGCGCCGAGCAGCAGGCCGGACTTCAGCGCCCGGCCGGGGCGCAGGTCGAGCAGGTTGACCAGGTTGGCGGTGCCGGCCACCACGCCGGCGCCGAGCAGCACGTCGACCCCGCGGCCGAACGCGCCGGCCCGCTGGCGACGCGGATGGGCGGCGACCCGCCGGTCGGCGGCGAGCAACGCCGCGGCGCCGAGCCCGGCGGCGCCCACCCCGGCGACCTTGACCAGCCCGGCGGTGACCCGGCCCTCGCGCAGCGCGGCGAGGTGACCGGCGAAGCCCTTGGCGGCCTTCTGCTCCGGGCGCGCGCCGACCACGTCGTCGTAGAGCCCGACCGCGCCCGCGCCCACGCCGGCCAGCAGCGCGGCGGCGCCGGCCGGGACGCTGCCGGCGCCGAGCGCGCCCGCGGTGGCGGCGCCCACGGCCAGGGCCGGGCCGGCGGCCAGGGTCACCGTGCGGCCCCGGTAGTTGGTGCGCTCCAGCGCCGGCGCGCTCGGTGACATGCGCACCTCCCGAAGCGCGTAGCGGGCGGCCAGCACCCCCGCGCCCACGGTCAGCAGCCGACCCAGTCTCACGCGACCCCTCCGATCCGGATCTCCCACGCGGCGCGGCACGGACCGGACGGCCCGGGCGCGATCACTCGGGCAGTTTAGGCAGCCGGGAGGCGGCGTTGTCGCCCACGCCGTACTGGCCGGCCTTCTTCCCGGTGAGCTGCTCGGCCAGGGCGAGGCTGGTGACCAGCTGTCCCTGCACGGTGTTGGCGTTGTCGACGGTGGAGATGGTCTGCGACAGCACCGGGTCGCCACGGACCACGGCCACCAGGTTGCCGCCGGTCGAGCCCATGCCGGCGACCACGACCGCACCGGCGCGGTCGAACTGCTCGGCGACCTTCACCACCGACTCGTCCTTCTTCGCCGAGTCCTTGTCCACGTACGGCTGGCCGGTAACCAGCACCACCGCCTCGGCGGGACCGGTGATCCGGTCCTCCGGAGTGAGGTAGCCGGCCTCCGCGTACTTCTGGAGCACGCTGCGCCGGTCGGCCTCGCTGACCGTCGGGTTGCCCGCCGGGCGCTCCAGCAGGACGTTGGCCAGCAACGCGCTGGAGGTCTCCACGCCGTGCCCGTTGCCGGGCAGGTTGGCGGTGGGGGCGCTGTTCGGGCGGGCGGCGGTGACGGCCAGCTCCAGCAGGTTGTTGTTGCTGTCCGGGTTGACGAACTTGTCCTGCACGGTGACCCGGCCGGTGACGTCCGCGCCGGCGGTGCGGAGCATCTTCACCACGCCCTCGGTCTGGTCCCGGCCGCTGGGCAGCGTCAGCACCACCACCCGCCGGCCGGCCAGCTTCCCGGTCAGGACCAGCGGCGCCATCTCGCCGACGAAGTCCTCCTCGGTCTCCAGCTGCTTCTGCATGTCGTTGACCGACTGACGCATCAGCGAGTTGTCCTTGCGCAGGCCGTTGACGTTCTCCCGGAGCGAGTCGGCCACCGGGCCGTTGAGGGCGGCTGTGCCGACCACCAGGCCGATCGCCAGCGCGAGGAAGACCGCGGTCAGGGACACCACGTGGTAGCGGAAGTTGATCACGCTTGCAGCCTCTTGATCGTCGGGGGAGCTAGAAGAGCTGGCCGAGCTGGAACACGAAATTGTCCCACCATTCGGAGACCACGCCCAAATACGCCTTCCCGACGGTGGAGACGGCCACCGCGGAGGCCATCGCGGCAACCGCGGAGAGGACCAGCAGCAGCAGCGAGGACCCGGAGATGCTCTGCCGGTAGAGCCGGCTGACGCCCTTGGCGTCGACCAGCTTGCCGCCCACCTTCAGCCGGGTGAGGAACGTCGACGCCATGCCGCCGCGGCCCTTGTCGAGGAACTCCACCAGGGTGGCGTGGGTGCCGACGGCCACCAGCAGCGAGGCGCCCTTCTCGTCGGCCAGCAGCATGGCCAGGTCCTCGCTGGTGGCCGCCGCCGGGAACGTGATCGCGGGCACGCCCAGGCCGTTGACCCGGGCCAGACCGGGAGCCCGACCGTCCGGGTAGGCGTGCACGATCACCTCGGCGCCGCAGCGCAGCACGTCGTCGGTGACCGAGTCCATGTCGCCGATGATCATGTCGGGGGTGTAGCCGGCCTCGACCAGCGCGTCGGCCCCGCCGTCCACGCCGATCAGCACCGGCTTGAACTCGCGGATGTAGGGCCGCAGCACGTCCAGGTCGGCCTTGTAGTCGTAGCCCCGGACCACGATCAGGCAGTGCCGGCCCTGCATCTGGGTCTGGATCTCCGGCACGCCGACGCCGTCGAGCAGCAGGTCGCGTTCCTGCCGGAGGTAGTCCATCGTGTTGGCGGCGAACGCCTCCAACTGCACCGACAGGCCCTCCCGGGCGTCGGCCATCGACTTGCCGACCGTCTCCGCGTCCTGGAGCGCGCCGTGCGCGACCGGCTCCGTGCCCACGAAGACGGTGTTGCCCTCGATGCGCACCAGATCGCCCTCGCGGACCTGCTCGAAGACGCCCTCGCCGAGGTCGTCCAGGAGCGGGATGCCGGCCGAGACCAGCACCTCGGGGCCGAGGTTGGGATAGCGCCCGGACACCGACGGCTTGGCGTTCAGCACCGCGGCCACGCCGACCGCGACGAGCGAGTCGGCCGCCACCCGGTCCAGGTCGACGTGGTCGATGACCGCGATGTCACCCGGACGCAGGCGGCCGACCAGCCGTTTCGTCCGGCGGTCGAGGCGCGCGGTGCCGAGGATCGAGCCCGGTTCCGCGTTCCGGGTCCGGCGCAGTGTGGGTAGACGCATCGTGACCATCCTGGCATGTTGGGCAGGTTCTGCTGTCGCGACATGCCTGAGCAGGGCCGCCTACCCAGGGAAGCACACCGGGGCGCGCCCCGGTGTGCTTGCGCTCACAATCGGGGTATCACGGACGCCGTTCCTTGGCCGCCACGGCCAGGAGCTCCTCGGCGTGGGCGATACCCAGATCGGAGTCCGGCAAACCGGCGAGCATCCGGGCCAGCTCCCGGGCCCGCTCGGTGTCCTCCACCACGCGGACGCCGCTGGTGGTCACCGCGCCCCCGGTGTCCTTCGCCACCACCAGGTGCCGGTCCGCGAACGCGGCCACCTGGGGCAGGTGGGTCACCACGAGCACCTGGTGGCTGCGCGCCAACCGGGCCAGCCGCCGGCCGATCTCCACCGCGGCCTGCCCGCCGACACCGGCGTCGACCTCGTCGAAGACCAGCGTGGGCGGACCGCCCGAACCGGCGAAGACCACCTCGATGGCGAGCATCACCCGCGACAGCTCACCGCCGGAGGCGCCCCGCTGCAACGGCAACGACGGCGCGCCGGGATGCGCCAGCAGCCGCAGCTCGACCTCGTCGGCGCCGTCCGCGCCGACGCCCGCCTCGACGCCGTTGACCGGCAGGCTCGGCTCGGACCGCCCGGCCGCCCGCAGCAGCACCGCCACCTCGATCCGGGCGTGCGGCATGGCCAGCCCGGCCAACTCGACGGTGACCTGCTCGGCGAAGCGACCGGCGGCCTCCTGCCGGGAGGCGGAGACCCGACCGGCGAGGTCGGCCACCTCACCGGCGAGGCGGGCCGCCTCCCGGTCCAACTCGTCAAGCAACTCGTCGGAGGTGTCCAGTTCGGACAGCCGGACGCGGGCCCGCTCGGCCCAGGCCACCACGCCGTCCACGTCGTCGGCGTACTTGCGGGTGAGCCCGCGCAGCGCGGCCCGTCGCTCGTAGATCGTCTCCAGCCGGGCCGGATCGGCGTCCAGCGCGGTCAGGTAGGTGGACAGCTCGGCGGCCACGTCGGTGACCAGCGTGGCGACCTCCTCCAGCCGGGCCGCCAGCTCACCGAGCGCCGGGTCGGTGCCGGCCTGCGCCTCCAGCGTGCGGCGGGCGGTGCCGAGCAGCACGGCCACGTCGGGCGTGTCGTCGGTCGCCTCCACACCGCCGGCCACGCACTGCTGCGCCACCTGCGCCGCGGTGCGCAGCCCCTCGGCGTGCTCCAGCCGCTGCGCCTCCGCCTTCAGCTCGTCGTCCTCCCCCGGCTGCGGATCGACCCGGGTGATCTCGTCGAGGCCGAGCCGGAGCAGGTCGGCCTCCTGGTTGCGCTCCCGGGCGTTGCGCCGCCGGTCGGCCAGGTCGTCGACCACCGCCCGCCACCGCGCGTACGTCTCGCGCAGCGCGTCCAGCAGCTTCTCGTGCTCGGCGCCGGCGAACCGGTCGAGCGCGGCCCGCTGCTCGGCCGGACGCAGCAGGCGAAGCTGGTCGGACTGGCCGTGCACCGCCAGCGCCTGCTCGCCGACCTCGCCGAGCGTCGCCACCGGCATGCTGCGCCCGCCCAGGTGGGCCCGTGAGCGCCCCTCGATCGTGACGGTGCGGCTGAGCAGCAGTGAGCCGTCCTCGTCGGGCTCGCCGCCGGCGTCGATGATCCGGGCGTGCACCGCCTCGGCCACCCGGCCGCGCAGCCGCAGCCGCCCCTCCACCACCGCGCGGCCCGGCTGCGCCCGCACCCGACCCGCGTCGGCCCGGCCGCCGAAGAGCAGGCCGAGGCCGGTCACCACCATGGTCTTGCCGGCGCCGGTCTCGCCGGTGATGACGTTCATCCCCCCGGCCAGCGGCAGCGTGGTGTCCTCGATGACGCCCAGTCCGGTGATGCGCAGCTCTTCCAGCACAGCACCCGACAGTAGCCCCGCCGGGTGACAGTTGACCAGCCGGCACGGTGACCGGCGCCGGTCGCTTCGCGCTTTCCCGGAAAGAGTGGCTGTCCGGCGCCGGACAGCCACTCTTTCCGGGAAACAGCGCGCACGGCAATGGGGGGGTGGGGTGTGGAGAGTCGGGGCGCCGGGCGTCGGCCAGCTCGTGTGCCGCCGCTTCCTCCGGCGGCGGCTCAACGACCTGTCGGCCCGACCGGGGTCGACACCCGACCGGGCCGGACGTGCCGGTCCGCCCGCCGCGGCCGGCCACGGCGCTCCGGCACCCCGACCGTCGCGGGCTCCGACCACCCCCTGGCCGAACCCGCGACCGTCGGGCCACGCCACCTCCGAGTCGGCGGGCCTCACCGCCGCGCCCGGACTCACCTCGACGCGGCCCGTCCCGCCCACCGTAACGCGCCGCGGCGTACCGGGCACCGAAGCTGAGCCGTCGATCAGCGGCGGCTGCCGCGCCAGCCCTGCACGGGCAGGTCGAACTTGGCCACCAGCCGATCGGTGAACGGCCGGTCCCGCAGCCGCACGATGCGCACCGGCAACGCGCCCCGACGCACCGTGACCCGGGCGCCGGGCGGCAGGTCGTAGACCCGCCGGCCGTCGCAGCAGAGCACCGCGAGCGTGGTGAACGGATCGACGGTGATGACGAACGTGGAGGTCGGCGCCGTGACCAGTGGGCGGCTGAACAACGCGTGCGCGCTGATCGGCACCAGCAGCAGCGCCTCCACCTCGGGCCAGACCACCGGCCCGCCACCGGAGAACGCGTACGCGGTGGAGCCGGTCGGGGTCGCGCACACCACGCCGTCGCACCCGTACCGGGACAGCGGCCGACCGTCGACGTCGACGAGCAGCTCCAGCATCTGGGCCCGCTCGCCCTTCTCCACGCTGATCTCGTTGAGCGCCCACGACTCGATGGTCGGCCCACCGTCGAACTCGGCGGTCACGTCGAGGGTCAACCGCTCGTCCACCGTGTAGTTACGCGCGACCACGTCCCGCACCGCGGCGTCCAGGTCGTTCATCTCCGCCTCGGCCAGGAAGCCGACCTTGCCGAGGTTGATGCCGAGCAGCGGCGCCTTGGCCGGACGGGCCAACTCGGCGGCGCGCAGGAACGTGCCGTCCCCGCCCAGCGCGAACACGATCTCCGCGCCCTCGGCCGCCTCCGGACCGGTCACCGGCACCACGCCCGGCAGGTCGAGGTCGTCGGCCTCCTCGGCCACCACCCGGACCTCGAACCCGTTCGCGATCAGGTCGGCAGCGACCGCCCGGGCGTGCTCGGTGCTGCGTCGACGGCCGGTGTGCGTCACCAGCAGCGCGGTGCGACTCACCCGGACACCTCCTCGGTCGTGGCCGCCGTCGCGGCGGCACCCTGCGGACCCGCGGCCACCACCGCGCGTACCCGGTCGGGGTCGGCGGCGGGCGCGTCCCGGCGCAACCATACGAAGAACTCGACGTTGCCGCTCGGCCCGGGCAGCGGGCTGGCCGCCACGTCGGCCAGGCCGAGACCGAGCCGCGCGGCGGCGGCGGCCACGTCGAGCACCGCCTCGGCGCGCAGCGCCGGGTCCCGCACCACCCCGCCGGCGCCCACCCGTTCCTTGCCCACCTCGAACTGCGGCTTCACCATCAGCGCCAGGTCGCCGTCGGGCCCGGTGCAGCCGGCCAGCGCCGGCAGCACCAGACGCAGCGAGATGAACGACAGGTCGGCCACCGTCAGGTCGACCGGCCCGCCGATCGTCTCCGGCGTGAGGGTACGCACATTGGTGCGCTCGAGGACCCGGACCCGCTCGTCGGTGCGCAACGGCCAGGCGAGCTGCCCGTAGCCGACGTCCACGGCCACCACCTCGGCCGCGCCGGCGCGCAGCAGCACGTCGGTGAAGCCCCCGGTGGAGGCGCCCGCGTCCAGGCAGCGCCGGCCGGTCACCACCAGCCCGCCCGGCGCGAACGCGGCCAGCGCGCCGGCCAGCTTGTGGCCGCCCCGGGAGACGTACTCCTCGGCCGGGTCCTCGCCGGTGACCAGCAGCGGGTCGGCGGGGTCGACCATGGCGGCGGGCTTGCGGGCCGGCACCCCGCGCAACTGGACGCGACCGGCCTCCACCAACGCGGCGGCCTGCTCGCGGGAGCGGGCCAGACCACGGCGGACGAGTTCGGCGTCCAGTCGGGTACGTCGAGCCATCGGTGTCCGTTCTCCGCCTCTGCTCAGGCCTGGTCGATGCCGGCCAGGGTCTCGCGCAGCGTCTCGTACGCCGCCTCGTACTGGGCAATCTGGTCCGCCGGGGCGAGCGCCTCCGCGTTCGCCATGCCCCGCACCGCGGCGTCCACCGCCGGGTGCCGCGCCTCGCCGACCTCCTCGACCGGCGCGGAGCGTACCCCCGGGGGCGGACCGGGCCGCGGACCCGGCGGCGGACCGGGCCGGAACGGCGCGCTCACGAGCCGTCCGCCCGACGGCCGGTGGCCTTCCGCGCCGGTCGGGCGGACGCGGCCGGCGGCTCGTCGACCGGCGACTCGTTTGCCGACGGCTCGTTTGCCGGTGTGCGCGCCACCGTGGCCGCGGGCTTGCGCGCCACCGCCTTCCTGGCTACCGCCTTCTTCGCGACCGCCTTGGTCGCCGTGGTGCCGCCGGGAGTGGCCGCGGCAGTCGTGGCCGCGGTCGGCACGGTCCCGCTCGACGCCGACGCGGTCGACGCCGGTGCGGGCGGCTCGGGAGCGGTCGACGCCGACGCGGTCGACGCCGGTGCGGACGTGGTCGTCGGCTCGACGGGCGTGCGCGCCTCGCGCAACTGCCGTTCCAGGTCGTGCACGCGCCGGGTCAGCTCGGCGACCTCGTCGGCGGTGGCCAGCCCGACCGCGCCCAGCGCCCGGTCGACCTCGAAGCGGACCAGTTTGGTCAAGGCCTCCCGGTTCGCCAGGCCGGTGGCGACCAGTTCCTCGGCGAGCGACTGGAGCTGACCGGCCGTCGCGCCGCCCTGATCGACGACGCGCATCACCGCGTCCTGCGCCTTCTTCCGGGGCGCCTCCGTCAGGCCCATGGCCAGCGAGAGGTAGGCGCGCCACGCGTCCTGCATGCCTGAGTCCTTCCACGGGGCGAGGTGTGCAGGTGCCACGCTACCGGGCACCGGGGACGAACCATTGCGGTACGGTGCCGGGGAACGGCATGGCTCATGGTGAGGAGACGATGTGGCCAGCGTGGACGAATGCCGGCAGGCGTTGCAGGACCTGGCCGACCGGCTGGACCGGCACGCCGAGGCGCAGGGCAAGATCGATCTCGACCGCACCCTGGCCTGCCGGATCACCGACCTGGGCACCGCGTTCCACGGTCGGCTGGAAGGCGGCCGGTTGGTCGGGCTGACCGACGGCGACGACCCGAAGGCCAAGATCGCGCTGAGCATCGCCGGCGACGACCTGATCGCCCTGGTGCACGGCAACCTCGACATCATGTCGGCGGTGGCGTCCCGCCGGGTCTCCGTCAAGGCGAACCCGTTCGACCTGATGAAACTCCGCAAACTGCTCTGACGACGCCGTCGCCGGGCGCTCGCCCGCAGCGGGGTGCCGGCCGGCGGGCTCAGCCGTCGACGCGGTCGAGCCCGAACGCGGCGAGCGCTTCCGCCGCCGCCGGGGACGCGGCCCGCGCCCGCGGGTCGGCCGCCGTCGACCAGGCCACCGCGCAGAGCGCCGCGAGCGCGTCCAACGGCCGTCCCGCGCCGTCGAGAACCAGCTCCCCGTCGGTCGCCGTCACCGACCAGCCGCCGGTCTCGGGTCGGCCGGGCACCGCCACCACGGCCGCCGCGTCGAAGAGCCCCGCCAGGTCGAAGGAGACGTACGCCGGCCGGCGCGACTCGGGCGCCGCCAGCAACTCGGCCGCGTCGCTCACCCCGGTCAGCACCAGCAGGCTGTCCAGTCCGGCCCGGCGGGCCCCCTCGATGTCGGTGTCCAGGCGGTCGCCCACCACGAGCGCGCGCCCGGTTCCGGCGCGGCGCGCGGCGGTGGCGAACAGCGCCGGTTCCGGCTTTCCCACCACCACGTCGGGATCCCGGCCCAGCGCGGTACGCAGCACCGCCACCAGTGAGCCGTTCCCGGGCAACGGCCCGCGCGGGCTGGGCAGTGTGCGGTCGGTGTTCGTGGCGTACCAGGGCGCGCCCGCCCGCACCGCCAGGGACGCCTCGGCCAGCTCGGACCAGCCGACCTGCGGACCGTAGCCCTGGGCCACGGCGGCCGGCTCCTCGTCGACCGTCGACACCGGCCGCAGGCCCACCGCACGCAGTTCCGCCCGCAGCGCCTCCGCGCCGACCACCAGCACCGCCGCGCCGGCCGGCAACCGGTCCCGGAGCAGCTCGGCGGTGGCGGCCGCGGAGGTCAGCACCTCCACCGGCTCGGCCGGCACACCCATGCCGGTGAGCAGGTCAGCCACCTCGCTGGACCGGCGCGAGGCGTTGTTCGTCGCGTACGCGACCGCCCGCCCCTCGGCCCGCAGCCGGCCGACCGCCTCGACCGCGCCGGGGATGGGCCGGTCGATCAGGTAGATGACCCCGTCCAGGTCGAAGACCACCAGGGCGTACCCGTCGACCAGCCGCCCGTCCGCCCCGGCGCGAGCCCGCTCCACCCCGGTACCGGCACCGGTGTCGGTGTCGGTGTCCCCGGCGTGCCCGCTCACCGGCGCTCCGCCGCCTCGTCCCCGCCCGGCGCGTGCCCACCGGCCGTCGGCCGGTTCTCCGCCTGGTCGGCGGGAGCGTCGTCGGTGGCGGCGAGCGAGCCGGCCTCGTCGTCGGTCAGCTCGTCGTCGGTCAGGTCGGCGGCGTCGCGGTCCCGGTACCCGGCCCGAGCCGCGTCGCCGGCACCGGACGTGTCGGCGCGGTCGCCCTTCGGGCCGGCGTCTTCGTCGAGGTCGTCGTCCTCGTCACCGTCCCGGTCGAGGTCGTCGTCGTCCTCGTCGTCGTCCCGGTCGAGGTCGTCGTCCTCGTCGAGGTCGTCCTCGTCGTCTTCGTCCTCGTCGTCTTCGTCCTCGTCGAGGTCGTCCTCGTCGTCTTCGTCTTCGTCTTCGTCGAGGTCGTCCTCGTCGTCCTCGTCGAGGTCGTCCTCGTCGTCGGAGTCGCCGTGCGTGGCCGAGGAGTCCGCGCCGGTCGGAGCGTCGTCCGACTCGTCGTCCTCGTCGTCGCCCTCGATGACCACGCCGTCGAGCTCCAGCAGCCGCTCGGCGGCGTCGGTCTCACCGTCGGAGTCGATGTCGGAGGCGCGGGAGAACCACTCTCGCGCCTCCTCGCGCCGGCCCACCGCGAGCAGCGCGTCCGCGTACGCGTAGCGCAGCCGGGCCGCCCACGGCTCGGCCGACTCGGCGGTCAGCTCGCGGACCTGGAGCATCGCCACGGCCGCGTCCTTCTGGCCCAGGTCGCCACGCGCGCCGGCGGCCACGATCAGCAGCTCGATGGCGACGGCCTGGTCGAGCTTGGCCTGATCCGCCCCACGGAACAGGTCGATCGCCCGCTCCGGCCGGCCCAGCGCCCGCTCACAGTCGGCCAGCACCGCGAGGTGGCTCTGCAGGCCGGTCATCCGGTGGTACGTCCGCAGCTCGGCGATAGCCGTCTGCCACTCCCCCGAGTGGTACGCGGCCAGCCCGACCGCCTCACGCACCGCGGCGATCCGCGAGGCCAGCCGTCGGGCCGCCATCGCGTGCGCCAGCGCCAGCGTCGGGTCCTCGTCGATCAGCAGGCCGGTCGCGACCAGGTGCCGGGCGACGGTCTCCGCCACCGGCTTGGCGAGCGAGAGAAGCTCCGCCCGTACGGTCGAGTCGAGGTCGCTCGCGACCACGTCGTCCGGCAGCTCCGGCGCCTCTCCGGTACGTCCCTCGCCCCGCTCGTCCTGACGCTCGCGCTGCGGGCCGAAGCTGCCCGGCCGACGGTCGTCCCGATCCGGCCGGTCGCCGTAGCTACGGCGCTCCCCGTCCCGCTCGGTACGCCCACCGCGGTAACCGCCCTCCCGGCGGTCACCAGTGGGTCCGCCGGCACGGTCGTCGCGACGGAAGCCACCCTCGCGACGGTCACCACCGCCGAAGCCGCCCTCACGGTCGTCGCGACGGAAGCCACCCTCACGGCGGTCCCCGCCCCGGAACCCGCCGTCACGGTCCCCGCCTCGGAAACCACCGGAGCGCTCACCGCCACGGAAGCCGCCGTCACGGTCGCCGCCCCGGAAGCCACCCGAGCGCTCGCCACCACGGAAACCGCCCTCACGACGGTCACCAGTGGGTCCGCCGGCACGGTCGTCACGGCGGAAGCCGCCCTCGCGACGATCGCCGCCCCGGAAGCCGCCCTCGCGGTCACCACCGCGGAAACCGCCCTCACGACGGTCACCACCTCGGAAACCGCCCTCGCGGTCGCCGCCACGGAAGCCGCCTTCACGGCGGTCGCCACCGGAGGTCCCGCCGGCACGATCGTCGCGGCGGAAGCCGCCCTCACGACGCTCGCCGCTCGGCGCACCACCGGCACGGTCGTCACGGCGGAAGCCGCCCTCGCGACGCTCGCCGCCCCGGAAGCCGCCCTCGCGACGCTCGCCACCGGAAGCGCCACCGGCACGGTCGTCACGGCGGAAGCCACCCTCACGACGGTCCCCACCGCGGAAGCCACCATCACGGTCGCCGCCGCGGAAACCGCCCGAGCGCTCGCCACCACGGAAACCGCCCTCGCGGTCCCCGCCTCGGAAACCGCCCTCGCGACGGTCCCCACCGCGGAAACCACCATCACGGTCGCCGCCCCGGAAACCACCCGAACGGTCGCCACCACGGAAACCGCCGTCACGACGGTCACCGCTCGGCGCGCCACCGGCACGGTCGTCACGGCGGAAACCGCCCTCACGACGGTCACCGCTCGGCGCACCACCGGCACGATCATCGCGGCGGAAACCGCCCTCACGGCGCTCCCCGCCTCGGAAACCACCCTCGCGGTCGGCGCCGCGGAAACCGCCCTCACGACGGTCCCCCCCACGGAAACCACCGTCACGGTCGCCGCCCCGGAAACCACCCGAGCGCTCGCCACCACGGAAACCGCCCTCACGACGGTCGCCGCTAGGCGCACCACCGGCACGATCGTCACGGCGGAAACCGCCCTCACGACGGTCCCCACCACGGAAACCACCGTCACGGTCCCCGCCGCGGAAACCGCCGGAGCGCTCGCCACCACGGAAACCACCATCACGGTCGCCGCCCCGGAAACCACCCGAGCGCTCGCCACCACGGAAACCGCCCTCACGACGGTCGCCGCTAGGCGCACCACCGGCACGATCGTCACGGCGGAAACCGCCCTCACGACGGTCCCCACCACGGAAACCACCGGAGCGCTCACCGCCACGGAAACCGCCCTCACGACGGTCACCGCTCGGCGCACCACCGGCACGATCGTCACGGCGGAAACCGCCCTCACGACGGTCACCACCACGGGTGCCGCCGGCGCGGTCGTCGCGACCGCCCCGGTACGAGGGGCGATCATCGCGGCGGGCGTCGCCGCGCCCCTCGCCACGGTCGGCGCGATCCTCGTAGCGACGGGGGCGGTCCCCGCCCTGGGGTCCAGAGCTCACAGGTGCATCCTTCCTGATGGCGTCTCCGCCAGAAACGCTAACGCAGTCGAGGGCCGACCCTCATGGGGCGGCCCTCGACTGGAAGATTGTCCGGCGGTGTCCTACTCTCCCACACCCTCCCGAGTGCAGTACCATCGGCGCTGGAGGGCTTAGCTTCCGGGTTCGGAATGTA
>NZ_JBVJHM010000014.1:0-186250 GCF_055586805.1 Micromonospora sp. NPDC049201 | reverse complement strand
TCCCGGTTGACCCCTATCGAGTACGAGACCATCATGACCCCACCGGCCAGTCAGGCCGCGTGACTGAAACTGTCACCTATCGGTGCAGCAGACCCGGAAACTGCCGTTGAACTGCTCATCATGTTGGCTTCCGTAGCCGTCGGACGGCGTCCATCGGTCGGCTTGGCTGTACCGATGGCTGTACAGCTACCAGCCCTCGTCGATGTTGAGGAGCTTCGAGGCGTCGGGCGTTCGTTCACCCGTTAGCTCGTTCTCCCGTTATACGACCAGGCCGACAGACACGGCGAAAGTTGTCTCAAGGGGTCGGGGCGGGGAAGTTGCGTTGCGGGCAGTTGTTCGGGGTGCTGGGGTCGACCCGGTGCAGGGCGTATGCCGTGCCCTGGGGTGGGGTGTGCGTCGTCGGCGCCCGGTCGCCGATCATGACGAGCGCGTGCCAGCCGGTGCGCTGTGCGGTGTAGAGCGTGCAGCCGTCGAGCACCTGGGTGTGCTGGCGTGCGGTCGCGGTGGCCCGGCCCTGGGCGAAGGTGGTCGGGACCGCCAGGTCGCTCTCGATCAGGAACAGCGTGGACCCGGCGGTGGTCGTGTTGGCCCAGAACTGCTCACCGGCGCTCAGGTGGATGTCGGCGATCGAGACGACTTCGGTGTCGGCGAGGCTGACGAATGCCAGGTCCGGGTCGCTCGGGCCGCTGACGCCGTGGTGGGTGACGGCGGGGATGGTGATCGTGTCGGTGCCGGTGTGCTGCTGGACCCAGTAGACGCCGGGCGTGTACTGGGTCACCGTCGCCGTGTAGGAGCCGAACGGGCGGCGTCCGACGTTGGAGTCGACCGCGACGAAGTCGGTCTGACCGGCACCGTACAGGCTGCTCGCCACGGTCGTGCCGGAGCTGTCGCGCAGGGCGAGGTCCCAGTCGGCGGTCGCGGCCGGCTGGACCGCGACGACCGACCAGTGCCGGTTGTAGGTGCGGTAGCTGAAGTCCTGGGCGGTCCGGGCGATCTGCACGTCGCCGTCGCTTAGACCGGTGCTTGCCCGAGCGGTGCCCGGATTCAGCATGGCACCGAGGATGACGACGGTGACGGCGGCGGCGATGCGCCGCATGGCACTCCGCCGCTTGGTGAGGCTACGGCACATCACGATTCCTGCTTCGGCGAAGTAGTGGTGGTAGCTAGTTCCACACACAAGGCGGTTCCCTAGCGAAGTCGGGTACCCGAACCCTAAGTGCCCTGCGCCAGTCGAGCGGCTGGTGCCCGGCGCCGCAGGGAAGAAGCGGCCCTGGGTGGCCGCTTCCCGGCAGGCGGAACACAGACCCCTCGACCGTGTCCGTCCAACCGGCACGGCCACTCGTGGCCCGATGAATCTGCTTCAAAGGCCGGATTGTGAGGATCATCAGGTCGCATCGCCAGTGACGGTGATCGCTCACCGCCCGATCAGGACGCTCCCTGTCCCGCTGGCAGGCCCGGTCAGCAGAACCAGCCGTCCTGCACCCAGCCGCGCCGGTTGATGTGACCGTAGGCAAACCCGTAGACGTAGCCGCCGCTGCGGGGACCCTCGACCAGGAACGTCTGACCCTGATAGAGGGTGCCCATCCAGGCGCCGACGGGCTGAGTGCGGACGAACAGGTCACTCGCGCACACCGTTTCCCGCTCCCCGATCGTGCCGTTGGCGGCCTGCGCCGGGGTCGGCATCGCGAGTGTCGCGGCGACGACTGCGACCAGCAGGCCGGCGGTCACCCGGGTGCTACGTCGGCTCACCACGAGTCGTACCCACCGATGCACTCGGCGCGCAGGTAGCCCCAGTCGTTGGGGCCGAAGTCGAAGGAAGCCGCCCACCCGTTGTAGACCGGGTGCGCCCCCGGCGTGTGGCCGATCTTGTTGCCGTAAGCCAGGGTCCGCTTCAGGCCGGTCGGACCGCCGGCGGAGTCGTAGTTGGCGTAGAAGCTGGCGCTCTGGCAGATCACGATGGCGTGCCGCGGCACCACCGGGTCGGCCTGGGCCGGCGTGGCGCCCAGGGCGATCGATGTCGCTCCGATGGCCAACGCGGCGGCCCTCACGCGCTTTCGTCGGGGCATGCCCACCTCCCGCACGGCGAAACTTTCCCACCGAAGACCCTACCGACGGGGTTGATAAATGTCGATGGGGAGGTGGTGGCCGAACGGACTTCCGAGGTGCCTTCGGTGGCCACCCAGGCATGGACGGGAGCCGACCTCATAGCGGCTGGTGAAACGCGCGTCCCCATTACTGCCACGTCTGGGCATTATTCGCAAGCTGCGGCAGCATCGTGATCGCTTCGATCTCTGGGTCGACCACCCCCCGTTGGCGCAGGGCCTCGATCAAGGCACGGAATATGAAGCGCTGCTCTGGGGCGATGTCGCCCGCTGTCGCAGTGGTGAGGTCATCGAGGTAGGTGTCGGGCGCGGGTAGGCCGCTCTCGTGCAGGGCATCGAGCGCCGCGACGAGGATTTGTTGGTAGCGCTGGGTGCGCTGCCCTGCCGGGAGATCTTGGAGGGCGCCTTGCAGGGCGAACTTCGTGACAAGGGTGAGGTTGTCTTCGGACACTCTTCTAGCGTGGACGGTGATGGACCGCCACGTGTTGATGCTGTCGGGCCGCGTCCACCATTGGCTGCGGCTGAGGTTGACGAGTCCGGGTCCGTGCCACTTTCCGTCGGTCTCGATCTGTGCGAGTGCGTTGGCGTCGAGTGGCAGGTCGACGACGAGTGCAGCCGCGAGCTGGTGGACGAGCGTGCTCACCTGGCTGTCGGAGTAGCCGCAGACGGTGATGAGGTTGGTGGTGCCGAAGGCTGGGATGCCACGTGCGCGACCGAGTTGGCGTTGGGCGACGTCATCGGCGTAGAGGGGTAGGCCGAGGCGCTGGGCGAGTTCGATGGCGTCGCGAGCGGGGTCTTGGCTCGGGTAGATGTCGTGTTGGTGCAGTTGTGTGGTGGTGCGCTCGAGCCGGGTCGCTAGGGCGCGGAGCGTCGCGCGAGTGGCGGCAGGGATGGTTTCGCGGCAGAGTTGACCGTCGCGTATCCCGAACACGACGCTGGAAGCGGTGGTGTCCCAGACGCTGTCGCGGGTGCGTACCGCATCCCGAGCCGTGCTACTAGTGATGTAAAACTGCGAAAAGCGTCCGTGCAGGAGCTCGCCGTCGCGGCCGAGTAGCTGATGCAGGTACAGCGCGGAGAGATCGACGACGGCTTCGCCGCAATGGAGGGCCGCGCGGGCGGCGGTGTCGCCGACGCGAGCGATTGCGGGTTCGGCGTCGGCGGCCAAGGTCATGCCCGCGGTGCGCATCAGCAGCACCTTGCCGTAGGGGACGCGGGTCTTGGACGCGAGCGTGGTTAACGGCTCACGGCCTTGCTGTACCCGGTGACGGATCGTCTCCAGGATCTGAAAGTCGCTCTGGCCGAGGAGGCTCTTGACCCTGTCCTCGGCGGCGGTCTCGGGGCTCCTGCCGCTGTACACAGTGACGATGAGCGTGGCGAGTCGGTCACTGAGTGGCTGCGGCCAGGGTGGTATGTCATCGCGTTGGCGGCGATGCTGCTCGCGCAGCAAGAGTGACGTGATGCCTTCCGCGAGCGCCGGAATGGTGAGGAACTGTTCGGCGAGCTCGACTGCGGTTTCGGCGTCGGCGTCGGTGAGGTCGAGACCGAGGTGCAGCTGAGCCCAGAGCCGGGCTTCTTGCTCGGTTTCTGGCGTCGGCTGGTGGTGGGTGAGGGCATCGCGTGCGGCCGGGACGTCGTTGACCTGGTTCAGAGCGATAACCAGGCTCCAGGCTAGGTAGTTGTCAGAGCGTTCGTCCAGTCCGGCTCGGCTTACCCGGATGACCCGCGCCCAGTCGTTCTTGCGGCGAAGCTGATGGACGCGTTTACGACGTAGACGCATGCGGCTGTCGCCGGACAGACGTGAGTCAGCAAGGAAATCGTCGACTACGGACAGGGTGCCATCGTCGGTCCAGGCGGCTTCGGGCAAGACGTCGGCGAGCGCGACGTCCGCCCATCGCCTGTACTGCTGCTGCCACTCGCGCATGGCAGCGGCGCTGCCGTCACGCTGTTCGAGCAGCATGACTAGGCGCAGAGCGGCGAGGATGTAGTCCTTGGCCAAGAGCCGCAGAACGGGTAGAGCTCCGCCGAGGTCGCCGTTCGCGGCGCGAGCAACGGCCTCGGCGAGATCGTAGGTCCACTGCGGGGCGATCGATCGGGCGAGTAGATCGTCGGCTTCGGGGATAGGCCAGACGCCGAGGTCCACGAGGCGCAGGATGCACGTGGCCCGCCCGCGATCGTCGTCGGCAGTCGCCAACGCATGTCGCCATGCTTGGATTCGCTCGTCGAGGCTGGCGTCGTTCTCGTCGAGTTCCTGAGCAGTCAGATGGTCCAGGTATGGGGTTCCCTGTAAGACCTGTCGGAAGAGCGGTAACGCATCGCTGCGTTGGCGGGCGAGGGCCGCCATCGCGCCGCGATAGGCGATTTCCGGTACTGCGGCCTCGCGGTCGGTGGCTGATCCGCCAGCGGCTGCGGGTAGCGCGAGTTGCACGACGGTCGACAGGTCGCCGTCGATGATCTCCAGGTCCAAGGTCTCTGCCAGAGCATTCTGGCTTGGTCCCGCCCAACGGCGCATCTGCTGCTGGGCTATCTGGGTATGTCGGCGTGCTTCGACGCTGTCAGGGCCGCCGAAGCCTGCGCGTTCCTGGATCCGCCGGCGGAGCAACTCGGCCAGCCGGAGCCGCATGCCGGTTTCTCGGTCGTCCTGCCCGTCGACAGCGCGTCGGATGAGAGCTATGGCGCCGTCAAGGTCGCCAGCGCGGAGCCGATTCTCGGCAAGGAAGTTCACGATGATGGGTTCGGCGTCGATCTGTGCATCGGTGGCGTCGCGGATCGACGGAGGTATCTCGACCTGTGGTGCTCGGTCGGCCGGCACGTTGAGAACGGCCAGTCCGAAATCCGCGAGCAATGTCGCGCCGGCGCTTTTCGCCGTCTCGAGGATCGGATGGGCCTCATCGCGGCGCTCGGCGCTGATCAGTGTCAGGCCGGCCAGGGCACGCCAACGGGCGGATTGCGGACCGCCGGCATCGGCAGCGCGTTCAAAGGCTTCCGCTGCCAAATCGTAGTGCTCGTGTGCGTTCGCGTAGCCAGCGGTTGCTGACCATAGTTCAGGGGCGGCGCTACTGCTGATCAGCCAGCTCGGTTGCGCGCCGAGCACCTGCCGGGTGGCGAAGCGAGGCTGCCCCCTGCCTTCAGCCAGGATTTGCGCGAGCCGGGCTGCGGCCGTGCGGTCGACCTGCTCGGCCTTATTCAGTGCGCGGACCGTCGGCCACGGCAGGACATTGAGCGACTGGTCGTACACCTGCAGCGCGGCGGGCCCCAAACGCCGGGCGATGTCTTCCAGCGCGGCTTTGGCGGACACGTCCAGCAAGTTCGTCTCCGGCACGAAAACCTTGAATCCCTTGCCGGTCTCCGTCGCGGTGTCCTGATCAACGACCTGCCAGTAAAGCTTGTCGGTCTCCGGATGGTGAAGGATCACGACGATCGGCAGGCTGTGCCCAAGCCAATAGTTGTAATGCTTACGGCGGCCCTTCGTGAACATCCAGCCGCCCGGAACCGCCTTGAAGTAGGATGAACCGCTCTTAATCTGCGCGCCGATATTCTTACCGGTAACCTGATCGTTGTCGGACACGACCTCGATGTGCGCGTCGACACCATAGTCGTCGTCGCGCTGCTCTCGGAAGATCCATCGCAGCTGCCGGTGGATCACCCTGTGCGCCTCAATGACGCCGTCCTCCTCGGCCCGATGCGTGTGACCGCGGGTCGGCAGCTCGATCGGCTCATCTACCACGGCAAAAGTATCCCGCCCGGATGCTGGCGATGTTGGGTCGGCTCGCGCCGACCGTGCAGCCGCCACGGTTCCGGTGGCTGACTGTGGGCGGCATCGGCACCCTGCTCGCCGTGGCGATCGTGTCTTTCGGCTTCCGCTTGTATGTAGAGCCAACTTCGGCTCCTACGGCACGGCCGGCGGGGTGATCGCGTTCCTGGGCGGTACAGCTAGTTAGAGCTCGGCCACGCGGGCATCGAGGCCCCCTTCGCGGCGGCGGCCCGCTGATGAATCTCGGCGACCTCACTGCCTTGCACGTGCTCGTCTTTCCCCGCGCTCGGTGTTTCGGTCGCCGCGCGGGTGAACGCGGGCCGGACCGGGTCGCACATCCGGGCCTGCGGCGGCGGCTTCGACGTCTGGACCGGCCCCCTCGACGGGGCGGGCACCGGGTTGCAGCACGGGCATCAAATGTGCGGCTGCGGCGGACCGCCGCAGCGGCGGCATCAGCGGGGCCATGCGCGCGGCTTAGCCAGTCATGATCAAGACCCGGCGGACGCTGCTGCCGCTCACCGGACGGGACCGGACGCGAGGGACGCTCGTCGCACGAGCACCCACCGAGCACCCAACCGACCACAAGGGACAGACAAAACGAAGGGCCTGACCGCCGTTCCGGCAGGTCAGACCCTTCATGATCTTGTGCGCCCGAAGGGACTCGAACCCCTAACCTTCTGATCCGTAGTCAGATGCTCTATCCATTGAGCTACGGGCGCCTGGTGCTTGGCCAGTCTACACAACCGGCTTTCGCGCGGAGACTCCGGGATTCGAACCCGGGAGGGGCTTTAAAACCCCAACCGCATTAGCAGTGCGGCGCCATAGACCAGACTAGGCGAAGTCTCCTCGGTGGCCCGGAGGTCACCGCGCCCGAGAATACAGGTCCACACCCGTCGGGGGCAAAGCGGATACCGGCACCCCGCCGAACCCGCCGCGTCGTCGCCGTGTGCCAGGTCACGTCCCCGACTACGCTCCATCGATATGCAGGAGCAGCCGCCGAGCGATCCGCCCCGTCGCGAGCCCCCCGCCAAGGCCCGGCGGAGCCGCTCCCCCCGACCGACCTTCAGCCCGCCGCCGACCCCGGAACCGCCGTCGACGGACGCGGGGGACGAGACGAACGACACGCCGCCCCGAAGGCGGGCGCGCGGGGCCGCGCCGATCGTCCTCTTCCAGCCACCGACGCCGGCCGCCGACGTCCCGCCGGCCCCGCGTCCGCGACCGGCCGCCGAGCCGGCCACGACCGGTCCGGGGCCGTCGGCCGGCGAACCGGCCGCACCGGAGACCACCGATTCGGGTACGCCGACAGCTGGCCCGGCCACGACCGATCTCCCCACCGCACCCGGGACGGCCGACCCGACGCCGGTATCCGACGTGGCGGTGCGTGCGCCGGAACCGGCCGAAGGGGGTCCGGACGACACGCCGCCCACCACCGCCACTTCCGTGGGCAAGGCGGCCCCGAAGCGGGCGCGTCGTGCCCCGGCCGAGAAGGCCGAGAAGAAGACCGCACCGACCGCTCGGAAGGCGCCCGCCACGACCCGGAAGACGACCGTCGCACCGGAGTTCACCGCGCCGGGCCGGGCGGACCAGTCCTCCTCGGGCACGCCCGACACGGCGGTGGACGCGGCCGGGGCCGCCCCACGGCCGGTTCGGGCCCGACGGAGCACGAAGACCGCCCCGGCGGCGAAGACCAGCCCCACGAAGCGCGCCACCACGCCGGCGCCGACCGAGCCTGGGCCGGACGCGCCAGCCGGCGACCAGCCGAAGACACGTCCCGCCGTGCGCAAGCGCACCGGCGCCACGGCCGAACGACCGGCCGAACTGCTCGTGGGCCCGAGCGGTCCCGGCCCCGACGCGGGCCGACCCGAACGGACCGAGCACGAGCGGGCCGAGCACGAGCCGACCGCACCCGAGCCGGCTCCGCCCGGGCCCGCCGAGCACCAGCCGGCCACATCCGAGCCGATCGAGCACCAGCCGACCGCATCCGAGCCGACTGCATCCGAGCCGACCGCATCCGAGCGGCCCGAGCGGAGGCGGAGCGACAAGGAACCGGCCGGACGGCACCGGTCAGGCCCGGAAGCGGCCGGCGCACCGGACGCGGCGGACACGCGTACCCCGGTGGCGGGCTGGCAGGCGGTGGGGCCGCGCCTGCGCGACCACCCCGGGTTCGCGCCGGAGCTGCTGGCCCTGGCCGCGGTGGACGCGCTCGGGCTGCGGGCCCGGAGTTGGGTGGAGCAGGTCCGGTCGGCCTATCCGGCGGCGGACGCGGACGGGGTGGCCCGGCTGGCGACCCGGCGGTTCGTCCGGATGGCCGGTACGGGTGGTGCGCTGGCGGCGGGGGCCGGGGTGTTCGCGCCGGTCGCGGAGCTGGCCGCGGTGCTGTGGACGCAGGCGAACCTGGTGCTGCACGTGGCGGCCGCGTACGGGCGGGACCCGGCGCATCCGGACCGTGCGGCCGAGCTGCTGGTGCTGACGTCGGTGCACCCGGACGACGGGGCCGCGCGGGCGGCGCTGGCGGCGGCCCGGGCGGCGGACGTCCCGGCGGACGGGCCGTGGGGCCGGACCGCCGAGGCGGCCTGGCGGCTGGCCACGCCGGTGGCGGCGCAGGCGGGCGGCTGGCTCGGGTTGCGACTGGCGGCGCGGTTGTTGCCGGGCGCGGCGGTGCTGGCGGCGGCGATCGGCGGTACGGCCGCGGCGGAGCGGGTCGCCGCCCGGGCGGTCGCCCGGTACCGGCGCGCTGGTCAGAGCCAGTCGAACCAGGATCTCGGCAGCAGCGCGTAGCCGACGAAGGCGACCACGTCGAGCAGCGTGTGCGCGACGATCAGCGGGGCCACCCGGCGGGTGCGCAGGTAGAACAGTCCGAAGATCACGCCCATCACCGCGTTGCCGAGGAACGCGCCGAAGCCCTGGTAGAGGTGGTAGGAGCCGCGCAGCACGGCGCTTGTGGCGACGACCGCGCCGAGTCGCCAGGTGAGCTGCCGCAGCCGGGTGATCAGGTAGCCGACCACGATCACCTCCTCCAGCACGGCGTTCTGCACGGCGGCGAGGATCAGCACCGGCACCGCCCACCACAGGTCCGGCAGCGCGGCCGGGACCAGCGTGGCGTTCACCCCGAGCTGGGCCGCCGCCCAGAACAGCGCCAGCCCGGGCAGGCCGATGAGCGCGGCCAGGCCCGCGCCCCGGGCCAGGTCCGCACCGGGGCGGGTCAGGTCGACGCCGAGCGTCCGCGCCGGGTCGCCGGGGTCACGCGCCAGCAGGTGTACGGCGAGCAGCACCGGCAGCAGCGCGAAGACGATCCCGAGCAGTTGGTACGTGAGGTCGAGGTACGGCCGGGCCGAGGTGGACGTGTTCAGCGCGGCGGTCTGCTTGGACAACCCGCCCGACGCGGTCAGCTTCGCGATCAGCGAGACCAGCGCGTACACGGCCGACTGGCCGAGGGAGAGGCCGAGCACGAGCAGCGTCTCGGTGCCCAGCACCCGGCGGGAGACCGGCCGGGCCGGCTCGTCAACCGTCACCGGACCATGAAACCACTTCGCCGGGCAAATGAGCCGGTCGCACATTGTGTGCGACCGGCAGGCACGCTCCGTGGACATTCTATCCGGGCCGATCCGCCCGTCCGGAGAAGGAGCGTGCCCCTGTGGAGAACGTCGCGCGGCTGTTGAAGGAGAGCTGGGCCCTGGTCGAGGAGCACGGGGAGCGGCTCTGCGGCCACTTCTACGCCCGGATGTTCCTGCTCGACCCGGAGCTGCGCAAGCTCTTCCCGGTGCAGATGAGCGGGCAGCGCGACCGACTGCTGGAGGCGATCGTGACGGCCGCCCAGACGGCGGACGACCCGGAGGCGTTCGACGAGTACCTGCGCGGGCTGGGCCGGGACCACCGGAAGTACCACGTCACGGCGGACCACTACGCCACGCTGGGCGTCGCGCTGCTGGACGGCCTGCGCACCGTCGCCGGGGACGGTTGGAGCCTGGAGTACGACCAGGCGTGGCGGGACGCGTACGCGAGCATCAGTGAGCGGATGCTCGCCGGTGCGGAGGCCGACGGGAACCCGCCGTTCTGGCACGCGGAGGTGCTGACGCACGAACGGCACGGCCCGGACACCGCGGTGCTGACCGTACGGGCGCTCCAGGCGCCGCTGAGCTGGCAGGCCGGCCAGTACGTCAGCGTGGAGGTGCCCCGCTACCTGCCGCGTACGTGGCGGACGTACTCGGTGGCGAACGCCCCGAACGAGGAGAACGTGCTGGAGTTCCACGTCCGTACGCCGGCCGGGGCCGCCGGTTGGGTGTCCGGTGCGCTGGTGCGCCGGACCAGGCCGGGTGACCTGCTGCGGCTGGCCGCGCCGATGGGCTCGATGACGCTGGACCCGAACTCCACCCGGGACATCCTCTGCGTGGCCGGCGGGGTGGGGCTGGCCCCGATCAAGGCGCTGGTGGAGGAGCTGACCCGGGTCAACCGCACCCGCTGGGTGCACGTCTTCTACGGCGCCGGCCACCCGGACGAGCTGTACGGGCTGGCCGGCCTCCAGGAGCTGGTGACGGCGTATCCCTGGCTGTCGGTGACGCCGGCGTGCAGCGCCGACCCGGACTTCGCCGGGGAACTCGGCGACGTCTCCGAGGTGGTCACCCGGTACGGCCCCTGGACCACGCACGACTGTTACGTCTCCGGCTCGGCCGCCATGGTCCGGGCGACCCTGCGGGCGCTCGCCGCCGACGACGTCCCGCCGGACCACATCCGCTACGACACGTTCGGCACCCTGTAGAGCCATCCTCCCCCCAAGCCGGGTCGCGTGCCCCCGCCCCCTGGGGCACGCGACCCGGCCCCCCGTTTCCCGGTACGCGGGCCAGGCGGCAACCAGCCCGCGTGCCGGAGCCCTTCTCAGTAGCGCCAGGGGGTGCCGGTCTCGCGGTACTCCTCCACCGGCACCAGGGGCACGCCGGGTGCCATCCGGTCGACGTAGAGCCGCCCCTCCAGGTGGTCGATCTCGTGCGCGACCAGGCGCGCCATCGCGTACTCGAAGGACGTGATGACGCGGCTGCCGTCCCACTGGGCGTGTTCCACGTCGATCCGCAGCGGCCGGGGCACCAGGCCACGGTGGTCGAAGAAGGAGAGGCAGCCTTCGTACTGCTCGTCGGTCTCTGTGGTGGCGTCCACCACCCGGGGGTTGAGCAGCACGACCGGTTCGGCCGCCCGGTCGGCGGGGCGGACCAGCGCGGCGGCCCAGCCGATCCCGAGTTGCGGCGCGGCCAGGCCGACGCCCTTGCTGAACGGGTGCAGCTCGTCGAGGCGGGCCAGCATGCCGGCGAGCCGGTCGACCACCTGCCGGGCGTGCCGTTCCTCGGCCGGCAGGTCGAACTGGCGCGCGGGCTGCCGGAGCAGGTCGTCGCCGCGTTGCACGATGCCGACGGCACGCATCCGGTCGCTGGCGCGCACCCGGTTCTCCCCGGTGGGCGTGCTGTCCGATTCGGTGTCCGGCGCGGGGCTGCGGAACCGCCACTGCATCCGGTAGCGGGCGTTCAGCGGCGGGTCGTCGGTCCCCCACTCGTAGATCACCCGGTCGGCGTCCCGGGTCTGCTGGATCGGGGTCCGCAGCGGGCCCTCCTCCGCCGACAGCGAGGTCTCCGCCCCCCACACCTTGGGGTCGAGGTCCGCCGGCAGGTCGAGGCGCACCGCGAGGTGCCGGGTGGGCAGGCGTACGGCGCGCTGGAACCAGGGGCCCCACTTGTCCCGTCCGACGCGGTAGGCGTACTCGATGGTGACCCGGTCGCCCGGGTAGAGGGGGAAGCGGCCCTCGTCGTTCTCGAAGAGCAGCCAGATCTCCTTGAACGCGTCCCGGTCGTGCTTGGCCCGCCAGTGCATCGGCTCGCGTCCGCTGCCGTCGTCCCGGTACGCGGTGAGTTGCAGCTCGGCGAACGTGAGCGGGTGCTCGCGGTGGTGCCGGTTGGAGCGGCCCGGGTCGTTCGGGTAGCGGTCGACGGCGACCCGGACCAGGTAGCGGGTGACCGGTTCGGTGCCGGCGTTGTACAGCTCCCGCCGGATCGTGCAGTGGTAGCCGTCGCCGGTGTGGGTAAGCGTGGCGACCTCGCGTTCCACCACCAGGCCGGTGCCGGGGGGCAGCCACTGGCCGGGGACGGGCGGATCGCGGTGCGTCCCGGTGGCCCGGCTGTGCCGCAGCTCGTCGTACTCCCGGAAGCGCTGCCAGATCGCGCCGCTGGCCTCCAGAACGGCCTCGGCCCGGCGGGCGAAGTCCTCGGTGGGCCGGTGCCGGCGCCCTTCGACGTGGCTGACGTAGGACGGGTCGAAGCCCATCAGCGTCGCCAGCTGCTTCTTGGACAGCCCTCGGCCGGTGCGGTGCCGGGCGAGCTCGACCGCGAAGGACTCGGCGGCACGCTCGATCGGTGAGGTCATCAGCTTCCTCGTACGCGGGAAGACCATCTTCACGTTTCGTGGCCGAACGTGTACGGAAACTGCCTCGTATTCGACAGTCACCTTGACAATCCAACGTCAGGCGTCGATGCTTGCGCGGCCCGGCGAGCCCTCCGGCCGGCGTTTTCCGCCCACCCCGCCGGGTAGTACACGACGGCGACGGAGTGACCGGGACCTCCCCATCAAGCCCGTGGTGCCACTTCCCTCCGTCCGGGAGTGTGGTTAGGCTAGCCTTAGCTTCGGTCGACGGCACGCGCCGGCCGACGGGCTACCGGACGGGGGACGGCCAGGTGACTGCGGTGATGCCGGGGCGCGACGTCGCCACCCCGTTCGCCCCGGTCACCGCGACGCTGCGCGCCATGTTCGGCACCGACGACCTGCCCGGTCTCGCGCCCGGCCTGCTGGTCCGCGACGAGCTGGACCGCTGGGCCCCGGCCACCAGCCTGATCGACGGCACCCTGCTCCCCGGCTTCCTGGCCGCCGCCGGCCGGCGCTGGGGCGGCACCCCGCACGCCTGCGCCGCGCTCGCCTGGAAGTCCTACAGCTACTGGACCGCGCTGCCGGCCGTGCTCGGCTGGGCCTCGGCGCGGCGGGTGCCGCTGCTCGATCCCGCCGACGTGCTGGTGCACTTCGAGGACCACCACCAGTTGCTCACGCTGGGGCTGCGCGGCTCCACCCCGGTGGCCGTGCTGCCCGGCGACCCGTTGGCGCTGGCCGGCGCGCCTGGCGTCCGGGTCGTCGCCGACGAGGCGGCGCTGCTCGGCGCGCTGCGCGCGACGCTGCTCGACGCGCACTTCGCCCCGCTGATCACCGCCATCCAGCGCGAGGTCCGGATCGGCACCCGTACGCTGCTCGGCTCGGTGGCCTCCGGCATCGCGCACGGCCTGCTGCGCGCGGCGGACGCGCTGCCCGGCCCGACCACGGTGGCCGTCGGCACGCTGCTCGACGCGCTCGACCTGGCCGACCTGGTCGACCTGGTGCCCGGCCCGACCGGCGAGCCGACGGTGCAGCGGCGCACCTGCTGCCTGGCCTTCACGCTGCCCCGGCCGAAGGTCTGCCAGGGCTGCTGCGTCCGCTGACCGTCGGTCAGTCGACGAGCGGGCGCACGTCCCACAGCCAGACCCCGCCGGTACGCGTCGGGGTGATCCCGGTCAGCTCGGTCATCGCCCGACGCAGCGACTCGGCCGGCCGCAGCCGAGGGTCGAGGATCACCGCCCCGGCCCGCCAGTGTCGCAGGTCGTCCACGGCGTCCACCCGGTCCTGCGGAGTGATCGGCGGCACCGCGTCGGTACGCCGTACCGTCTCGAAGAACGTGCTGGTGGGGCGCGGCGGCGCGGTGAAGAGCGCGACCCGGTCGGCGCCCGGTCGGGTGTCCGGATAGAGGAAGTAGCCCCGGGCCAGCGGCATGTCCAGCCGGGTCTCGGCGGACCAGCGCAGCGGGACCGCGTAGGTGGTGTCGGGCAGCGGGAGCGTGACGATGCTCCGCCCTCCCACCACGTAGGGCCGCCACGCCCCGGAGGTGACGAACGCCGGGGTCGGGTCCAGCCGCGTCGCGGGCAGCGGGGTGGGCAGGATCGGCAGAAGTGCCATGGCGAGCACGGTGCCGGTGGCGAACCGGAGCTGTCCCCTGGCGGCCGGGTGCCGGTGGGCCAACCGGCGGACCCGTTCGACGCCGAGCGCGAGCAGCACGCCGACGATCGGGGTGAGCGCGAGCGACCAGCGGGTGGGCACCACCGCGTGCAGGACCGGCAGGTTCTCCAGCGCGGCCCACGGCCCGGGGATGCCGGTCTCCCGCCCGTCGAACCGGATCTCCCGGCCGAGCGAGAAGAGACCGAACACCACGCCGACCGCGGCCAGCCCGAGCACCAGCGCGTCCCGGCGCAGCCACCAGACCAGCGCGACCACCAGCACCACGAGCGGCCAGCCGAAGAACGCGTTCTCCTCGGTGGCGTTCTTGACCAGCGGCGCGCTGCCCCGGGCGTCGCCGGCCACCGACTCGCGGGACCAGGCCAGGTAGGCGGCGAGGTCGGTGGAGTAGCCCCGGATCAGCGTGGAGAGCCCGGAGTACGCGCCGGGGCCGGCGAACTGCACGTGCAGCGGGTACGCCAGGAGCGCCCCGGCCACGACGGCGGCCACTCCGAGCCCGGCGGCGAACGGCCGGGCCGCCGACCGGAGCGCGGGCCGGCCGAGCACCAGCGCCAGCGCCAGCACCACGCCGCCCAGGCCGAGCGCGGTCATCAGCAGGATCTCCAGATTGAGGAACGCCTGCCAGACGATCACCAGGCCGAGCAGCAACCCGTTGCGCAGCCAGCGGCCGGGCTGCGCCAGCCGGAGCGTCCGCCAGATGATCAGCGGCACCACGAACTGGCTGACGATGTTGGGGTGGGCGTTCGCGTGCGACACCATGGCCGGCGCGAACGCGCAGAAGCCCGCGCCCAGCCAGGCCGGCCCCCGGGCGCCGACGACCACGCGGGAGAGCAGGAAATACCAGGCGGCACCGGTGGCGGCCAGCCCGAGCGTGAGAAAAATGAGGAACGACCAGCGCGGCCCGAACCACACCGTTATCGGCGACAGGGGCAAGGAAACGGATAATACGGACGTGTTCCCCATGAGATTGACGACGTCCGGCACATTCATCCGGTCCGAGGTGAACGGATAGGCGAAATGAGTGACCACGCGCGCACCGTGTGCCATCATCCATTCGAACTGCGCCTGGTCGGTGCGATTGTCCCGCACGCCGTTGGCCGGATCGATCCAGAGCCGGGCGGTCACCCAGAGCGCGAGCAGCACGAAGCTGAGCACGGCGAGGGCGTCGGTCCACCGTCCTCGGCGCGGGTCCACGCCCGACTGGGGAGTAGTCATGACATTTCAGAGCGTAGTCATTGTATGACGGCCAGGTGACATATTCCGAGGACTCGCGTACTATGTGCCGGGTTCGCCGACCGCCGATCACGTGCCCCACCCGACCGCAATTCGGCCAGCGCGGTGCCCCCGATTTTCCCGCCGGCCATTCAGATGGTTGACTCTGAACGGTCCAGGCGCGGGTCAGTCATATCGTGAGGAATCGACGCATGGCAGAAATCACTGGGGATCAGCGCGTCCAGGCGGAGGTGCTCGAAGGCCTGGCCACGGCGGTCAACCACCGGCGGTGGTTCGTCGAACTGGCGGTGCCCTACCTCGGTGACAACCCCATCGAGATCGGCAGTGGCCTCGGCGACTACGCGCTCGCCTGGTCCGAGCACATCCCCCGCATCACGGCCACCGAGGCCGACCCGGACCGGCTGGTCAAGCTCAAGGAGCGGCTGTCCGAGCACCCCGGCGTCGAGGTCCGGCAGATGCTGTTGCCGCACACCGAGCGGGGCGACTACAGCGCCGCCGTGTCGTACAACGTGCTGGAGCACATCGACGACCACGTGGGCGCGCTGCGCAGCATGCGCGACCTGGTCCGGCCCGGCGGCGCGGTGATCATCATCGTGCCGGCGTTCCAGTTCGCCATGGGCCCCGCCGACATCGCGACCGGCCACGTGCGGCGGTACACCAAGAAGACGCTCGCCACCGCGATGACCGACGCCGGCCTCACCGTGGAGAAGATCCACTACGCGAACGCGCTCGGCCTGATCGGCTACTTCATGGCCACCAAGGTCTTCCGGCTGATGCCGAAGGAGGGCCCGATGGTGAAGGTCTACGACACGCTGGTGCTCCCCGCCACCAAGGCCGCCGAGCAGCGCATCCGCCCCCCGTTCGGCCAGTCCGTCTTCGCCGTGGCCCGGGTGTAAGGCCGGGCCCCCTCTTAACGCCTCAGGTATAGATGGGGCCCCTTCTCACACCTACGTGTTAAGAAGGGGCCCCTCCTTGCACCTCGGTCAGTCCTTGACCTGGTAGGTGGGGCGGATCACCGCGCGGGCCAGGGTGTGGAACGCGAGGTTGAAGCCGACGAAGGCCGGGCTCGCCTCCTTGCCCACGTCCAGGCGCTCCACGTCGACCGCGTGCACCGCGAAGACGTACCGGTGCGGACGGTCCCCCGGCGGCGGCGCGGCACCGCCGTAGCCGGTGTCGCCGTAGTCGTTGCGGATGCTGAACGCGCCACCGAGGTCGGCCTCGCGCGCCGCGGCCGGCAGCTCGGTGACCGAGGCGGGCACGTCCACCAGCACCCAGTGCCAGAACCCGCTGCCGGTCGGCGCGTCCGGGTCGAAGCAGGTGACCACGAAGCTCTTCGTCTCCACCGGGAAACCCGACCAGGACAGGTGCGGTGAGACATTCTCACCACCGGCGCTGCCGTGCGCGTACCGCGCGTCCATCGGCTCGCCGTTGTGCACGTCGTCGCTGGTCAGGTCGAACGACGGCACGGTCGGCAGCAGCTCGTACGGGTCCGGGGCGATCGGTCGTTCCAGGGTCATCGAAACGGGTCCTTCCGGGTGCGCGAAATGTTCTGCGCCCCCTTCTTACCCCGCTGCGGGCGATTACGGCGGCGGAGGGTGTGGGATTCGAACCCACGAAGACATCGCTGCCTTACCGGTTTTCAAGACCAGCGCCATCGGCCACTAGGCGAACCCTCCCGGCGCGCTCCCCGAGGGGTACGCGACCGCGCCTAGTCTGCCACGAACGGCGCATCGGGTAAGACTGAGCCATGCACGCTGTCACGATCACGGAACCCGGCGGACCCGAGGCACTCGTCTGGGCGGAGGTCCCCGACCCCGAACCCGGCCCCGGTGAGGTGGTCGTCGAGGTGCGGGCCAGCGCCGTCAACCGGGCCGACCTGCTGCAACGGCAGGGGCACTATCCGCCGCCGCCGGGCGCGTCCGCGTACCCCGGGTTGGAGTGCTCGGGGACGGTCCGCGCGCTCGGTCCCGACGTGACCGGCTGGTCGGTGGGCCAGGAGGTCTGCGCGTTGCTGACCGGCGGCGGGTACGCCGAGCAGGTCGCCGTGCCGGCCGGGCAGTTGCTGCCGGTGCCGGACGGGGTGGACCTGGTCGACGCCGCCGCGCTGCCGGAGGTGGCCTGCACGGTGTGGTCGAACGTGGTGGACCTGGCCGGGCTGGCCGAGGGGGACACGCTGCTGGTGCACGGCGGCGGCAGCGGCATCGGCACGTTCGCGATCCAGCTCGGGGTGGCGCTGGGCGCGACGGTGGTGGCGACCGCACGGGCGGCCAAGCACGAGCGGTTGCGCGAGCTGGGCGCCGCGCACACCGTCGACTACCGGGAGCAGGACTTCGTCGAGGAGGTCCGCCGGGTCACCGACGGGCGCGGCGCGGACGTGATCCTGGACATCATGGGCGCGTCCTACCTGCCCCGGAACGTGGCGGCGCTGGCGACCGGCGGCCGGCTCGTGGTGATCGGCATGCAGGGCGGGCGCAAGGGCGAACTCGACCTCGGGATGCTGCTGGCGAAGCGGGCCTCGGTGCACGCCACCGCGCTGCGTTCCCGCCCGCTCGCCGAGAAGGCGGCGATCGTCCGGGGCGTACGCGAGCAGGTGTGGCCGCTGGTGGCGGCCGGCCGGGTCCGGCCGGTGGTGCACGCCCGGGTGGACATGGCGGACGCCGCCGACGCGCACCGGCTGGTGGAGACGAGCGACCACCTGGGCAAGGTGCTGCTGGTGCGGTGACGCTCAGCCCGGGTCGGCGCGCGGGAGCACCAGGCGCGCGCCGGGGCCCTCGACGGCCAGCGAGTCGCCGGGGTTGTAGAGCGTGCAGCGCTGCAACGACAGGCAGCCGCAGCCGATGCAGCCGTCCAGGTCGTCGCGGAGCTTGCCGAGCAGTCGGATCCGCTCGTCCAGCCGCTCCCGCCAGCCCCGGGAGAGCGCCGCCCAGTCCTCCGGGGTGGGTGTGCGGCCGGCGGGCAGCGAGTCCAACGCCTCCCGGATCTCGTCAAGCGAGACGCCGACCTGCTGGGAGATCCGGACGAAGGCCACCCGACGCAGCTCGGTGCGGGCGTAGCGGCGCTGGTTGCCGCCGGTGCGGGCGGCGTGGATCAGGCCGAGCCGCTCGTAGTAGCGCAGCGCTGAGGGCGCCACGCCGCTGCGCTCGGCGAGCTGGCCGATGGTGAGCGTTGCCTCGTGCATCACAGGACCTTGAGGTGAAGTTCGGTTGAGGTTCGAGGCTATCGGCATGACGACGACCACCGCCACCGAGCTGGCCGCGCTGCTGGAGCGGGTCCGCGCCGGCCGCGAGTTCGGCGCGAACGTGTACTCGACGCTGGACGTGCTCCACGTGCTCTACGACCGGGTGCTCCGGATCACCCCGGCGACCGTGGCCGACCCCGACCGGGACCGGTTCCTGCTCTCCAAGGGGCACGCGGTCGCCGGCTACTACGCGCTGCTCGCCGCGCAGGGCTTCGTGCCGGTCGAGTGGCTGGACGACCAGGGCGGGCCGGCCAGCCGGCTCGGCGACCACCCGGACCGGACGCTGGTGCCGGGTGTGGAGATCGGTTCCGGGTCGCTCGGCCACGGGCTCGGACTGGGCGTGGGCACCGCGCTCGGCCTGCGGGCCCAGGGCCGCCCCGACCCCCGGGTGTACGTGCTGCTCGGCGACGCCGAACTGGACGAGGGCGCCAACCACGAGGCGATCGCGTACGCCGGCGCGACCGGCCTGGCCAACCTGACCGCGATCGTGGTGGACAACCGCTCCGCCACGCACGGCTGGCCGGGTGGCACCGCCAGCCGGTTCACCGTCAACGGGTGGACCGCCGCCACCGTGGACGGCCACGACCACGACGCCCTGCACACCGCCCTGACCGGGCACGACCACCACCGGCCGCACGTCGTCGTCGCGGCCGTCACCGACGGGGAGTGACCATGACCATGCGGGACGCGTTCGTGACCAGCACCGAGGAGGTGCTGGCGGACCCGAGGAGCGTGCTCGTACTGGCGGACATCTCCGCCGCCGCGTTCGCCCCGGCCGCCGCCCGCCACCCGGACCGGGTGGTCAACGTCGGGATCCGGGAGCAGCTCATGATCGGTGTCGCCGGCGGGCTGGCGTTGACCGGCCAGCGGCCGATCGTGCACAGCTACGCCCCGTTCCTCGTCGAGCGGGCGTACGAGCAGATCAAGCTGGACCTCGACCACCAGGGGGTCGGCGCGGTGCTGGTCAGCATCGGCGCCTCGTACGACCGGGCGGCGGCCGGTCGGACCCACCTCGCGCCGGCCGACGTGAGCCTGATCGACACGCTCGACGGGTGGACCGTGCACGTGCCGGGCCACCCGGACGAGGTGCGACCGCTGCTGCGGGACGTGGTGTGCGGGACCGGCCCGGCCTATCTGCGGCTCTCCACCCGGGGCAACGCGTCCGCGTATCCGGAGGCGGGTGACCTGCGGGTGGTCCGGGACGCCGGGCCGGGCGCGCCGCTGCTGGTGGCGGTCGGGCCGGTGCTGGACCCGGCGCTGCACGCGGTGGCGGACCGGCCGGTCACGGTGGCGTTCACCCACCGGCCCCGGCCGTTCGACACGGCCGGGCTGCGGGCGCTGGCCGGCAGCGAGGTGATCCTGGTCGAGCCGTACCTGGCCGGCACGTCCACCCGGGTGGTGTCCGACGCGCTGGCCGACCGGCCGCACCGGCTGCTCGCCCTCGGCGTCGGCCGGGCGGAGCTGCGCCGCTACGGCGGACCGGCGGACCACGACCGCTGGCACGGGCTGGACGCGGCCGGGCTGCGCCGTTCCGTCGACGCGTTCCTCGACGCCTGACGCGAAGGAACCCCGCACCGCCGGGGTGCGGGGTTCCGGTTCGTCGGGTCAGCGCGTGGCGGGACCGACCGGGCGGCGGCGGGCGCGCTCGCGGGCCAGGATCCAGATCGCCTCGACGCCGTCCTTCCAGGTGATCTTCTTGCCCTCTTCCCGGCCCCGGGCGCGGTAGCTGATCGGCACCTCGTAGGGGCGGATGCGCTGGCGGAGCAGTTTGCCGGTGACCTCGGCCTCCATGCCGAAGCCCCGGGAGCGCACCTGGAGCGAGCGGTAGAGCGCCAGCGGCATCAGCTTGAAGCAGGTCTCCAGGTCCCCGATGTACGAGTTGTAGAGCACGTTGGCCGCCAGCGTGACGCCCTTGTTGCCCATCACGTACCAGAAGCTGTAGGAGCTGTGGCTGCCGAACGTGCGATTGCCGTAGACCACGGTGGCGTGCCCGTCGAGCACCGGCTGAAGCAGGCGCGGGATGTCCTGCGGGTCGTACTCCAGGTCGGCGTCGAGGATGACCATGTATTCACCCTCGGCGTTGTCGACGGCGGTCTTGATGGCCGCGCCCTTGCCGGCGTTACGTGGGTGAGTGATCACCCGCAGCCGGGCGTCGTCCACCCGGCCGAGCACCTCACCGGTGCCGTCCCGGCTGCCGTCGTCCACGACGACCAGCTCGATCTCGCACGGGTAGTCCACCGCCAACGCCTGCTTGAGGGCGTCCGCGATGCGTTCTTCCTCGTTGTAGACCGGCATGAGGATCGAAAGCTTCACGGGTTCTCCATGGAGGTGACGGCAGGTCGGGGCATAGCGTAGCCTGGCAGATTCCTGAGGTCACGACAGCCCGCCCACCTTACTCCTGGCGGAGCGGCACCACGACCAACCGGGCGACCCCCTTGTCCCCCTCCTTGGCGCCGGCCACGCCGACCGTCGTGCCGACCTTGATCTCGTTCGCCTGGATCGTCGCGCGGCGCTCGACCACCCGCAGCTTCTCGCCGAACGTCCAGGTCATGGTGAAGCCGTCGGCGGACTTCACGGTCATCGACTTCGCGTCGACCGCGGTCACCTCACCGCGCTGGACGGCTACCGTCTTCGTCCCGTTCTCCTTGGTCTGCACCACGACCTCGCCGTGCAGCCGGTTCTTGCGCAGCAGCACCCGGGCCCGGTGCCGCTTGCGCCAGTCCTGTGCCCGGTCCCCCTTGCGGTCCGGCCCGGCCTGCTCGCCCGGCGTGCCGGAGGCCGACGGGGCGGGCGCCGCGACCGGATCGACGTCCAGGTCGGCCGGATCGACGCCGAGCGCGGCCAGGGCCTGCCCGTCGGTGCCCATGGCGGCGGCCACCTCGACCGCGGTCTCCCGGGCCGCGTCGGCGCCGGTCTGCGCCGCGCCGCACCCGGCCAGGCCGAGCGCCGCGGCGGTGAGCAGCGCGGTGGCTCCGGTGACGATTCGCTGACGTGCCATCGGTGTTCCTCTCGTCGGTGGTGACGTCAGCGTTCCGCACCGGCGCGAGCGGACCGTCAGGCCGATGTTCGAGCCAGGTAAGGATCTCCGGGCAGCCGGACCGTGAACGCCGCGCCGCCCTCCGGCGCGTGCCCGGCGGCGATGTCGCCGCCCAGCCGGCGCACCAGCCCGGCGGCGAGCGCCAGCCCCAGCCCGCTGCCCACCTTGCGCACCCCCCGGTAGCGCTGGTGCAACGCGCCCCGCTCGAACGCCACCGCCAGGTCGTCGTCGGTGAAGCCGGGCCCGCCGTCGCGAACCTCCAGGACCCCGCCGGCCGCCGGGTCCGCGCCGGCGGGCCGGACCGCGAGCACCACCGGCGCCCCCGGGGGTACGACCCGCAGCGCGTTCTCCAGCAGCCCGTCCACCACCTGCCGGATCCGGCCCGGATCGGTGTACGCCGGCACCGGCCCGCCCGGCGTCTCCACCCGGAACGGCACCCCGACCGCCGTGCACCGGTCCGACCAGGTGCGCTCCACGTCGGCGGCGAGCCGGGTCAGGTCCACCCGCACCGGTTCCAGCGGGAAGTCGGCCGCCTCCAACCGGGCCAGCGCCAACAGGTCGCTGACCAGCCGGTCCAGATGCTCGGCCTCGGCCAGCACGGTACGCCCGGTCGCCGGCACCGCGTCCCCGTCGAGCACCCCGTCGGCCAGCGCCTCGGCGTAGCCCCGGATGGCGGTGAGCGGCGTCCGCAACTCGTGCGAGACGGAGAGCAGGAACTCACGCTGCCGGCCCTCGCTGGTGGCCAGCGCGGCGGCCAGCCCGTTGAGCGCGTACGCCAGGTCGGCCACCTCGTCGGGCGGCTCGACCGGCACCCGGACCGCCCGGTCCCCGGCCCGGAGCCGGGCGGCGGCGGTGGCCGCGACGCGGATCGGTCGGGCCAGCCGGCGGGCCAGCAGCAGCCCGGCGACCGCCCCGGCGGCGAGCCCGGCGAGCAGCGGCAGCCAGAGCCCGCGCAGCACCTGCCGCCAGGGGCCGGCGGTGGCGGCGCGGGTGAGCACCACCCCGTCGCCGCCGGGCAGCGCCCGTGCCTCGACGAGCCGGCGTTCCCCGTCGACGAGTCGCCGGCCGGAGACGTTGCCGCCGGCCGCCAGCCGGGCGACCAGCGGCGCGGGCAGGCCGCTCCGGTCGGCCCGGCCGTCGCGGACCAGGTACACGTCGATCTGCTGCTGGCGGAGCTGCCGGATGAGCCGGTCCCCGGCGCCGTCGCGCTGGCGTACCGCGCGGACGCGCAGCACGTCGGCGGCGAGCCGGGCCTGGGCGGCCAGCGCGTCCTGGTCCCGGCGTTCCGCGCCGCGTACCGCCAACGGCACCGCCACCAGCGCGGTGACCAGCACCGACACCAGCGCCACCGCGCAGGTGACGAGCACCGCGCGGGCGGTCAGCGTGTGGCCCGGCCAACGGCGGGCGGGCGGTGCGGCGGGCCCGGTCCGGATCACCGGCAGCGCCACGGTGGGCTGGTCAGGCATCGGCCGCGTACCCGACGCCGCGGTGGGTGCGGATCACGCTGGCCGGGCCGAGCTTCGCCCGGACCTGCGCCACGTGCACGTCCACGGTCCGGGTGCCGGCGTGCGCCGCGTACCCCCAGACGCCGGCCAGCAGCTCCTCCCGGGTGAACACCCGGCCGGGGCGGGCCATCAGGTGGGCGAGCAGGTCGAACTCGGTGGAGGTGAGCTGCACCGGCGCCCCGCCGACGGTCACCGCCCGGCGGGCCGGGTCGAGCGTGACCGGGCCGAGCACCCGCGGCTGTTCGGCGGTGGCCGGCGTGCCGGCGCTGCGGCGCAGCACCGCGCGGATCCGGGCGACCAGCTCACGCGGGCTGAACGGCTTGGTGACGTAGTCGTCCGCGCCCAGCTCCAGGCCGACCACGCGGTCCACCTCGTCGTCGCGGGCGGTGAGGAAGATGACAGGCGTCCAGTCACCGGCCGCGCGCAGCCGCCGGCAGATCTCGGTGCCGGCCAGGCCGGGCAGCGCGATGTCGAGCACGCAGGCCACCGGGCGCAGCCGCCGCGCGGCGGCCAGCCCGGCCGTGCCGTCCCGTTCCAGGTGTACGCCGAAGCCGTCCCGGGTCAGGTAGAGCCGGACCAGGTCGGCGATGGACGGCTCGTCCTCCACCACGAGGACGAGCCCGCGCTGCGCGGTGTCGGCGGTCACCGGCCCATGATGACCGACCGGTGACCGCCCGGCGCGTACGGGAGATGTTCGGGTTCGGTAAGGAGAACGTCAGCGCGCCGACGCCGGGCGGAACACGACCGGCCGAGGGCCGGACGGCGCGTCACCGATCGTCGCGACCAGCCGTTCCGCCGGGGTCCGCAGTCGGGTGCGGAAGGCGTGGTGGAGCAGCGCGTCGAGCTGCCACACCTGCTTCGGGTGGTGGGTGCGGATGAGGAAGCGTTCGCGGACGCCGTCGATGGCGGTGGCCGCCAGCTCCACACTGTGCGCCCGAGGGTCCGGGCTCCAGGTGACGTTGCTGAGTTCCCGCAGCTCGGTGTTGAGGTGCAGGCGCAGCCGGTGCAGCAACCGGGTCTGCCGGGTCACCACCAGCCGGCGGTGGGTGAGGAGCATGAGGTAGTCGCCGCCGACCGGATGGTCCGGGCGGCTGCACCGGGTGACCAGGATGGTGGCGTCACCGGAGCCGACGCAGCGCCGGAACACCGGCATGTGGCGGGTGGCGGTCTGGGTGGCCAGGCCGGTCTCGGCCGCCGCCGGGAGGAACGTTCGGGAGAACACGTCCATGTCGGGTGCAACGAGTGGTTGACCCGTAGTGACATGGGTCACCCTGGATTTCTGGAACTTCCAGCCGCTCTCAGAGCAGTTCGACGATGGTGGCGTTGGCCATGCCGCCGCCCTCGCACATGGTCTGTAGGCCGTAGCGGATGCCGTTGTCCCGCATGTGCTGGAGCATCGTCGTCATGATCCGCGCACCGGACCCGCCGAGCGGGTGACCCAGCGCGATCGCGCCGCCCCGGGGGTTGAGCCGCTCCGGGTCCGCCTCGGTCTCGGCCAGCCAGGCCAGCGGCACCGGGGCGAACGCCTCGTTCACCTCGTACACCCCGATCTCCTCGATGCCCAGCCCCGCGCGGCGCAGCGCCTTCGCGGTGGCCGGGATGGGAGCGGTGAGCATGGCGACCGGATCGTCGGCGGCCACCACGGCGGTGTGCACCCGGGCCAGCGGGCGCAGGCCGTGCCGGCTGGCCCACTCGGCGGTGGTCACCGCCAGCGCGGCGGCGCCGTCGGAGATCTGCGACGCGGAGCCGGCGGTGACCACACCGTCGGCGCGAAACGGGGTCTTCAGTTCGCCGAGCTTGGCCAGCGTGGTGTCCCGGCGGATGCCCTCGTCGGCGGTGAACTTGCCGCCGTCGGCGAGCGCCACCGGGGCCAGCTCCGGCTCGAACGCGCCGGCGTCCTGCGCAGCCGCCGCCTTCTCGTGGCTGGCCAGCGCGAACTCGTCGAGCTGGGTGCGCGAGAAGCGCCACCGCTCAGCGATCAGCTCGGCGCCGACGCCCTGGTTGAACGGCAGCGGCGAATCCTCGGCGACGCCCTCGGCGCCGCGGTAGCGGGCCAGGATCGCCGGGCTGAACGGCATCCCGCCGGCCACGCTGGAGCCCATCGGCACCCGGGTCATCGACTCGACGCCACCGGCGACGACCAGGTCGGCCTGGCCGGAGAGCACGGTGGCGGCGGCGAAGTGCAACGCCTGCTGGCTCGACCCGCACTGCCGGTCGAGCGTGGTGCCGGGCACGGACTCGGGCCAGCCGGCCGCCAGCACGGCGTTGCGGGCCACGTTCCAGGACTGCTCGCCCACCTGCGACACGCAGCCCCACACCACGTCGTCGACCTGCCCCGGGTCGATGCCGGTGCGCTCGGCCAGGGCCCGCAGCACGTGTGCCGAGAGGTCGACCGGGTGCACGCCGGCGAGGCTGCCCTTGCGCCGCCCGACCGGGGTCCGCACCGCACCGACGATGACCGCGTCACTCATGTCTACTCCCCGGTAACCTCGCTTGACCCAATACTACGTGCTGACCTGACCGTCGTCCCTCCTCGCCTTTCCGGGCGTGCCGGACGGCCCCGGCCGCTGGCATGCTGGGCGGATGGATCCACAGCCGCCCCCGGTCCGGCAGTGGCGCGTGCCCCGGGCGCTGCCGGTGGTCAAGGCGCTCGGCGCGCTCGCCCTGATCGCCCTGGGCCTGGCGCTCGCCGACGGCGACCCGGTCCGCCCGGCGCTCGCCGGCTCGCTCGCCGCCGCGCTGCTCGCGTGGGCGCTGCGCGACCTCGTCGCGCCGGTCCGGCTCGCCGTCGACCCCGAGGGCCTCACCGTGATCCGCGGGTACGCCGGCCGGCGCCGGCTGCCGTGGGCCGCGGTGGAGGCGATCCGGCTGGACCGACGCAGCCGACGCGGGGTCACCGCCGAGACGCTGGAGATCGACGCCGGGGAGTCGCTGCACCTGTTCGGCCGCCGCGACCTGGACGCGCCGCTGGAAGAGGTGGCCGCCACGCTCACCGCCGCCCGCGCCGCCGCCCGCTGACAAGGCCCACGCCGATTCGCGCGGGAGCGGGCCGGATCAGCCGGTCAGCGCGGCGGTGCGGACGAGGGCCAGGCCGATCAGGGCCACCAGCACGATCGCGCAACCCGCCGTCTGGAACACGGTTCGGCGCATCCGCGGCGCGTACGCCAGGACGAGCGCCGTCACGGCACCGACCACCAGGCCGCCGAGGTGCCCGGCGACCGAGATGCTCGGCACGGTGAACGTGAAGATCAGGTTGATCACCAGGATCGGTACGATCGCCGAGGTGTCCCGACCCAGCCGGCGCATGATCACGAAGATCGCGGCGAACAGGCCGAAGATGGCGGTCGACGCGCCGGCCGTGAACCGGTTCGGCTCGGTGAAGACGTAGGCGGCCACGTTGCCGCCGAGCCCGGCGAGCAGATAGAGCGCCAGGAAGCGCAGCGGCCCGAGCACCGCCTCCAGCGTCCGGCCGAGCACCCAGAGCGCCCACATGTTGAGCAGCAGGTGCAGCACGCCGTAGTGCAGGAACATGGCGCTGACCAGCCGGTACCACTCGCCGTCGGCCACCCCGCCGATGGTGCCGTCCGGGAAGGCGGCCAGCCCCAGCACCGCGCCCCACTCGGTCAGCGGCGTCCCGCCGCCCATCAGGCCGCCGAGACCGCCGCCGGCGATCGCGTTCCCGCTCCGGGCCGACACGACGGAGATCACCATGGCCAGCACGTTCAGCGCGATGAGGGCCTTCGTCACGTAGCCCTGGCGGCCGGCGGCACCGCCTCCGAAGGCGGTACGCGCCGGCCGCACGCTGCGGCGTCCCTCGGCGACGCACTCCGGGCACTGGTGGCCGACGGAGGCGTCGCGCATGCACTCGGGGCAGATCGGCCGGTCGCAGCGGGTGCACCGGAGGTACGTCTCCCGGTCGGGATGCCGGTAGCAGACCGGAGTGGTCGGCACCGGCCCCTCGGTGGCGTCGCCTGCCTGCCCGGAGCGCTCAGTCATGCGAGCAAAGGTACCCGCGCGACGGTCAGGACTGCTGCCGCTCGATCTCGACCCGCTCGATCACCACGTCCTGGATCGGCCGGTCACTCGGCCCGGTCGGGGTGTTCGCGATCGAGTCGACGACCTTCACCGACTGCTCGTCGGCGACCTGGCCGAAGATGGTGTGCCGGTTGTTCAGGTGCGGCGTCGGCCCCACCGTGATGAAGAACTGCGAGCCGTTCGTGCCCGGCCCGGCGTTCGCCATCGCCAGCAGGTACGGCCGGTCGAAACGCAGCTCCGGGTGGAACTCGTCGTCGAACTTGTAACCCGGGCCACCGCGCCCGGTGCCGGTCGGGTCGCCCATCTGGATCATGAAACCGCTGATCACCCGGTGCGAGATGGTGCCGTCGTAGTACGGCCCGCTGCCCGGCTGACCGGTACGCGGGTCGGTGTACTCCCGGTTGCCCTCGGCCAGCTCCACGAAGTTGCGGACGGTCTTCGGCGCGTGGTTCGGGAAGAGCTCCAGCCGGATCGGGCCGGCGTTGGTGTGCAAGGTGGCGTAGACAGCCTCGGCCACGGGTACTCCTCACTCGTTGGTCAGTTCCTTGCGGATCCTCCCATGTGCCCGATCTGGCCATGCGGAGGCATCCGAAGGTGGAGGATGACGAAGGAACAACTCCCAGGAGGTGGGACCGTGTTTGGAATCGGGCGGCGAAAGACCCAGGGCCAGCTCGCCAAGGCCGAGTTGAACCAGGGCATCGGTCACCTGAGGCAGGCCGCCTCGCACGCGGCGAAGGGTGCCGGGGCCACGGTCGGCCCGCGGGTCCAGGCAGCCCGGGTCGCCGTCGCGCCGACCGCGGTCATGGTCCGGGACCGGGCGTCCAGCGGCGTCGCGTCGAGCGCCGCCGCGCTCGCGCCGGTGCTCCTGGCCGTGCGCAGCGCCCGGACCGAGGCGGCGGGCAAGGCACGCACCGGTCGTCGGGCGGTGGCGGCGAAGCAGTCCGTGATGACGAAGAAGGCGAAGAGCATGAAGCCTGGAAAGAAGAAGCAGCGCAGGTCGCGGGGCATGACCGCCGGTCTGCTGGTGGCCGGCACCGTCGCCGGCCTGGCCGGGGCGATGGCCATGCGCCGCCGCCGCGAGCAGCAGGAGTGGGCCGAGTACGACCCGACCGGCACGCTCGGCCCGACCGGTCAGGACACGTTGGAGCCGATGCGGGAGGACGTGGACACGATCGTGGTGGAGACCCCGGACGCCAGCGCGAAGGTGACCCAGGCCGGCCCGGCCGGTGCCGGCAGCTCGACGGTGGCCGACGGCAGCAGCGCCTCGACCACCACGCCCGGCCCCGACCCGGTGATCCACCCGAACAGCCAGGTCCCCTCCGTCGCCGAGGGTGCCCGGGACGTCTCCGGCCGACCGGCCGACGACATCACCAAGGCCGCCCAGAACGGCCGGAGCGCGGCCAAGGCCAGCGGTCGCCACTGAGCACGGTTCGAGCCGTCGGAACAGCGCCGGCGCGCGGGCACGCCCCGCGTGGCCGGCGCTTCCGCATGCCGACCTACCGTGCCGGTTGGGTGTCGCCTGTCACAACCAGCCGTTGCGGCGGAACCAGCGGTAGAGCACGAACGACAGCGTCAGGTTGACCGCCCACACGCCCGGATAGCCGTACGTCCAGGTCAGCTCGGGCATGTTCTGGAAGTTCATGCCGTAGATGCCGGCGATCGCGGTCCACACCGCACCGATGGCGGCCCAGGCGGCGATCTTGCGCATGTCGTTGTTCTGGTCGACGGTGACCTGGGCCAGCCGGGCCTGGAGGATCGAGTTGAGCAGGTCGTCGTACGAGTTCACCTGCTCGACGGTGCGGCTGAGGTGGTCCTGCACGTCGCGGAAGTAGCGCCGCACCTCCTGCGGCACCGCGCGGTTGACCTGGGCGGTGAGCGTCATCAGCGGGCGCTGCAACGGCACCACCGCCCGCTTGAACTCGACCAGTTCCCGCTTCATCTGGTAGATCCGCTGGATCCGGCCGCTGCTCTGCCGGTCGAAGACGTCCGCCTCCAGCACGTCGAGGTCGTCCTCCAGCCGGTCGGCGACCTCCAGGTAGAGGTCGACCACCCGGTCGGTGATCGCGTACGCGACCGCCCACGGCCCCTGCCGCAGCAGGTCGCGCTTCGCCTCCAGGTCGGCGCGGACCGGCGACAGCCGGCAGGCGTCCCCGTGCCGCACGCTGATCACGAAGTTCGGCCCGATGAAGAGCATCACCTGACCGGTCTCCACCACCTCGGAGTTCTCGGTCAGCTCGGTGTGCTCGCAGTAGCGGGCGGTGCGCAGCACCAGGAAGACGATCTCGCCGAAGTGCTCCAGCTTCGGGCGCTGCTCGGCCTTGACCGCGTCCTCCACGGCCAGCTCGTGCAGGCCGAACGTGGCGGCGATCTCGGTCATCTCGGCCAGGTCGGGCTCGTGCAGGCCGAGCCAGACGAAGCCGTCCCGCTCGCGGCGGGCGGCGGCCAGGGCCTCCGCGTACTGCGGGCGGCCGGGTCGACGCTCGCCGTCGACGTAGAGCCCGCAGTCGACGATGCCGCTGCGCCCGGGACGGGTCGGCTGGGGCGCTCGCGGGGAGCCGTCGGCGTTGAGGATGCGGGACATGGCGCGTACCGGCGCCGCCCAGGCCCGTGGCCGGGGCGGCCGGTCGCCGTACTGGCCGTCGGTGCGGTCGCGTGCCACCCGGTCCGTCATCTCTCGCCCCCTCTCCACGAAGCTGCGGCTTGCAGGTTACGCCGCTCGGAGGCGGGGGCGGGCGGCCCGCGGTGCGGTGCCGGGCGGGCCGGCCGCGTCAGGGGGGTGAGGGGCGACACGGCCCACCCGGCACCCGTGGGGGTGGGAGTGATGCTGGCGGCGTCGCGATCCGGGGCCGACCGCCGAACGTGAGCGACGCTCGCAGCATTGTGGGCCGAAGGCCGGCCCGGCGGGAGAGCCGAGCCGGCCAGGGGGGCCACTCTGTCGGAAACCCGACAGAAAATCAGGCGCGGACGGCGGCCATCGCCTCGGCGAGCCGCCGCACGCCCTCGTCGATCCGGTCCGCAGTCACCGCCGAGTACGCCAACCGCAGCGCGTGCCGACCGCCGTCGATCATGAAGTCGCTGCCCTTGACCACCGCGACGCCGCGCTCGGCGGCGGCCGGCGCCAGCCGGTCGACCTCGACGTCCTCCGGCAACTCGATCCAGAGGAAGTAGCCGCCGTCCGGCTCGACGAACCGGGCCTCCGGGATGTGCCGGCGCAGCGACTCGGCCAGCGCCCCGGCCCGCTCGCCCAGCGCCGTCCGGACCGTGTGGATCGACCGCTCGATCGAGCCGGAGACGCAGAACTGGTAGACGATCGCCTGGGCCACCATGCCCGGCGAGATGTAGAGGTTCGTGGCCCGCTTGGCGATCGCCGCGATCAGCTCCGCGGGGCCGACCAGGTAACCGACCCGCACACCGGGGCAGACCGTCTTGGTGAAGCTGGAGGCGTGCACCACCACGCCCCGGGTGTCCATCGACAGCATCGAGGGCAGCGGCTCGCCCCGGAACCGGATGTCCGCGTACGGGTCGTCCTCGAAGATCGTGAACTCGTACTCGGCGGCCAGGTCGAGCAGCTCACGGCGCTTGTCCAGGGAGAGCGTGACGCCGGCCGGGTTCTGGTAGTTCGGGATCACGTGGGCCAGTCGCGGCCGGACCCCGGACTCCAGCAGCTTGCGCAGCTCGGCGGTGTCCAGGCCGTCCGGCTGGATGGTCACGCCGTGCACCTCGCCGCCCATCTGCTGGAGGTTGAGCAGCGTGCGGTCGTACGTCGGGCGCTCGACGACCACCGCGTCGCCCCGGCGGACCAGGTGGTCGAAGAGGAACGCGTCGGCCTGCAACGAGCCGTTCGTGACCAGCACCTGGTCGGCCTCGACGCCGTGCTTCTCGGCGATCCACTTCCGCAGGGGCGGGTAGCCGACCGAGGTGCCGTACGCGGTGACCCCGGCAGGGTCGGCGTCGAAGGCGCGGACGGCGGCGGCCTTGAGCCCCTCGACATCGACGATGTCCAACGAGGGAGCCCCACGGGCGAAGGAGATCAGCTGCTCGGCGGTCATGCGCAGAGCCTAGGGCCTGCCCCGCCGGGTCCGAACGGCATACACGCGAAGTTCAACATGCGGGCGGCGACCGGCGGCGACCAGCACCGACAGGGAGACGAGGCCGGCTCGCGACTGTCTACGATCCGACCGGACGCTGGCGCCTGGGACACCGGTCGCCGAAGGATGACGGGTCGCGGCAGACCCGCGAGACAGGGGATGGGGCTCGTGACCGAGGACGAGACGGGACGACTCGACGACCAGCAGTTCGCGCAGTGGCTGGCCACCGAGGCCGGGGCGGCGCTCACCGCGCTGCGGGACCGGCAGGGCTTCGCCGACCCGAAGGCGCTCAAGGACGCCGGCGACCGGGCGTCGCACGAGCTGATGACCGCGGCGCTGGCGCGGTGGCGTCCGGCGGACGCGGTGCTCTCCGAGGAGGAGGCCGACGCGCGCCGCGCCTGGGCGGACGGGGAGCGGGCGCCCCGGCACGAGGCGGACCGGGTCTGGATCATCGACCCGCTGGACGGGACCCGCGAGTTCTCCGAGGCCGGCCGGGACGACTGGGCGGTGCACGTGGCGCTCTGGCAGCGCTCGGCCGCGCCGGACGGCGCGCTGATCGCCGGTGCGGTCGGCATGCCGGCGCGGACCACGGTGGACGGTGCGCCGGTCGTGCTCGGCACCACCTGCCCGACGCCGAAGGCGACCGACGGGCCGATCCGGATCGCGGTGAGTCGCAGCCGCCCGCCGGCGTTCGTGGGCGAGCTGGTGGAGCTGCTGGACGCCCGGGCCGTCCCGATGGGCTCGGCCGGGGTCAAGGTGTGCGCGGTGGTGACCGGCGAGGTCGACGCGTACGTCCACGCGGGTGGCCAGTACGAGTGGGACAGCGCCGCGCCGGTGGCGGTGGCCCTGGGCGCGGGCATGCACGCGTCCCGGATCGACGGCTCGCCGCTGCGCTACAACCGGGCCGACCCGCGCCTGCCCGATCTGCTGGTCTGCCGCCCCGAGTTGGCCGACCGGCTGCTCGCCGCGATCGCCCGCACCGGGGTCGAGATGCCCGCTTCGGCCGTCACCGGTGACCGGGGTGAGGCGTTCGGCTGAGAGTGACGGTACGTACGGCCAGGGTGAATCGGGGTTATCGTCGGGTGCGAATGCGCGTCCGACCGGAGCCCGAGACCTCGGGCCGCCGACAGCCAGGGAGGGCCATGCCGGCCGACCGAGACCCGCACGATGCTTTCGAGGAGCCGACCGGCCTGTGGCCGGGGCAGGACGTTTCTCGCCAATCGGGCAGCCCCGCGCTGCCCTGGCCGGAGACTCCGACCTCGCCACCGGCGCCGGTCCACGCACATGCCCACGGTGATCTGCCCTGGCCGGAGCGGGAGCTGCCCGGCCCCGGTCACGCGGACCAGTCCTGGGTGGACGCCGCGCCGGCCTGGTCGGGGCACGAGCCGCCCGGCCGGACCGGCGTCGAGCACGCCATGCCCGGCCCCGACCGGACGCCCGCCGCCTGGGCCGACGGCACGACCACCGCGTCCGCCCACTGGGGCGACGGAACGACGGCCACCGCCCGCTGGGGCGACGCGCCCACCGCGCCGGCGGACTGGACCGAGGAAACGACCGCGTCCGCGAGCTGGGGCGGGACCCCGCCCGTCGGCTGGGGCGGGGAGGCATCCGCCGGGTGGGGCGCGGCGACGACCGCGACCGCCACGCTGACCGGGCCGCCGCCCGGAGGCGTACCCACCGGGCCGGACGCCCGGCCGGGTGCGGGCGGTCCCGGCCAGCCGCCGCTTCCCCCGGTCACGTCGGACCCGCCGCCCGGCGGGCCCCGGCGGCGCTGGCGCGCGGTGCTGGCGACGGCCGTGGCGCTGGCCCTGACCGGTGGTGGCGTCGCGGTGGCCGCGCTGCGACCGGACGCGACCAACCCGCAGGCCAGCGAGGTGCCGAAAAGCGCCGGCCCGGCCCCGTCGGCCGGCCTGGGTGCGCCGGCCACGCCCGGCGCCGCCCCGAGCGCGGACCAGGGCCTCGGCGGCAAGCCCGGCGCGAAACCGTCGGCCTCCGCCGCCCCGGGCGCCAAGGGCTTCGCCGGTACGCGGGAGACGCTGCCCGGCGCGTCGATCGGCGTGCAGAACGGGGAGACCTTCGGCCAGGCGCTGAGCCGTTCCGACCGGACGTTCGGCAAGCTCCAGATGGCCCGGATCTTCTTCCCCGGCCTGCCGCCGGCCTGGTCGGGCAGTCGTGCCGACGTGGTCGACCGCACCGTGGTGGTGTCCTTCAAGGCGTCGCCCCAGGAGATCAACTCCGGCCGGCACGACTCCCGGCTGCGCTCCTGGTTCGCCTCGATCCCGCGCGACCACAACGTGTACTGGTCCTACTTCCACGAGCCGGAGGACGACGTCGAGCGCGGCGCGTTCAGCACCGACGCGTACCGGACGGCGTGGAAGCGGGTCGCCGGCCTGGCCGACCAGGCGGGCAACCCCAGGCTCATCAACACGCTGATCCTGATGTGCTGGACGCTCGACCCGAAGTCCGGGCGCAGCTTCGACGCGTTCTACCCCGGTGGCAACGTGATCGAGGCGCTCGGCTGGGACTGTTACAACTGGGGCAAGAAGTGGAAGCGGTACGCCTCGCCGCAGGAGATCTACGGCCCGATGATCAACAAGTCGAAGGCGCTGGGCAAGCCGTGGGGCGTCGCGGAGACCGGCAGCGACCTGGTGCCCGGTGACGCCGGCGCCGGCCGGGCCGAATGGATCCGGTCGATGTCCGGCTTCCTCAACGGCCAGCGGCCGGAGTTCGTGGCCTACTACAACCAGACCGTCAGCCAGGGTGACTTCCGGCTGCTCGACCAGCCGAGCATCCAGGCGTGGAAGGCGTTCTGCGTGGCCTGAGCCGGGCCGGCGGACCACGACGGGCGGGCGACCTCGGTCGCCCGCCCGTTTCGTCGCGTACGGCTCAGATGCCCCGGCCGCGCTTGTGCAGCGTGCGCAGCACCCGGTCGGCCTGCACCGCCCGGCTCGCCACCGCCAGCGCCAGGTAGGCGCGCGGCTCCTTCGGGTTACGGGCCAGCGTGCGTCGGGCCCACCGGACCGCGTCCCGCCGATTGCCCATCGCCGCCTGCGCGAACGCGATCTGCCCGGCCACCCGGGCCTCGCCGTGCGGCACGGTGGCGAACTCGGGATAGCGGCGCAGCAGCCACTGCAACGCGGTCGAGATGGTCTCCCAACGCTGCGCGAAGTAGGACCGCTTGTGCCAGCGCACCAGCACGTACGGGCTCTCCACGTTGACCAGCGGCGCGTACCGGGCGGCCCGGAGCAGGAACTCGTAGTCCTCCGCGTAGCTGCCCGGGATCTGCTCGTCGACCAGCCCGATCGCGTCGAGCAGCGCGGCCCGGCGGATCAGGAACGTGGACGGGTGCAGCTCGGTGAGCCGGTCCCGGAGCAACGCCTCCAGCGAGATCCGCGCCCGGTCCAGCGAGCGGTCCACCGTCCGGTCGTCGTAGCTGACCCGGATGCCGCAGCTCACCAGCGCGCCGTCCGGGTGCGCGTCGAGCGCCCCGAACTGGGCGGCCAGCTTGCCGGGCAGCCACTCGTCGTCGTCGTCGCAGAACGCCACCCAGTCACCGGTGGCCGCCTCGATGCCGGTGTTGCGCGCCCCGGCCAGCCCCGCGGTGCGGGTGTTCGTGATGACCCGGACCCGCCGGTCACCGCGGTCGGACTCCAGCGACCGGTCCGGCTCGGACTGGTCGTAGACCACGATCGCCTCGATCAGGCCGGGGTGCGCCTGGCTGAGGATGGCGTCGAGCGCCGCGCGCAGCAGCTCCGGACGGTCCCGCGTCGGTACGACGACCGAGATGCTCGGCCCACTCATGTTCTCTCCACGGATTCGTCGGATCCCCGCTGGCCCAGGTAGCCGTAGCGGACTCGGAGCGGCAGCGTGGCCAGGCTGACCACGGCCCGACTGCGGCGCGGCAGGCGGTCCCGCCACGCCTCGTCCCGGCGTACCGTCAGCGGGCCGCCGCTGAACCGCAGCGGGTTGCCCGCGACGCTGTGCGCGCGGAACGGCGCGGCCGGCTCGGCCGCCGGGTCCGGCGCGTCGCCGGCCAGGATGCGCAGCGCCGCCGGGTCGTCCGGCAGGCCGCTGAAGTCGCGCACCCGGCGGACGGTGCCGGCCGGGTCGGCGGTGAAGTCCTCGTAGCGCAGCCGGAGCACCTTCGCCCGCTGCGCGAGCAGGTGGAACGCGGCGTTCTGCGCGGTCCAGAGCTTGCTCACCTCGAACGGCGAGAAGGTCGGCATGAAGTCCTCGCCGTCCACCACCTCGGGCCGGCGCACCTGCTTGCCCCAGGAGTACGCGACCGCCCGGCTGTCCCGGACCAGGTGCAGCACCCGCAGGTCGAGCCCGTCCGCCCAGCTCAGCGCGAAGGCGAGCGAGGCGTGCTTGCTGGAGTCGACCACCACCCGCGCCCCGGTCACCGCGAGCGCGGCGCGGTAGATCCGGGTGTAGAGGTCGGCGTAGCGGCGGACGTCGGCGAGCTGCTCCGGCGGGAGCGAGGTCTTCGCCAACCGGGGGATGTGCCGGGTCCGGTCGACCCGGTCCTTGAGCGCCAGCACGTCGTCCCGGTCGATCGCGGACCAGCCGCCGAACGCCTGCTCGCCGACCTGCTGCCAGAACGGGCAGGCGGTGAACCGCTCCCCGCAGCCGCACCGCTCGTCCGCGCCGAGCGCCCGCTCCCAGAGGTGCACCACCTCGCCGACCGCGCACACGTCGGGACTCTGCGCCAGCAGCAGCTCCAGCAGCGTGGAGCCGCTGCGGCCGAGACCGCCGACGAAGAGCACCCGCGGCTGCGCCGGCTCCGGGGCGCTCATCCGCGCCGCCCGCCGGCCCGCTGGCGGACCCGCCGGGCCACCAGGTCGTCGATCACGGCGCCGACCCGGGCGACCGCCTCGGCGCGCGGGTCCGGCCGGCCGGGGTCGGCGGCCAGCACGAACCGGCCCGGGTCGGCCAGCCCTTCGTCCAGCGCGGCGAGCAGCTCGGCCTCGGTCTCGCAGAGCCGGACCATGCCGGCCGCGCCGAGCCGCCGGGAGAACAGCTGCTGGTGGTTGTCGACGTGCTCGTCGTGGGCCGGGTCGCGGGGCACCACGATCGGCAGGTGGCCGGTGCGGCGGGCCTCGGTGATGGTGGCCGGCCCGCCGTGGCTGACCACGAGCGTGGCCTCGGCCATCGCGCGTTGCAGCTCCTCGTGGCCGAGGAACGGGGTGGCCTCGGGCAGGGCCGGCGGTCGGCTGTGGCCGTACTGGAGGACCAGCCGGACGCCGGGGCGGGCGGCGTGCCAGCGCTCCAGCCAGCCGACGAGGCGGTCGAAGCGGTGCACGTCGGTGCCGACCACGACCAGCACGTAGGGCCCGGACCGTCGGTCCCGCTGCTGCGGAATGAGCCCCATCAGAGGAGGTTCCCCACGACTGTCGCCTCCGGGTACATCCGGCGCTGCTCCTCCCACTGCACGAGCATCGCGGAGAGGAACGGCCGGCAGAGTCGGGCGGTCAGCGTCGCGCTGTCGATGCGGTCGTAGACCTCGATGTAGACCGTGGGGATCCGGCGCAGCCGGGCCGCCACCACGAACGGCAGGGCGACGCCGGCGCCGGTGGTGACCACCGCGTCCACCCGGCGTCGGCGGATCACCTTCAGCGCGAGGAACGCGTTGCGGACCAGGTTCTTGACGTTACGGGTGGTGGGGTGGTGCGCCCAGACCACGTCCTCGCCGTGGAGCAGCGAGCGCGCGTCCGGTGTGTCGAAGGTGACCCATGCCCGGCCGCGTTCCCGGTACCACGGCTCGAGAGCCAGGAGCTGGGCCAGATGCCCGCCACTGGAGCCGACCAGCAGGACCTGCCCCGAGCCCTCGGTTGACCCGCTCACCACAACGTTTCCTCCCGTAACCGTGCGACCGCGCCCGGATTTACGTGAATGACCCTCGGACGCGCCCTGACAACCTACTGGCGCGGCCTGGGCAACTGAAGGGGCCGTTGGACGGATCCCGGCCGGCCGGTCGGGTCACCTCGGGATTCCCGTCGCCAGGATCCGGCCGGCGGTGCGACCCGCCAGGTCAGCCGCGTCGAGCCCGGGTCGGTGGGCCGGGACCACGGGCACCCGGGGGGATGTGTCAGGATTCCGTCACCGCTCCGTACGCGAGCCGGCGGCGACGCCGACTCCCGGGGGCAGGTCGGGCCCGACGCCGGGAAACCCGCTGAATGGCCAGCACGGATCGGCCATCTCTCCGCGGGCTGCCCACACCTGGGCAGGCTTACCGGAACGTGAGCAGACTTTCCCTCAACGTTCGGATCGGGGACACTCGAAGTCACGGTCAGTTCCAGCTGTGCCGTGGACTGCCCGGCTCGGTCGAAAGGGAGCGACAGACTCTGATGCCCTCACCCCATTTGGCCGAGAACGACTCCGACGGTCTTGCCCTGATGGCGTACCTGGGCTGGTTGCGCCGCCGCTGGTGGATCCTGCTGCTCGCCGCGGTCCTCGGCCTGGCCGGCGGCCTGGCGATCAACCAACTCCAGGACGCGCGCTACACCTCGACCACCTCGCTGCTGGTACGCCCGCTCGGCTCCGGCGCGGAGAGCAACCCGAACGCCAAGGTCAACCTCGACACCGAGGCACAGGTGGTCCGGTCGCTCGTGGTGGCGGAGCGGGCCAAGGGCCTGATGAAGGTCACCACCGGCGGTGACGAGCTGGTCAAGTCCGTGACCGTCAGCGTCCCGCCGAACAGCCAGATCCTCCAGGTGGCCTACGAGGCGGGCACCCCGGCCGAGGCGCAGGCGGGCTCGCACGCGTTCGCCCAGGCCTACCTCGACCTGCGCAAGGCCACCGCGCAGAAGGCGCTGGAGAACGAGACCAACGCGCTCAAGCAGCAGATCGCCGAGGTGAACAAGCAGCTCAGCGCCGTTGCCGGGCGGATCGCGGCGGCCCCGGCCAACTCCCCCGAGCGGGAGCGCGCCGAGGCCGACCGCGGCGTGCTCACCAACCAGCTCAGCGGCCTGAACAACCGGCTCAGCCCGCTGGTCTCGGCCGACTCCGACCCCGGTGAGATCATCTCCGACGCCCGGCTGCCCGAGCGGCCCAGCTCGCCGAACCGCACGCTGAACCTGGCCAGCGGCATGGGCGCGGGCCTGCTGCTCGGCATCGTGCTGGCGCTGGTGCTGGACCGGCTCGACACCCGGATCCGGCGCGGGCGCGACATCTCCGACCGGGTAGGCCTGCCGCTGCTGCTGGAGCTGAACACCCGCCCGCCGTCGCTCTCCGTCCTGCCCGCCACCCACCGGATCTCCCGCGAGCTGGGCCGGCTGCGCAACGTGCTGCTCTCCGCCGTCCCCGAGTCGGCCCAGGCCGGCCGCGGTCGTCAGCTCCTGCTCTGCGACGGCTCGGCCGGCACCGCCGCCGGGTTCGTCGCCGCCAACCTGGCCGCCGCGTACGCCCGCACCGGCGCGCAGGTCGCGCTGGTCACCACCAAGCCGGACTCGGCGCTGAGCGGCATCACCGGCGTCGCCGAGGGGCGGCACAGCCTCGCCTCGGTGCTCCGCCGCGACGTGCCGGTGCTCAAGGCGCTCGCGCCGGTGCCGGGCCTCGGCCAGCTCCGGGTGCTCGTCCCCGGCGAGCTGGACGCGGAGGTGGAGCTGCCGGTCGCCGGTCTGCTGGAGATCCTGCACGAGCTGACCGCACGCTTCGACCACGTGCTGATCGAGACCGGGCAGCCGACCCAGGCCGTGGAGGCCCAGGCGCTGGGCCGCTACGTCGACGCGGTGATCGTGGTGGCCGAGTCCGGCAAGACCCGCAGCGGTGAGATCACCGCCGCCCTCCAGCAGTTCGAGCAGGTCAACGCGCCGGTCATCGGTGCGGTGCTGGCACCGCGCCTGCCCGCGCCGACCGGCGGCGCGACCCGCCCCGTCGCGGCGGCCGGCTCGACCACCCCGACCACCTCGGCGACGCCTGCCAACCGGCCCAAGCCGCGACCCAGTCCCGGCCCGTCCGCCGAGTCGACGATGGTGCTGCCGCGCATGCAGTCGTCCCGTTCCGGCCCGACCGCCGGGCCGGCGAAGCCGGCCGCTCCGGGCAAGGGCGCCGCGCCGGTGAAGCCGCCGGTCGGTCCGGGCAAGCCGCAGGCCGGCCCCGGCAAGCCGATGCCGGTCAACGGCACCGGTGGCACCTACCGTTCCCGGGGCGACGGCGGTGACGGCCGCAGCTACGCCATCGACTCCGGCGAGGACCTGGGGTGAACCGCCGGCAGATGCTCCGCGCCGCCCTCGCTCCGGCCGTCGTTCTCGGCGTCGGCACGGGGTGCAGTGAGCCCCAGCCCAAGCCGGGCAGCGTCGACGTGGCCGACCCGGGCAGCGTCGCCGCGACGCCACCGTCGGCCAGTCCGACGTCGAGCCTGCCCACCGGCCCGCTGACCGGGGCGCCGGTCGGCACCCCGGCGGCGGCCACCCGCCAGGCGGTCGCGGTGCCGATGCGGGTGAGCCCCGCCACCACCCCGGCCGGGCTGGACGCCGCCGATCTGGTCTACGCCGAGTTCGCCGAGTCGGACACGCTGCACCTGACCGCCGTGTTCCACTCCCGGGACGCCAGCAAGATCGGGCCGGTGACCGAGATCCGGCCGGTCGACATCCGCTCGGTCTCGGTGCTGCGCCCGTTCGTGGGGTATGACGGCGGTCCGACCGGTTTCCTCAGCCAGTTCGAGAGCTCCGACCTCGACGGCGTCACCCCGGACGACGACAGCAAGGTCTTCAGCGGCGACTACACCTCGACGGCCGCGCTGCTCAAGGCCGCCGCGAAGGGGGGTCAGCCGCCCACGCCGGCGCTGGACCACGCCACCGACGGCGACGCGCTGGCCGCCCGGGACCTCGTGCCCGCCACCGAGCTGTCGATCGCCGTCTCCGGCGGCCCGCCGATGGTCTGGCGGTACGACCAGCCGAAGGCCCGCTGGGTGGGCAAGGTCGGCACCGCGACGGTGACCGCCACCTCGGTGATCGTGCTGACCATGGAATACCGCACGTTGGAGGTGCGTAAGCCGTCGTTCCGCGCGCTGCCGTCGGCGAACGTCTTCGGCGAGGGCGCGGTGCTCGCGGTGTCCGGTCCGACCAGCGCGAAGGGCCGCTGGCGCAAGCCCGGCCTGGGGATGGTCTGCACGCTCGCCGACGCCGGGGGTGACCTGCTGCACCCGCAACCCGGCAACGCCTGGGTGATCTACGCGCCGACCACCGCCAAGGTCACCGTGAAATGAGCACCGTCACCCCACCCCGCTCGGCGCGCGGGTCGGTCCCGGTGGGCGCGGTGGTGCCGCCGCCCGGCGGCAACCGCCTCGCACCGGTGCGGGCCCGGCCGAAGGGCTGGTCCTGGCGGCTGCCGACCGCGTGGCCGCTAATCTCGCTCTTCCTGCTCTGGCCGGTGTGGTGGGCGCTCGGGGTGTCCAGCTTCGTCTTCATCATCTTCGCGGTGCCGATGGTGGTGCAGATGGCCCGGCGCGGTCCGGTCCGGGTGCCGCCCGGCTTCGGCATCTGGCTGCTGCTGCTGCTCTGGCTGTTCCTGTCCGTGTCGACGCTCGGGCTGACCGCCCCGGACACGTTGCCGCCCGGCGGTGGCGGTGGCCGCTACCTCGGCTGGGGCATCCGGCTGGCCAACTTCGTCGCGATGACCGTGGCCATGCTCTACGTCTACAACCTCAGCGAGCGGGAGCTGTCCCGGCGCCGGATGATCCGGCTCTTCGGGTTCATGGGCGTGGTGGTGGTCGTCGGCGGCTGGCTCGGCTCGCTCTTCCCCACCACGGGGTTCGTCGCGCCGCTGCGCTTCGTCCTGCCGCACTCGATCGCCACCCACCCCTTCGTCGCCTCGCTGATGGACGTGAAGTTCGCCCAGGTGCAGCAGGTGATCGAGGGGGAGGCCAGCTCACCGCGACCGTCCGCGCCGTTCACGTACACGAACTCGTGGGGTGAGAACACCGCGATCCTGCTGGTCTGGCTGATCGTCGGCTGGGTGGTGCTGGGCAGGCCGCTGCGCCGTACCGCCGGGGTGGCGATCGCGCTCGCCGCGATCTTCCCGATCATCTACTCGCTCAACCGTGGGCTCTGGATCGGCCTCGGCATCGCCGCGGTCTACGTGGCGATCCGGCTGGCGCTGCGCGGCCGGATGGTGGTGCTCGGCGGCCTCGCCCTGGCGGTCGGGCTGATCGGCGTGCTGATCGTCGCCACCCCGCTCGGCCGCACGTTCGACGAACGGTTGCAGAACGGGCACAGCGACGACATCCGCACCACGCTGTCCGAGGGCGCGGTCGCCGCCGCCAACCACTCGCCGATCCTCGGCTACGGCGGCAACCGCGCGCTGGTCGGCAGCAACCGGTCCATCGCGATCGGCAAGTCCGACGACTGCAAGCAGTGCGGCAACCGGGAGCTGGGCAGCAACGGCCAGCTCTGGGCGCTGCTCGTCGGCCAGGGCTGGGTCGGCGCGCTGGCCTACAACGGCTTCTTCCTCTACTGCCTCTGGCGGTACCGGCGCGACCACAGCCCGATCGGGATCGCCGGCACGCTTGTGATCATCCTGATGCTCTTCTTCCAGTTCACCTACGGCGCACTGGAAGCCACCCTCGCCTACGCCCTGATCTCGGTCGCCCTGCTGGCCCGCAACGACCAGCTCCGCCGCGCACTCGCGCCGGCACCACCCAAGGGCACGATCGCCGGGCTACGGGCCCGACTGGAAGCAGCCGGTGAACGTTGATGGTGCTCCGCGTACCCCCGGACGGCGACGGCCGGTCCGCCTACCTCGGTGAGCTGGCCGACCTGATCTGGCCCGCACCTGCCGAACCCGCGCTGCGCCGGGGCGGCGCCGGCTGGGTGGTGGTGCCCTCGGCCGCCCGCCCCCGGCTGCTGGTGCCCACCGGCTCGGGCCGGGCCGCCGCCGGCGCCGTCCGGCACTCCACCGAGGCGGTCGGCCGCAAGGCCAAGCTGGTCCGGCAGGGGTTGGCCACCGCGTTCCGGCTCGGGCTGGGGCCGGTGGTGTTCCGCGACCGGCTGGTGGTCGCCGGTGGCGGGCTGGACGCCTACCTGACCGAGGTGCTGGGCGAGCCGGCGCTGGTCAGCCTGCACATCGGTCCGGCGCGGGCCAACCGCAAACCGGTGCTGCAACTGCTCGCCCCGGACGGCCGGGCCCTCGGCTACGCCAAACTCGGCGTCGACCCGCTGACCCGGGCCCTGGTCGACGCGGAGGCCGACGCGCTGCGCCGCCTCGCCGGCCTGCCGCTCGGCCCGGTGGTCCTGGCCGGGGTCCGCCACCACGGCGACTGGCACGGGCACGCGCTGCTGGTCCAGGAGGCGTTGCCGGTGCGGCTGCCCCGGGCCGCCCCGGCCGACGCGGCGGCGGCCGAGCGGGCCGCCATGGTGGCGGTGGCCGGCTGTCTCGGCGTACGCCGGGAGTCGTGGGCGGGCAGCGGGCACGCGGCGCGGCTCGGTGCGGCGGTGGACGCGCTCGGTGACCGGCCGGAGGCCGGTCGGCTGCGCGCGGCGCTGAGGTCGGTCGCGGACGCCGACCCGGTGGTGGCGTTCGGCGCCTGGCACGGGGACTGGAACGGCGGCAACAGCGCGGTGCTGGCCGACGGCCGGGTGCTGGTCTGGGACTGGGAGCGGTTCGAGGCGGACGTGCCGGCCGGCTACGACGCGCTGCACCTGGCGGTGCAGGGCGCGATGAGCCACGCCGGGGTGGAGCCGATCGAGGCCGCCCGCGCGTTGATCGCCGGCGCGGACCGGACGCTCGCGCCGTTCGAGCAGGTCGGTGGGGGCGCCGACCTCGTCGCCGTGCTCTACCTGGTGGAGCTGGCGGCACGTTATCTGCGGGACCGGCAGGCCGAGGCGGGTGCGCGGTTGGGGCACGTCGACACCTGGCTGCTGCCCGCCGTCGAGGAGCACCTGGCCCGACGGGCCCGGTGAGAGTGAGGAGTGGGGACGTGACGGTGGCCAGGGAGCAGGCGCTTCGCGCGGTGAAGTCGGTGAGTCGGACGGTCGGTCGGTTGACCGCGGGCTCCCGGATGGTGCCGGGATTCCTGATCGTGGGGGCGCAGCGTTGCGGCACCACCTCGCTGTTCAAGACGCTGTCGCAGCATCCCGGCGTGCTGCCGCCCGCGTACCACAAGGGCGTGCACTACTTCGACGTCGACTACCACCGGGGGATGAGCTGGTATCTCGGCCACTTCCCCACCAACGGCAAGGCGGACGCGGTGAAGGCGCAGCTCGGCGTGCGCGGGATCACCGGCGAGTCGAGCCCGTACTACATGTTCCACCCGCTGGCCGGTCAGCGGATCGCCAAGGACCTGCCGTCGGTCAAGCTGCTGGTGCTGCTGCGTGACCCGGTGGAGCGGGCCTATTCGGCGCACTCCCACGAGCTGGCCCGCGGCTACGAGACCGAGGCGGACTTCGAACGCGCGCTGGCGCTGGAGGAGCAGCGGACCGCGGGCGAGCGGGAGCGGATGACCGCCGACCCGACGTACGCCAGCGAGCACTTCCAGCACAACTCCTACCTGGCCCGGGGCCGCTACATCGAGCAGGTGGAGCGGCTGGAGGCGCTGGTCGGCCGGGACCGGCTGCACGTGATCGACAGCGACGACTTCTTCGCCGACCCGCGGCCGTCCTTCGACGCGGTCTGCGACTTCCTGGAGCTGCCCCGCTGGGCGGACATCGCGTTCGGCAAGCACAACTCGCGGTCCCGCTCACCGATGTCGGCCGAGCTGCGGGCCCGGCTGGAGGACCACTTCGCCCCGTACGACGAGCGGCTGGCCACGTGGTGGGGACGCGTGCCGTCGTGGCGGCGGTGACCCGGCAGGACGCCGACGCCACGGTCGTCCTGCCGGCGGTCGGTCCGGGTCCGGGCGCGGGCCTGGGCGGGGCGGCCCGGCAGGGCTTCGCCAACCTGCTCGGGGTGGGGCTGGCCGCGGTGGCCGGCTTCGGTCTCAACATCGTCATCGCCCGGGGCTGGTCGGTCCGCGAGGCCGGCATGTTCTTCGCCGCCACCAGCGCCTTCATGATCGCCGCGTCGACGGCCCGGCTCGGCACCGACGTGGGCACCGTCTACTTCGTCAGCCGGCAGCGCACGCTGGACCGGCGGGACCAGATCCGCGGCACGATCCTGGCCGGTCTGCTGCCGGTGCTGGTGGTCGGCGCGCTGCTGGGCGTGGCCGGCTGGCTGGCCGCCCCGGCGCTGGCCCGGGCGACCATGCCGGAGGCCAGTCCGGGGGCGGTGACCGCGCTGCGCATCCTGCTGGCGTTCGTGCCGCTGGCCGCGCTCAACGACTACGCGCTGGCCGCCTGCCGTGGCTTCGGTCAGATGCGCCCGCTGCTGACCGTGGAGCGGCTCGGCCGCACGCTTGTGCAGTTCCTGGCCGTGGCGGTGGCCGCCTGGCTCGGGCTCTCCGCCACCGTCGCGTTGCCGCTGGCCTGGGTGGTGCCCTATCTGCTCGCCGCCGTGGTCGCGCTGGTCTGGCTGGGCCGGCTGGTCGGCCGGGCCAACCGGCAGGTGACCCGGCCGGTCCCGGTCGGCGAGATGGTCGGGCCGTTCTGGCGGTTCACCGGCCCTCGCGCGGTCAGCAGCGTGGCCGCGATCGTGGTGCAGCGGCTGGACATCGTGCTGCTCAGCGCGCTGCGCGGGCCGGCGGACGCGGCGATCTACACGGCGGCGACCCGGTTCCTGGCGTTGGGTCAGCTCTCCAGCGTCGCGCTCTCCAGCTCGGTGCAGCACCGGCTGGCCGCCGCGTTCGCCCGGAACGACCGGGCCGACGCCCGGCAGCTCTACCAGGCCGCCACCGGCTGGCTGGTGCTGCTCTCCTGGCCGGCGTACCTCATCTTCGCGGCGTTCGCCGCGCCCATGCTGTCGCTGTTCGGCGCCGGCTACGACGACGGCCGCCGGGTGGTCGTGCTGCTCGCGCTGACCATGCTGGTGGCGACCGGGTGCGGCATGGTCGACATGGTGCTCAACATGGCCGGCCGGACCGCGTGGACGTTCTACAACGCGATGGGCGGCACGGTGCTCAACGTGGTCGCCAACCTGCTGCTCATCCCGCGCTACGGCATCCTCGGCGCGGCCCTGGCCTGGACCCTCTCCATCCTGGTCACCAACCTGGTGCCGCTGACCCAGCTCTGGTGGTCGATGCGGCTGCACCCGTTCGGTGCCGGCACCCGGGCCGCGATGGCGTTGGCCGTCGCCGCGCTGGGCCTGCCGCTCGGCGTGGCCACCCTGCTCGGCGCGACGCCGCCGGTGCTCGCGCTGGTGGCGGTCGCCGGGGTGGCGGCGTACCTGGCGGGGGCGTGGCGCTGGCAGCGCACGCTGCACCTCGACGCGCTCCGGTCGCTGCGCCGGGGCCGCAACCGCGCCGGGGCGGACCCGGCGACCCGGTCCTGACCGTTCCTGCTCACCGATGGGATCTTCGATGACCAGCGACTCCCCCCTCGCCCCGCACGCCGGGCTGTCCACGGTGAAGGCCGCGAAGCTCGCCGCGGTCGGCCTGTTGGCGGACCGCAAGGAACGCCGGGACCTGGAGCGGCCGGTGGAGGCCGGCAAGCGGAAGCTCACCCTGAAGGTGGAGCGACCGATCTTCATCCTCGGCGCCCCGCGCTCCGGCACCACGTTCCTGGGTAGCTGCGTGGGGGCGCTGCCGGACGTGTCGTACCACTACGAACCGCGGTTGACCAAGGCGGTCGCCCGCTGCGTCTACGAGGGAAGCTGGACCCGGCAGCGCGCCGCGCGCTACTTCCGTGGCTACTACGGCGCGCTGCTCGCCGCCGCCGGCCACGGTGGGCTGCGGTTCGCCGAGAAGGACCCGGAGAACTGCTTCATCGTGCCGTTCCTGGCCGAGGTCTTCCCGGACGCGGTCTTCCTGCACGTCTACCGGGACGGCCGGGACGTGGCCGTGTCGCACGCGGAGCAGCCCTGGTTGAACGCCGCCTCGACGGGCAGCGGGCGCAGCGGTCGCGGCGGTACGCCGTGGGGCGCCGCGCCGCGGTTCTGGGTGGAGCCGGAGCGGCGCGAGGAGTTCACCCGCGTCTCCGACCTGGGGCGGTCCGCCTGGATGTGGCGGCGCTTCACCAGCAGCGCGTTGGCCCAGCTCGCCGCGCTGCCGGCGGACCGGGTCCGGCACCTGCGCTACGAGGACGTGGTCACCCGGCCGGCCGAGGCGGCCGAGGTGGTCGCCGATTTCCTGGAGGTCGGCGACCCGGCCGGCCGGGAGGCGCTGCACGCCCGGTTCGGGCAGGCCCGGCCCGGCTCGGTGGGGCGCTGGCGGAAGCGACTGACCGAAGAGGATCTGACCGACGTGCTGGCCCAGGCCGGCCCGCTGTTGACGGAGCTCGGCTACCACCCGTGAGGGCGCTGGCACGGGTAGAGTGCCAGGGGTCGCCCGCCCGGCCCGGCGTGCCGTCCCGCTGACGCGGGCCCGCCCGGCAGACATGACAGTGGACCGGCGACCATCCTGGGGAGAGGTTGCGGTGGTACGACGGTTACGACGGACGATGGCAGCCGTGTTCGCGTTGGCCCTCCTGGCACCGGCGGTCGCGGCGTGCGACTCCGGGTCGGGTGACCGGGCCGGGGAGACCGCGTCGGCGGTGCCGCCACCGCCCACGGTGACGCCCCGCAAGGGCGCGGTCCAGACCACCGGGCGCGGGCCGGAGCTGCCGGAGAAGGGCGCCTGGGTGGGCGCCTGGGTGAAGCCGCAGTTCCACAACGCCACCGGCCGGGCGGCGGCGTGGGACGACTTCAACCGGGCGGCGGGCGGCCAGCTCGCCGTCGCGCACATGTTCCACGAGTGGAACGAGCCGTTCCCCGGTGGCACCGAGCGGGCGTTCCAGGCCCAGGGCAAGCTCCAGATGATCTCCTGGCAGGGCACCGACACCCGGTCGACGGTCAGCGGCGTCTACGACAACCTGATCCGGCAGCGGGCGCAGGACGTCAAGGCGTTCGGGGTGCCGGTGCTGCTGCGCTACCGGTGGGAGATGGACCGGCCGAACCTGGCCGCCAGCATGCACTCCCCGGAGGACTACGTCGCCGCCTGGAAGCACGTGCGCGCCATCTTCACCGAGGTCGGCGCCACGAACGCGGCCTGGACGTGGTGCCCGCACGCGGACGGGTTCGCCGAGCCGGAACGCCGGGCCGCCGACTACTACCCCGGTGACGACCAGGTCGACTGGCTCTGCACCGACGTCTACCCGAGCCCGGAGTGGAACAGCTTCAGCAACCGGATGGACCACTTCATGGCGTTCGCCAAGAAGCATCCGCGGCCGGTGGTGATCGGCGAGTTCGGGCTGACCCAGGACGGCCGGCCCGGCCAGCGGGCCGAGTGGATGCGCGAGGTCGGTCCGTACCTGAAGAAGCACCCGCAGATCAAGGCCGTGGTCTATTTCGCGGCCAAGCAGACCGAGAAGCCGTTGTACGACAGCACGTTCGGCAACGACCCGGAGAGCGCGGTGGTGTTCCGCGAGCTGGCCACCGATCCGTACTTCAATCCGCCGATGCCGGATCTCAGCGCCTCCGGTGTGCCATCTCCCGCACGCACAGAGTGATCTTCACTCGTCTTTTCGTTCGACTCGGGCCGGTTGTTGTGTCAAAAAGGCCGGTCCCGGGTGGACGGGCGGCAGGCGAATGCGAGAAGGTATTGCTCTCACGTCTGCGGTCGGCCGTGCGACGCCACACCTCGCGTCGGCACCGGCCACGATCGCAGCGCCTCCGACGTTCCCCCCGGAGCAGCCTGTGCCTTCCTCGATCCTGAGACACCGATCGGTGTCCGCCTTCGGTGCTGCCGTGCTCGGCATCGCCACCCTGTTCACACCGGTGCCGGCACTCGCCGCACCGGCGGCCACGGTCGCGCCCGACCACAGCACCCTGGTCGGTGAGGTGCCCTCGGACAAGACGCCGAACATCAACGACGGCAACGTCGTGGCCATCCACGACGCCGGCACGAAGGTGATCGTGGGCGGTTCGTTCACCGAGGCGCAGAACCGCGGCTCCTCGCCCACCCCGGTCGCTCGCCGGGGCCTGCTCGCCTTCGACAAGGCGACCGGCAAGATCGACAACGCGTTCGCGCCGGTGCTCGACGGTGACGTCACCGCGATCATCGCCGGCCCGACTGCGGGCACGGTCTACGTCGCCGGCACGTTCAACAAGGTCGGCGACAAGAACTTCCGCAAGCTCGCGCTGCTGAACGTCGCGGACGGCACCCCCGTCGACGGCTTCAAGGGCCCGGCGTTCAACGGCACGGTCAACGACATCGCGCTGATCGACGACCACCTGCTGGTCGGCGGCATCTTCACCACGGTCACCGCGACCACCAACCGCGCCGGGCTCGCCTCGCTGAACCCGACCACCGGCGCGGTGGACGACTACCTGACCGTGTCGCTGACCGAGCACCACAACTGGACGGCGACCAACGGCGGCGCCTCGGCCGGCGTCGGCGTCGAGAAGCTGACCGTCTCCCCGGACGGCAAGCACCTCGTGGTGATCGGCAACTTCAAGAAGGCCAACGACGCGGTGCACGACCAGATCGTGCGGATCAACCTGGGCGCCGCCTCGGCGACCGTCGCCGACTGGAACACCGACGGCTACTCCGGCGCCTGCAAGTACAGCGCGTTCGACTCGTGGGTCCGGGACGCGCAGTTCTCCCCCGACGGCAAGTACTTCGTGGTGGTCACCACCGGCGCGTCGTACCCGGGCACGCTCTGCGACTCGGCAGCCCGCTGGGAGACCGAGGCCACCGGCGACGGCCAGAAGCCGACCTGGACGAACTTCAGCGGCGGCGACACGTTCCTCTCCGTCGGCATCAGCGAGAAGGCCGTCTACGTCGGCGGCCACTTCCGCTGGTCGAACAACCCGCTCGCCCGCGACAAGGCCGGCCCGGGCGCGGTGCCGCGGGCCAGCATCGCGGCCCTCGACCCGGCCAGCGGCCTGCCGCTGTCCTGGAACCCGGGCCGCAACCCGCGCGGCTACGGCGTGACCGAGATGCTGGTCACCCCGCAGGGCCTCTGGCTCGGCAGCGACCAGGACTACATCGGCAACTTCGAGTACCAGCGGAAGAAGATCGCCTTCTTCCCGCTGGACGGTGGCAGCACCCCCCACTCGACCAGCACCAAGGGCCTGCCGGGCGACGTCTACCAGGCCGGCCGCGCGGCGCAGACCGAGGTCCTCTACCGGGTCAACGCGGGTGGCCCGGCCATCCCGGCGACCGACGGCGGGCCGGACTGGGCCGCCGACACCGACACCGCGCCCAGCCCGTACCACAACGGCGGCAACAGCGCGAAGGCGTACCCGACCAACGCGACGTTCGACGCCACGGTGCCGGCCAGCACCCCGGCGACGCTGTTCAACACCGAGCGGTGGGACCAGTCGACCGCGCCGGACATGCAGTGGGACATCCCGGTCGCGGCCGGTACCCGGGTGGACGTCCGGCTCTACCTGGCCAACCGGTGGAGCGGCACCGCCGCGGTGGGCAAGCGCAAGATCGACATCAGCGTCGACGGCGTGCTCAAGCTGAACGACTTCGACCCGGTGGCCGCCGCCGGCGGCACCGACCGCGGCACCATGCAGTCCGTCTCCGTGGTCAGCGACGGCGTGGTCGACATCGACTTCGGCCGGGTCCTGGAGAACCCGCTGATCCAGGGCATCGAGGTCGTCAAGACCGCGCCGACGCCCGATGCGTCGGACGTGCTCTACCGGGTCAACGCCGGTGGCGACCAGCTCGCCGCGCCGAGCGGCCCGGCCTGGGCCGCCGACAGCCTGGCCGCGCCGAGCGCCCTGCACAACGCCGGCAACACGGTGACGACGTACACCACCGACGCGACGGTCGACGGCACCGTGCCGGCCGGCACGCCGGCCCAGCTCTTCAGCAGCGAGCGGTGGGACGAGTCGCCCGCGCCGGACATGCAGTGGGACTTCCCGGTCCCGGCCGGCACGCCGGTGCAGGTGCGGCTCTACCTCGCCAACCGCTGGTCGGGCACCGCCACCGCCGGCAAGCGCAAGTTCAACGTCAGCATCGACGGGGTGCAGAAGCTGAGCAGCTTCGACCCGATCGCCGCGATCGGCGCCACCAACAAGGGCACCATGCGGGCGTTCGCGGTCACCAGCGACGGCAACATCGACGTCGACTTCGGTCGGGTCCTGGAGAACCCGCTGGTGCAGGGCATCGAGGTCGTCAAGCTGCCGCCGGTGCCGCCGGCCACCACGGTCGACAGCATCACCAAGCGGTCGTACGACGGCGCGACCGGCGTCGGCAACGCGATGTCGGTGCCGAACCCGGACAACACCCGCTGGTCGACCGTCAAGGGCGCGTTCTGGGTCGGCGGTGACCTGTTCTACGGCGTCGGCGGCGACCTCTACAAGCGCTCGTTCGACGGCACCGACTTCGGCACCCCGAAGAAGCTCGACCCGTACCACGACGAGAAGTGGGACACGATCGTCACCGGCTCGGCGCCGGAGGGTCAGACGTACGCGGGCATGACCACCAACTTCGCCGCCGAACTGCCCAACGTGACCGCGATGTTCTACAAGAGCGGTCGGATCTACTACGCGCTGGCCGGCCAGGCCACGCTGTTCTCGCGGCAGTTCACGCCGGACACCGGCACGGTCGGCGCGGAGCGGACCACGATCACCGGGACCACCGCGTTCGCGGACGCGGGCGGCCTGTTCCTGGACGGCGACAAGCTCTACGTCGTCTCCCGAAGCACCGGCACCCTGTCCTCGATGGACTGGGCGGACGGCGTGCCGACCGGTTCCGCCACCACCCGCAGCGGTCCCGCCGTCGACGACGTGGACTGGCGCGGCACGGCGGTCTTCGTCGGCCCCTGACGTAGGCGTGACGATGGCCCGGCCGGTATCGGCCGGGCCATCGTGCTTTGTAAGGCGGGGCCCCCGCTTAACGCCTGCGGTAGAGGAAGGTGCCCCGCTTAACACCACATCGCCGGGAGCGGCGCGGATGGCTACTGTCGGAGCGTGCCCACCGACCCCCTCCGCTGTGCCGGCGCGCTGATCGTCGACGACGACGGCCGCATCTTCGTCCAGCGTCGCTCGCCCGAGCGGCGTCTCTTCCCCAACTGCTGGGACATCGCCGGTGGACACCTGGAGCCGGGCGAGGAGATCGACGACGCGCTGCGCCGGGAGGTCGCCGAGGAGACCGGCTGGGCGGTGTCGCACGTGCTCGGCCTGGTCGGCGAGTACCGCTACACCGGCGACGACGGGCTGGACCGGGTGGAGACCGACTTCCTGGTCCGGGTGGACGGCGACCTGAGTCGGCCGCGCCTGGAACCGACCGAGCACACCGAGTTCCGCTGGCTGGCGGAGCGGGACATCGCCCTGCTTGACGAACACCGGGACGTCAACGACGGGCTGCTCCGGCGGATCGTGGCGGACGGCTTCGCGGCGCTGCGGTCGATCGGGCTGTAAGGCGATCATGGCCTGAACCACGGCCACCGGGCCGCCGACGATATCCTCACCTCGTGGAATCGGTCGAGAAGAGGAGCGTGTCGGCATGATCGGGATGGTGCTCGCCGCGGGTGCGGGGCGCCGGCTGCGGCCGTACACGGACACCCTGCCCAAGGCCCTGGTGCCGGTCGACGGGGAGGTCACCATCCTCGACATCGCGCTGCGCAACCTCGCCGCGGTGGGGCTGACCGAGGTGGTCATCGTGGTCGGCTACGCGGCCGACGCGGTCCGGCAGCGGCAGGCCGAGCTGGCCGGGAAGTACGGCGTCACGATCACGCTCGTCGACAACGACAAGGCCGAGGAGTGGAACAACGCGTACTCGCTCTGGCTGGCCCGGGAGCACTTCTCCCGGGGGGTGCTGCTGGTCAACGGCGACACCGTGCACCCGGTGAGCGTGGAGAAGACGCTGCTGGCCGAGCGCGGCCCGGGCATCCTGCTGGCCGTCGACACGCTCAAGCCGCTGGCCGAGGAGGAGATGAAGACCACGTTCGACGCGGCCGGCCAGCTCACCCGGATCACCAAGCTGATGGACCCGGGCGAGGCCTACGGCGAGTACATCGGCGCGACGCTGATCGAGCCGCAGGTGGCCGACGCGCTCGCGGACGCGCTGGAGGCGACCTGGCGGCGCGACCCGAACCTCTACTACGAGGACGGCTACCAGGAGTTCGCCGACCGGGGTGGCGAGGTGCGGGCGGCGCCGATCGGTGACGTCTCCTGGGTCGAGGTCGACAACCACGAGGATCTGGCCCGGGCGCGGGAGATCGCGTGCCGCTACTAGCCCGTAGCGTCCTCACCCCGCTGCACATCGACGTGCGGCGGGGCGCGGTGGCGGACCTGGCGGCGATCCTCTCCGACGGCCGGATCTCGGCCGGCGGCGACGTCGCCGTGGTGGTCGGGCCGGGGCAGGGCGAGAAGATCGCCGAGCTGCTCCGGCCGTCGCTGCGGTCGGCGGACGTGTTCACGGTGGCCGGGGGCACCCTGGACGCCGCCGACGAGCTGGGCGGCAAGCTGCGCGCCCGGTCGTACGACGCGGTGGTCGGCATCGGCGGCGGCAAGACCATCGACGTGGCGAAGTACGCGGCCACCCGGCGTGGGTTGCCGATGGTGACGGTGGCGACCGCGCTCGCAAACGACGGCATCGCCTCCCCGGTGGCCAGCCTGATCACCGAGGGGTTGAAGGGCTCCTACGGGGTGCACATCCCGATCGCGGTGATCGTCGACCTGGACTTCGTGGAGGCCGGGCCGGAACGGCACAACCGCGCCGGCATCGGCGACGTGGTCAGCAACATCAGCGCGCTGGCCGACTGGGAGCTGGCCCGGCGGGTACGCGGCGAGCCGGTCGACGGGCTGGCCGCCTCGCTGGCCCGGGCCGGCGCGGAGGCGGTGCTGAACCATCCGGGCGACATGACCGACGACGCGTTCGTCACGGTGCTGGCCGAGGCGTTGATCTCCAGCGGCCTGGCGATGGCGGTCTGCGGCACCAGCCGCCCGTCCAGTGGCGGATGCCACGAGATCATGCACGCGATCGACGCGCTCTTCCCGGGCACCGCCTCGCACGGTGAGCTGGCCGGGCTGGGCGCGTTGTTCTGCACGTTCCTGCGCGGCGACGAGCGCCGGTTCGCAGAGATGTCCGCCTGCCTGGTCCGGCACGGGCTGCCCCGGCTGCCGTCCGAGGTGGGCCTGACCGACCACCAGTTCGTCGAGGCGGTGCAGTTCGCGCCGGCGACCCGGCCGGACCGCTACACCATCCTCGAACACCTGACGATGTCCGCTTCCGAGACCCGGGAGCGGCTGGCAGACTACGCCGGTGCCCTCCGCGACCACCTTGGCTGAGCCCCGTCCCACCGTCGCCGACTTCCACCGGGTCAACCGGGGAGGCGGCCTGTTCAGCGAGTCGATCAGCCAGTGGATCGGGGCGGCGTTCGCGCTCGTCGCCCAGCGGCTGGGGCTGCGCCCGACCGCGCTGACCCTGGCCAACCTGGTGCTGGGGCTGGCCGCCTCGGTGACCGTGGTCGCGCTCGCCGACGACGTGGCCGCCGGCACCGTTCCCGCCTGGGTGGTCGGCCTGGTCGCGCTGGTCGGCTGGCAGATCGCGTACGCGTTGGACTGCGCCGACGGGCAGCTCGCCCGGGTGACCGGTCAGGGCAGCGCGGCCGGCGCCCGGGTCGACGTGCTCTGCGACGTGGCCGCCCAGATCGCGCTGGTGGCCGCGCTGTCCGCCACGGCCGTGGCGCAACGCCCGGCCACGCCGGTCTGGCTGGTGGCGGTCTTCGCCGGCACCTGGATGGTCAACCTGGTGACCTCGGTGATGCAGGCCGGCCCGAACGCGGCCAGCATGGTCACCTCGACCTCGTTCCCGGTGCGCGTGGTGAAGCTGGTCCGCGACTACGGCGCGGTGATCTTCCTGGCCGGGCTGGTGCTGGTGTTCGCGCCCGCGCTGGCGTTCTGGGTGGTGGTGGCGTTCACCGTGGTCAACGGCGGCTTCCTGCTCGCCAGCATCGCCTTCTCCGCCCGCGCCGCGTGGTAAGGCGGGGCCCCCTGTTAACGCCTCCGGTCTAGGCGGGGCCCCTTCTTAACGCCGCCGGGGCGACGCCGCGCCGAGGGGACGCCGCGCCGCCGGCGAACTACCGGCGGGCGGCAGCGGTGCGGCGTTGGCGCGCCGACTCGTAGAGCAGGACGGTCGCGGCGGCCGCCGCGTTCAGGGAGCTGGCGGCTCCGGACATCGGGATCCGGACGAGCTGGTCGCAGGCCGCCCGCCAGCCGACGCTGAGACCGGTGGTCTCGTTACCGATGAGGGTCAGCGTGGGTCGCGTGAAGTCGTGCTCGGCGGCATCCAGTGCGCCGTGCTCGTCGGCACCCACGATGCCGATGCCGACACCGGCGGCGCGCACGCCGGCCACCCAGGACAGCACGGCCTGGTGAGCGGGCACCCGGACCACGGGCAGCGCGAACAGCGAGCCGGTGCTCGCCCGCACCGCCTTCGGGTCGTACACGTCGGCGGCATGGCCGGTGACGATGACGCCGGACGCGCCGAGGGCGTCCGCGGACCGGATGACCGTCCCGATGTTGCCGGGGCTGGAGGGCCGGTCGAAGACGACGACGTTCATGGTCGGCTCGGCCGGGATGCGGCACAGGTCGTCCTCGCGTGCCGCGACCACGGCCAGCAGCTCCGGTGCGGTGTCCGCCTTGCCGCCCAGCTCGTGCATCAGTTCCCGGGCGACGGCGAACCGCTCGGCCCGGACGGTGTCCAGGGTCCTGCGGGCCCAGCCGGACATCTGGGCGTCGGCGTCGTGGAGCAGCTCCCGGATCTGCCAGCCGTGTTCGACGGCCATGGCGATCGGGCGTACGCCCTGCACGAGGAACTCGCCGCGACGCTGCCGCTTGGCCCGGTTGCGGAGCAGCGCCTCCCACTCCTGGAACCGGGCGTTGCGGCCACTCACCCGCCCTGTCACCGGTGCGGCTCGGCAACAAGGGTGTCCCGCCCGAGTCCCCGGCGAATCGCGATCTCCACGGGCGAGTACGCGCCGTCGGCCCGTTCCAGTTCGTACGGTGCGGCCGGCATCAGCGGCGGCTGGGCCATGAAGCGCGGTCGCGTCCCGTGGTGCGGTTGGGCCGCGTGCACCAGGAACGGATGGCACAGGAAGACATCGCCCGGGGACCCGGTGGCCAGGGCGAGTGGCCGGTGGTCGGAGGCCGCCACCAGCTCGGGCGCGAGGTCCAGCCCGCTCGCCCCGTCCTCCCCGTACTTCTCCAGCACCTTCGGCACGTCGAGGTGTGAGCCGACCCGGATCCGGGTCGGGGCGTCCTCCGCACCGACCTCGCTGAACAGGAACAACATCAGCAGCGCCCGGTCCCGGGAGCGAACGTTCGTGAAGTACCAGTTCGCGCCCTCCGGCAGATAGCTGCCCTCGATGTGCCAGCCCGCGTCGTCCGGCTCGTCCTCGTGCGGGAAGCGCAACGGGAACGTGCCCAGCGAGTAACGCGGCTCCCACCGTCCCGCGCCGACGAGCAGGTCGTACGCGTGGTGGAGGAACGGCGAGTTGGGCGCGGCGGCGAACGGCCCCTGCGCCATGCCGGGCACCCAGTGCACGGGCTGCGTCCAGGTGGCCGGGTCGTCCGGGTCGCAGCCCGTCTGCCGCCACAGCAGCCGCGCGCAGTCCGTGGCCACGCGAGGTGCGACGGCCCCCGCCAGCTTCACGAAGCCGTCGCGAAGGAACCGGGATACCAGTGTCTCGTCGTCCATGCCCCCATCGTGTGGTGGCACCGGCCCCGATCACCCGACACTTCCCGCTCCGCGTCGGTCGGGTGGCCGACCCAGCCCCGGTGATCAAGGAGTTAGCGTCGGAAGCCGGCTGATTCCTGACGCAAACTCCTTGATCAACGCGAGAAAGGGGGAGGGGGGAGGGGGCGGGTCAGGAGAGGGAGGTGTAGACGTCGATCAGGCGCTTGGTGATCACGTCGGGGTGGAACGTGCGCTCGTAGCGGGTGCGGGCCGCGCCGGCCAGGGCGCGCGCCTCCGCGGCGGCCAGCGGCAGCGCGGCGGCCAGCGCGTCGGCCTCGGGCGCCACCACCCAGCCGGCCTCGCCCCGCTGCACCCCGACCGGCAACGGGACGTGCCCTTCGCTGGGCGCGGCGGTCGCCACCTCGGCCGGGCCGGTGCCGGCCGGCTCGCGGGGGGTGTCCGCGCCGACCAGGTACGGGATGCCACCGAGCGCGGTCCCGAGCACCGGCCGACCGGCGGCCAGCGCCTCGATGATCACGGTGGGCAGCACGTCGTGCCAGGTCGAGGTGGCCAGCACCACGGCGCTGTCGGCCAGCGCGGCGCGTACCCCCTGGCGGTCGAGCTGGCCCAGGTAGCGCACGTCGGGCCGCTCGGCGGCGGCCGCCTCGGCCAGCGGGCGCAACTCGCCGTCACCGGCGATACGCAGCGGGCCGAGCGCGCCCACCGGGTGTCGCCGCCACGCCGCGAGCAGCAGGTCCAGGCCCTTCTCCGGGCTGAGCCGGCCCATGAACAGGAAACCGTCCCCCACCGGCGCCGGCGTGCCCGGGTCGGGCACCGCGTTGGGCTTGACCACGATCCGCTCGTCCGGGATGCCGTAGTCCCGCAGGTGGTCGGCGACCGCCGTGGTCAGCGCGATGAAGCGGTCCACCGACCGCCAGGTCGGGCGGTGCAGGGCCAGCGTGGTGGCCATCAGCGCGCTCTGCGCCCGGGAGTCGCGGTAGCAGCGGTGCACGATCGCCGGTACGCCCAGCGTGCGACCGCGGCAGTCCTGGCAGATCACGCCGTCGCGGAAGTAGAGACCGGAGGAGCAGACCTGCCGGTAGTTGTGCACCGTCTGCACCACCGGCACGCCGCGCCTGTGCGCGGTCCGCACCACCCAGGGCGAGAGCAGCGGGTACGGATTGTGCAGGTGCAACACGTCCGGCCGGTGCTCGACGAGCAGGCGGTCCAGGTCGTGCTGGGCCTTCGGGGCCCAGATCGGCGAGATCGGCAGCAGCGCCTTGGCCGGCTTCGACATCGACGGGATCTCGTCGGAACTGCGCAGGAACGGCAGCACCTCCACGCCGGCAGCGGTGAGCTGGGCGATCTCCGCGTCGACGATGGTGTTCTCGCCGGACGGCTGAGCTTCCCGGTACCGGTTGTGCGCCACCACGATTCTCACGGGAAAGAAGGCTACCGTTGTCCCGTGCCTGAACTACCGGAGGTGGAAGCGCTCGCCGGATACCTGCGTGAGCGGGCGGTGGGCCGGCGGGTCGAGCGGTTCGAGGTGGCCTCGATCAACGCGCTGAAGACGTACGATCCGCCGCCCAGCGCGGTCGCCGGTCGGACGGTCACCGGCGCGGGCCGGCACGGGAAGTTCCTGGACGTCCGGTTCGACGAGGATCTGCACCTGGTGATCCACCTGGCCCGGGCGGGCTGGTTGCACTACCGGGAGGCGTTTCCCTCGGCGACCCCGCTGCGGCCCGGCAAGGGCCCGATCGCGGTGCGGGTACGCCTCGACGACGGCTCCGGCTTCGACCTCACCGAGGCCGGCACCCAGAAGAAGCTGGCCGCCTACCTGGTCACCGACCCGGTCCAGGTGCCCGGCGTGGCGAAGCTGGGGCCGGACGCGCTGGCGGCCGACCTGCCCACGTTCGTCGAGCGGCTGCGCAGCCGCCGGGGGCAGGTCAAGGGTGTACTGACCGACCAGTCGGTGCTGTCCGGCGTGGGCAACGCGTACTCGGACGAGATCCTGCACGCGGCGCGGCTCTCCCCGTTCGCGATCACCGACCGGCTCACCGACGACCAGCTCACCGGCCTGCACGCGGCGACCCGGACGGTGCTGGGCGACGCGGTCCGGCGGTCGATGGGCCAGCGGGCCGCGGAGCTGAAGGGGGAGAAACGCTCGGGCCTCAAGGTGCACGCCCGGAAAGGGCTGCCCTGTCCGGTCTGTGGTGACACGGTGCGTGAAGTCTCGTTCGCCGACTCCAGCCTCCAGTACTGCCCCACCTGTCAGACCGGCGGCAAGCCGTTGGCTGACCGAAGGTTGTCGCGACTCGTACGGTGAGTAACCACACCCGGTGGTTACGGAGCGGAATCGACCGGGGATCGCGGAAGGTCCCGGTCGGTGGCTCTACCCGAGCCGTCATCCATCGGTATAGTGGCTCGGTCCCCGGCTTCACAACTGACTCGGAGCCGGCCAGATCGCCACGGTCAACGTGGGAGACTGGAACGGTGAGCGACCCGCGTCCTCACGGCGAGTGAGGTTCGGGTCATGCGGGAGGACATGGGTTGAGGTGACGACAAGCCTCCAGCGCCCGGTAACCGACACAGGCCGGAGCAAGAGCGTGCGGCACGTCGACAGCTTTGAGATCCAGCCGCCGACACCGCCGTCGCACAACGGCGTGCCCCGGTCGGCGTGGGCTCGCGCCCGCCGCCGAGTCTCCCGCTGGCACCGTCCCTACATCGCGATCCTGCTGCTGGCGGACTTCGGTGCGGCGGCCCTGGCCAGCTTCCTGGCCGTGCAGATCTTCGAGCAGGCCGCCTCGGGTTTCCGGGACGCGCCCCAGGCGTGGTTCTACACCGTGGCGTTCCTGCTCCTGCCGCTCGGCTGGCTGCTCACTCTGTGGGGAAACCGGGCGTACGACCGGCGCTACCTGGGCCTCGGCCCGGACGAGTTCAAGCGCGTCATCCGCTCCGGCGTGGCGGTCGCCGCCACGGTCTCCTTCCTGGCGTTCGCGACGAAGACCACCCTGTCCCGCTGGACGGTCGGTTTCGCGCTGCTCGGCGCGCTGCTGCTGATCCTGCTCGTCCGGATGATCGCCCGCGCCGGCCTGCACGCGCTGCGCCGTCGCGTCGGCCAGGCCGGGCATCGGATGGTGCTGGTCGGCACGCTGCCGGAGTGCCTGGAGGTCTACACCACGGTCACCCGCAACCCCGGCGTCGGCCTGGTGCCGGTGGCCATCCACCTCACCGACGGGTACGCCGCCGCCCGGGGCCTGGAGACGCCGGTGCCGGTGTACGCCGGCCGCGACGTGCTGGCCCTGGTGCGGGAGGTCGGCGGCGACACCATCGCGGTCTGCGGCTCCGCGAGCGCCGAGCCGGGTGAACTGCGTCGGCTGGCCTGGCAGTTGGAGGGCTCCGGCGTCGACCTGGTGGTCGCGCCCCAGCTCACCGATATCGCCGGCCCCCGGGTGCATATCCGCCCGATCGAGGGCCTGCCGCTGCTGCACGTCGAGGAGCCGACGCTCTCCGGTCCGGCGCTGCTGCTCAAGAGCCTGATGGACCGGGTCGCGTCCGGGCTGGGCCTGCTGGTGCTCGCCCCGCTCTTCGCCGCGGTCGCGCTCGCCATCCGCATCTCCGACCCCGGCCCGGTGTTCTTCCGGCAGCCCCGGGTGGGGCACGAGGGGCGCACGTTCCGGGTGTGGAAGTTCCGCACCATGTACGTCGACGCGGAGGAGCGACTGGCCGGCCTGGTCGACCAGAACGAGACCGACGGCATGCTGTTCAAGATGAAGCAGGATCCCCGGGTCTTCCCGGTGGGCCGCTTCCTGCGGGCCTCGTCGCTGGACGAGCTGCCCCAGTTGATCAACGTGCTCTGGGGCGAGATGTCCCTGGTCGGCCCGCGTCCGCTGCCCGCCGACGACGGCGACTTCCTGGGCGACGTGCGACGCCGGCTGCTGGTCCGGCCGGGCATGACCGGGCTGTGGCAGGTGTCCGGCCGCTCCGACCTGTCCTGGGACGAGGCGGTCCGGCTCGACCTCTACTACGTCGACAACTGGTCGCTGGCGTACGACCTGAGCATCCTGTGGCGGACCGTCGGGGTGGTGCTGGCGCGCAAGGGCGCGTACTAACGTTCCCGGGGTGGGTGGCAACCTCTCGGCCGTCTTCGCCGTCGTCTCGCTGGTCACCGCGTTGGCCGCGGCGCTCTGGGCGGTGCTGCGGTTGCGCGCCCGGCGGGGCATCGCCACCGCGACCCAGCGGGCCACGTACGAGGTGCTGCACACCGCCGGCCTGGCCGCCGAGCCGCTGCGCGCCGGTCTGAGCGCGGCGGGCGCGGCGAAGGCCGTACGCTATCTGCGCGCCCTGGTGGGCGCCGCCGGCCTGGCGCTGACCGACCGCGAGATGCTGCTGGCCGTCGACGGGCGCGGCGCGCACCACGGCGACCAACTGGTCGCGGCGGCCCGGCGGGTGGTCGACAGCGGGCGCTCCACCGTGCTGCGCGAGTCGGAGCTGCACTGCGACCTGGTCGACTGCCCGGTACGCGGCGCGGTGGTCGCGCCGCTGAGCGCGGACGGCCGGGTGGTCGGGGCGCTGGTGGCGGTGGCCGACGAGCGGCCGGCGCCGGGTCTGGTGCAGGCCACGCTGGAGACCGCGCACTGGGCCGGCGACCAACTCGCCCTGGCCGAGCTGGACTCGTCGCGGGAACGGCTGGCCCGGGCCGAGGTACGCGCGCTGCGCGCCCAGATCAGCCCGCACTTCATCTACAACGCGCTCACCGCGATCGGCTCGTTCGTGCGGACCGACCCGGACCGGGCCCGGGAGCTGATCCTGGAGTTCGCCGAGTTCACCAGGTACTCGTTCCGCTCGCACGGCGAGTTCACCACGCTGGCCGAGGAGCTTCGTTCGATCGACCGCTACCTGACCATCGAGCGGGCCCGGTTCGGCGAGCGGCTCCAGGTGCGGCTCCAGATCGCCCCGGAGGTGCTGCCGGTGACGCTGCCGTTCCTCTGCCTCCAGCCGCTGGTCGAGAACGCGGTGCGCCACGGCTTGTCCCGCAAGCCGGGCACCGGCATGGTGAGCATCGAGGCCCGGGATGCGGGCGCCGAATGTCACATCACGGTGGAGGACGACGGAGTGGGGATGGATCCGACCACGCTGACGGCGGGCATCGCCGAGGTGTCCGGCGGCGGCAGCGACCCGGCCGACGACCCGGGGCAGCACGTCGGCCTCTCCAACGTCGACGAGCGACTGCGGTCGGCCTTCGGGGACCGCTTCGGCCTGGTCGTCGAGACCGGCCTCGGCTCGGGTACGAAGGTCAGCATGCGGGTGCCGAAGTTCCACCCCGGCGTCCGGGTCTCGTCGTGACCGCGACCGGCACCGGGTTCCTCCGCGTGCTGGCCGTGGACGACGAGCCGCCGGCCCTCGACGAGCTGGCCTACCATCTGCGCACCGATCCCCGGGTGGCTCGGCTGCACACCGCCGGCGACGCCACCGAGGCGCTGCGGGTGCTGCGCGACGACGACGTGGACGTGGTGTTCCTCGACATCCGGATGCCGGGGCTGGACGGCATGGAGCTGGCCCGGGTGCTGCGCCGGTTCGCCCGGCCGCCGGCGATCGTCTTCGTCACCGCGTACGACGACGGCGCGGTGGACGCGTTCGACCTGGGCGCCACCGACTACGTACGCAAGCCGGTCCGGGCCGAGCGGCTGGCCGAGTCGTTGCGCCGGGTGATCGGCTCGCGGGTGGTGCCGTCGCATCCGGCGGCGCTGGCCCGGGCGGAGGAGGACCCGACGATTCCGATCGAGTTGGCCGGGACCACCCGGATGCTGCCCCGCTCGGCGGTGCGCTGGGTGGAGGCGCAGGGCGACTACGCCCGGCTGCACACCGCGGAGGGATCGCACCTGGTCCGGGTGTCGCTGGCCACGCTGGCGGAGCGCTGGGCCGACGCGGGGTTCGTCCGCGTCCACCGGTCGTACCTGGTGCAGTTGCGGCTCATCGCCGAGCTGCGGCTGGTCAACTCCGGTTACGTGGTGGTGGTCGACGGGACGGAGCTGCCGGTGAGCCGCCGGCACACCCGGGAGCTGAAGGACAAACTGGTCCGCGCCGCGAAGCAGGACTGGAACCGCTGACTCCACAGTCGATTCCGCCGGTACGGCTGATCGACGCGTGTCGCACCGCGTACCTATCCTGGCCGGGCCGATCCCGGACGGGGCGCGGGGGGCGGTGTGGGCGAAGCCTGCGCGGGGTCGCCCCACCATCCTCACGTTGGGACGCAGATGCGTTTTTCCCTCGCACGTCGTGCCGCCACCGCGGCCGTCGTCGCCGGTTTCCTCGTCCTGCCCGGGTCAGCCCCGGCGCAGGCCGCGGAAACCAGCACGGTCAGCGGACGGTTGACCACCAGCTCCGGCGCCGGCGCAGCCGACGCCCAGGTCGAGGTGTTCGACGCCGACAGCTACGCCACGGCCGGCTGGACCACCACCGACAGCGACGGCCGCTGGTCGGTCGGCGGGCTGGACGCCGGGCGCTACCTCGTCGGCTTCCACCCGGTCGACCAGCCGGCGCAGTACTACCGGCAACAGGCCGTGATCTGGGACGCCGACCCGGTGACGGTCGGCAGTGGCGAGACCGCCACCGCCGACGACCAGCTCCGGGCCACCGGCCTGCTCACCGGGCGGATCACCGATGCCGGTGGCGCGCCCGTCGCCTGGCTCAGCATCTACGCCGACCGGCCCGACAACTCCGGGAACGCCTACGGGTCGACCGACGAGGACGGGCGCTTCCGGATCGCCGCGACGCCCGGCGACTACACCCTCTCCTTCCGGCCGATCGAGGGCTCCTACCAGACCCAGTACGTCCCCGGGAAGCTGGACGAGGTCGACGCCGGCCGCTACCGGGTGACCGCCGACCAGGAGACCGTGGTCAACGAGACGGTGCTGCCCACCGGCAGCCTCACCGGCACGTTCACCACCGCGGCCGGCGCGCCGCTCGCCTCCGCCCGGGTCGCGGTCAACACCGTCAACATGTACGGCGGGGTCGACGCCGAGACCGCTGCCGACGGCACCTTCACCGTCCCGGCGCTGCTGGCCGGCTCCTACAAGGTGCGTTTCGAGACCGACGACCGGACGCAGTACTACCGGGGCAAGCTCGACTACACCGACGCGAACCTGGTGGTGGTGCGCGGCGGCCAGCGGACCAGGATCGCCGACGCGCTGCTCGGCACCGGCTCCGTGCGGGTTCGCGCCGTCGACTCGGTCACCGGCGCCCCGGTGGCCGACTTCTGCGTCGAGTCGGCGGAGACGTGCAGCCGGGGCACCGGGTCCGTCACCCTCACCGGCCTGCCGCAGGGCCGGCACGAGATCTACGTCTACACGGCGGACCGCCTGCACTTCGACCGCCGCCTCACCGTGCGGGTGCTGGCCGGACAGACCACCGAGGTCGCCCCGAAGCTGCGCCCGGGCGCGCTCATCACCAGCACCATCGTCGACCGGGCCACCGGGCGGCCGGTGGCCGACGTCTGCCTCGACGCGTTCCTGCCCAAGCAGGCCGCGCTGGTGGACGGGCACGGGAACTGTAGCGACCAGGCCGGACGGATCCGGGTGGGTCCGCTGGCCGGTGGCACCTACCGGCTCTTCGCCGACCCGGGCGACGCCCCCTACGGTCGGCAGTGGGTGGGCGCCGACGGCGGCACCGGTGACGAGCGGCAGGCCGCCACCGTCACCGCGACGGTCGGCACGGTGACCGCCGGGCCGCAGGTCCGGCTCGACCCGGCCGGCCGGATCACCGGCACGGTCACCGACGCGGCCACCGGCAAGCCGGCGAACTCGGTCGACGTCTCGGTGCTGGCCGGTCACCCCGGTGTCGGCGTCAACGACGCCAGCACCGACGAGCAGGGCCGCTACACGCTCGACCGGCTCGGCCCGTACGACTGGCCGGTGGTGTTCAGCGGCCACCCGTACGCCGCCCACTGGTCCGGTGACGCGGTCAGCCGCTACACCGCCACGCCGGTGCCGGTGACCGCCGGGGGCACCGCGACCCTCGGCACCGCCATGCGGGCGGGCAGCACGGTGACCGGCACGTTCACCAACCAGGACGGCGCGTCGTTCACCAACGGCTGGGTGGTCGCCCGCAGCGCCGACACCGGCGACGTCGCCGGCTCCGGCTGGATGTCCGACGGCCGCTACACGCTCCAGGTCACCGGCCGGCAGCGCGTCTACGTCACCTACGACGTGTCGTTCGTCGGCCAGGACTACTCCGGCCGCTACCTGGTGACCGCCCCGGACGGCACCCGCAAGCTCGGCTTGTTCGTGGTGCCGGCCACCGGCTCGCTCGCCGTGGACCTGGTGGTCCCCACCGCCTGACCCGGAACATCTAGGGGGCCGGTCCCGGCGGGACCGGCCCCTCACGTCGTGCCCGCGGGGCGGGGAAGTCTCTGATTCCGCTCAGAAGAGCTCGGCGACCGGCAGGACGAGTGGGAACGGATGGTCGGCGCGGTAGACGTCGAGGGCGGCGAGGACAGCCGACTCGCGATAGCCGTGGCCGACATGCTCCAGCACGGTCACGGTCTGCTTCCGCGGCTCCACCAGCCAGTAGCGGGGGATGCCGGCCAGGCCGTATTCATGGCGCTTGAGCACCAAGTCGCGCCCGGCGTTGCCGGGGGACACGACCTCGACCACGAGCAACACGTCGGCCGGGGCGAGCGCAGGGCCGCCCCGTTCCAGGGCCTCCTCGTGGGCGACGAACACGTCGGGCACGAAGTAGGAGGAACGTTTGGCGCTGACCCCGACGTCCTGCCCGACGAACAGGCCGGCCGGCGCCTGCCGGTCGAGAAGCCTGCGGAGGCGGTTGGCGATCGCCCCGTGGCGGACGTCCGCGTGTGGGGACACGAGCAGGCTCCCGTCGAAGATCTCGTAGTCCTGGCCGTCCTCGGGAAGGTCCTGGAGGTCGTCCACCGTCCAGGCGTCGCCGCCGGTAGGCCGTGCCGGGCTGGTCACTGTCACACCTCCTGTCTACCCGCTCACCCTGACATCCAGGTCGGTCGTCCACAACGACTCCGCGCTCATCCACCATGTTGTCCACAGGCGTGCGCTGTTATCCACAGGTTGTGCACAGGGCTGTTCCGCTGCGCTTGACATTCGCGCCGAGCAGGCGAGACTGCCGGAGATGACCGCACCGGAGGAACAGCACCCGCCGCAGCGGACCCGGGTCGTGCTGGCCGAGGTCTCCCGGACCGGCAGCCGCGCCGACCGCACCCGCTCCGAACTGACCCAGCAGACCCGGGTCGGCGAGACGCTGGTGCAGGGCCTGATGCGCGCCCAGCTCTCGTTGGCGCTGCGGCTCAGCCTGCTGGTGGTGATCGGGCTGGGCGGCCTGCCGTGGCTGTTCGCCATCGCGCCGTCGGTCGGGCGGGTCACCGTGCTCGGCGTGAACCTGCCGTGGGTGCTGCTCGGGGTGGCCGCGTTCCCGTTCCTGATCGTGGTCGGCTGGGCGTACGTGCGGCTGGCGGAACGCAACGAGCAGGACTTCGTCGACCTGGTCCAGCGGCCGGAGCGCTGATGGCCAACGGGTACGTGGTCCCCGCGATCGTGGCGGTCACCCTGGTCACCGTCGGCATCGGCTTCTACGGCCTGCGGCTGGCCCGCACCACGTCCGACTTCCTGGTCGCGTCCCGGGCGGTCAGCCCGACCTGGAACGCCGCCGCGATCGGCGGGGAGTACCTGTCGGCGGCCAGCTTCCTGGGCGTGGCCGGGCTGATCCTCAAGTACGGCGTGGACGTGCTCTGGTACCCGGTCGGTTTCGCCGCCGGCTACCTGGCGTTGCTGCTGTTCGTGGCCGCCCCGCTGCGCCGCTCCGGCGCGTTCACGCTGCCGGACTTCTGCGAGGTGCGGCTCGGGTCGCGTCGGCTCCGCACGATCGCCACCGTCTTCGTGATCTTCATCGGTTGGCTCTACCTGGTGCCGCAGTTACAGGGCGCCGGGCTGACGTTGGCCACGCTGACCGGTTCGCCGTACCCGGTCGGGGCGCTGCTGGTGGCCGTGGTGGTGACCGCGAACGTGGCGCTGGGCGGCATGCGGGCGATCACGTTCGTGCAGGCTTTTCAATACTGGCTCAAGCTGACCGCACTCGCCGTACCGGCGATCTTCCTGGCGTTGCAGTGGCAGGCCGACGCCCGCCCGGCGGTGACGCCACCCGACGGGCCGGCGTTCCGGACCGCGACCACCGTGGTGGTCGAGCACCGCGCGACGCTCACCCTGCCCGACGGCGACGTGCGGGAGGTACGCCCCGGCGACCGTCTCGACTTCGCCGCCGGTGACCCGGTGCCGGAGGTGTCCGGCGCGGCGATCGCCGCCACCGACTGGCTGCTGCCGGACACCGCCGGCGACGACGACCGCAGCCTGTTCGCCACGTACTCGCTGATCCTGGCCACGTTCCTGGGCACCATGGGGCTGCCGCACGTGCTGGTGCGCTTCTACACCAACCCGGACGGCGCCGCCGCCCGGCGCACCACACTCGTGGTGCTGGCCCTGGTCGGCGTCTTCTACCTGCTGCCCACGATCTACGGCGTGCTGGGCCGGATCTACACGCCGCAACTGCTGGTCAGCGGTCAGACCGACGCGGTGGTGGTGCTGCTGCCCGGCGCGGCGCTCGGCGACGGCGTCACCGGCCGGCTGCTCGCCGCACTGGTCGCCGCCGGCGCGTTCGCGGCGTTCCTCTCCACCTCGTCCGGGCTGCTCACCAGCGTCGCCGGGGTGATCTCCACGGACGTGCTGGGCCGCGGCTCGGTACGCGGTTTCCGGCTCGCCACCGTGATCGCCGGCGCGGTGCCGGCGGTGCTCGCGTTGAACGTCTCCGGGCTGGACGTGTCGCAGGTGGTGGGGCTGGCGTTCGCGGTCGCCGCGTCGAGCTTCTGCCCGCTGCTGGTGCTCGGCATCTGGTGGCGCGGCCTGACCGACCTGGGCGCCGCCGCCGGGGTGCTGGTGGGCGGCGGCGCGGCGATCGGCGCGGTGCTGGTCACCGTGCTGGGCCCGCCGCTGACGGGCTGGCCGGCGACGCTCACCACCCAGCCGGCGGCGTGGACGGTGCCGCTGGCGTTCACGGTGATGGTGGTGGTCTCCATGGCCAGCCGGCGACGCCTGCCCCGCGACGTCGGCACCACCATGCTCCGCCTGCACACGCCGGAGTCGCTGCGCCTGTAGGCGCGTACCTCTCAGGTATGACGGAAAGATCGTCCTTCGGCCCGAGCGGGCGCTGGCCGGGGCGGGCTACCGTCGGACCATGACCGATCAGCACCCGGCCCTGCACCTCCGTGGCCTGGCCAAGCGCTTCGACACGAAGGTCGCGGTGGCCGGGGTCGACCTGGCCGTGCCGACCGGCTCGTTCTACGGCCTGCTCGGCCCGAACGGGGCCGGCAAGACCACCACCCTCTCCATGGCCGTCGGCCTGCTGAGGCCCGACGCCGGCGAGGCCCGGGTCCTCGGGTACGACGTCTGGGCCGACCCGGTCCGCGCGAAGAGCCTGCTCGGCGTGATGCCGGACGGCGTACGCCTCTTCGACCGGCTGAGCGGGGCGGAGCTGCTGGCGTACCACGGTCTGCTGCGCGGCATGGACCCGGCGGTGGTCGACCAGCGGGCGGCGGAGCTGCTCGACGTGCTGGCGCTCGGCGACGCCGGCCGCACGCTGGTGGTCGACTACTCGGCCGGCATGAAGAAGAAGATCGGCCTGGCCTGCGCGCTGCTGCACGGCCCGCGCCTGCTGGTCCTCGACGAGCCGTTCGAGGCGGTCGACCCGGTCTCGGCGGCGCTGATCCGGGACATCCTGCACCGGTACGTGACCGGTGGCGGCACGGTGGTCTTCTCCAGCCACGTGATGGAGGTGGTCGAGCGGCTCTGCTCGCACGTGGCGATCCTGGCCGACGGCACGATCAAGCGGGTCGGGACGCTGACCGAGGTGCGCGGCGACCGGTCGCTGGAGGACGTCTTCGTCGAGGTCGTCGGCGGCCGGACCGCGACCGGCGAGGAGCTGTCGTGGCTGTCCCGGTGACCGCCGTCGAGCCCTCGGCGCGGGCCGTCTCGCCCCGGCACTTCGTCCGGCTGAAGCTGCGGGTGCTCGGCAACAACTTCCGTGGCCAGGCGTGGCGGATCGCGCTGTTCGTGCTGGGTGTGCTGTTCGCGCTCTGGTTCGCCGCGACCGGGTTCTTCCTGCTGGCCGCGCCCGGCCTGGCCGACGAACCCCGGTACGCGTTGCTGGCCGCCGCGTTCGGCGGCGGCGTGCTGACGCTCGGCTGGCTGCTGCTACCGCTTGTCTTCTTCGGCGTGGACGAGACGCTGGACCCGGCCCGGTTCGCGCTGCTGCCGCTCTCCCGCCGGACCCTGGTCACCGGCCTGCTCGCCGCCGCGCTGGTCAGCGTGCCGGCGCTGGCCACCCTGATCACGGTGGCCGGGCTGGTGATCACCGCGGGCGCGTTGGGCGGCTGGTCGGCAGCGCTGGTGGAGGCCGTCGGCGTGGTCGCCGGGCTGCTGGTCTGCGTGGCCGGGGCCCGGGCGGTGACCAGCGCGTTCGCCACCATGCTGCGGTCCCGCCGGGTCCGTGACCTGGCCGCCGTGCTGCTCGCGGTGCTGGCCGCGCTGCTCGGGCCGTTGCAGTTGCTGGTGCTGGCCGCGGTGCGCAGCGCCGACTGGGACCGGCTGACCGGGGTGGCCCGGGTGGTCGGCTGGACGCCGTTCGGCGCGCCCTGGACGGCCGGCATCGACGTGGCCGAGGGCCGGGCCCTCGCGGCCGTGGTGAAGCTGCTGATCACCGCCGCGACGATCGGCGTACTCCTGCTCTGGTGGTCGCGGTCGTTGGAGTCGGCGATGGTCGGCGCGGCGAGCGCCGGGCCGGCGCGGGCCCCGCGCGGCGTGGTCGGCGGCGCGGTCGCGCAGCTCTTCCCGCGCGCGGTCGGCTGGGCCCGGCGGGACCGGTTCGGCGCGCTGGTGGCCCGGGAGTGCCGCTACTGGTGGCGGGACGCCCGACGACGGGCCAACCTGATCACGGTCGCCGTGGTGGGCGTGTTCGTGCCGGTGATGGTCAACCTGGGTGGCGCGTCGCTCGCGGTCGAGGGCGGGGCCGCGTTCGGCGAGGCCAGCGCCAACTCGTCCCCGGTGCTGGTCAGCATCTCCATGGTCTTCGTCGGGGTGCTCGCCTCGGTGACGCTGGCCAACCAATTCGGTTTCGACGGCAGCGCGTACGCGGCGAACGTGGTCGCCGGCGTGCCGGGCCGGGTGGAGCTGCGGGCCCGGATGACGGCGTTCTCGCTCTACGTGGTGCCGATCCTGCTGGTGGTCGCGGTGGTGCTGGGCGTCGTGCTGGGGCGGCCGGAATGGCTCGGGGTGATGGCCGGCGGGTTGTTCGCCGCGTACGGCTGCGGGCTGGCGATCAACGGGTTCATCTCGGTGCTCGGCGCGTACTCGCTGCCGGAGACCAGCAACCCGTTCGCCATGAACACCGGCGCGGGCATCGCGAAGAGCCTGTTCACGCTGCTGTCCATGGTGTCCTCGGCGGCGGCCGCGATCCCGTTCGTGGTGGCCGCCGGGCTGCTCGGCAACGTCTGGCTCTGGCTGGCGCTGCCGGCCGGCCTGGCGTACGGGACGGGCGCGGCGCTGCTCGGCGCGTACCTGGCCGGGGACGCGTTGGACCGCCGGCAGCCGGAGCTGCTGGCCTCGGTCACGCCGAGGCGCTGATGCCGGTCGTCGAGGCGGTCGTCACCGTGCCGGTCCCGCCGGAGCTGGCGTTCGCGGTCTCCCAGACCGTCGCCCCGGTGCGTTACCGGTGGGACCCGTTCGTCCGGGAGCAGCACTTCGTCGACGGCGCGACCCGCCCCGGCCGGGGCGTGCGCACGTTCACCCGTTCCCGGCACGGGTTGACAATGGTCAGCGAGTACGTCTCCTGGGCGCCGCCGACCAACGTGGGCATGAAAATGGTCCGTGGCCCGTGGTTCTTCGAACGCTTCGGCGGCGGCTGGCGCTTCGCGCCCGGCCCGGAGCCGGGCACCACGGTCGCCACCTGGCGGTACAACTTCCGGTGCCGGCCGGCGTTCCTGCGCCCGGTGGCCGAGCGGATCGGCGGGTGGCTTCTCGGCCGGGACATCCGCCGCCGGATCGCCGGGTACGCGGCCGGCTGCGCCGACCCCGAGGTGCTGGCCGCCGCCCGCCGCACGCTGCCGTCCTAGCCTCGGCTCCCGGCTCCAACCTAATTTTTCGCGCTATGACCGTGAGTCATAAATATGACCCAGAGTCATAACGGAAAAACCGGTGCCTTGTTCGGCCGTGGACCGTCGCCGGAGGGAGGCGCTACATGGTGCGGCGCATCGCGGCGTAGACGTGGTGACCGTCGCCGACGCTCAGCACGTTGACCAGCTCCCAGCCGTAGTTCGACAGGTGCTCGACCGCCTCCATCAGCGGCGGGAAGCCGCTGCTGCCCCACTTGTGCCGGGCGATGACCATCAGATGCCGGTGCGGGTAGGCGCGCAGGTCGACCTGACCGCCGACGATGGCCTCGGCGGTGATGACGCGGTCCTGGGCGAGCTTCTGCGGGGGTACGAGAGCCATGCCCCGGAGGGTAGGCGGCTCAGTCGAGCGGCGCCCGGTGGAGGTGGGCGAGCCGGGACCGCCAGGCGTCCGGCGGGCTGCTCGCCGAGGCGAACGAGCAGCTCAGCGACGCCACGGACCGGTACGGGCGCTTCCTCGGCTGGGCGCGGGCCCGGGGCGGCACAATGTTTCACGTGAATCATGAGCAGCCGGGTGCCGAGATCCACCACACCGACCCGTTCGCCGTGCCGGCCGGGCAGCGCTCGCCGGTACGTCGGCTGCGTGGCCGACTGGCCGCCCCGGTGACGCTCTGGACCGCGCCCGGCCCGGCCGGGCTCACCGTCTCCTCCACGCTGATCGCGGAAGGGGAGCCGGACCGGCTGCTCGGCCTGGTCGACGCGGAGTCGGAGCTGTGGGCGGCGGTCGAGGACGCCGGGCGGTTCGCGGTCGCGCCGCTGCGCCCGCGCCACCGGCAGCTCGCGGACCGCTTCGCCGGCCTCTTCCCGTCGCCCGGCGGCCTGTTCGCGCTGGACGCCTGGACCGAGACGCCGTACGGGCCGGTGCCGGCGGACGCCGGTGGCTGGGCCGGCTGCCGGCTCGACGCGGCCCGCGAGTACGGCTGGGGTCTGCTGGTCGAGGCCACCATCGAGACGGTCGACCTCCCCGGCGACAGTGCTCCCCTGCTGCACTACCGGGGCCGCTACCGGGAGCTGACCGACTAGGTCGGGAACCTCCGGCACGAGCGGCCCGGAGGTTCCCGACCGGGCTACTTGGCGAGCCCGCCGCCGCGCTGCTGGCCGTTGGACGGGCCGGACACGCCACCGCTCGGCGGACGGACGCTCGGGGGACCGGTCCGGCCCGCGTCACCGGTGGAGGTCATCCGGGCGATCGCGGCCCTGTCCCCGTTCTGGACCTGCGCGATCCGTTCTGTCGGGCTCTCGCTGCCCCGCAGGTAGGCGCGCTGGACGTCCTGGTTCGTGTACCCACCGTCGCGTACCGCGTCGCGGACGGTCCGGGTCTCCTCCCGATAGGTGAAGCCGCGCTCCCCCGGCGGGCCCGCCGTCCGGAAGTCCAGCCCGGCCGCGGACTGCGTCATGTATTCCGTCATCCCCTCCACGGTGGAGTCGGTGAGCCGACTGCCCGGCGCCTGGAGGCTGGGGTGCTCGATGCGGTGGAAGTTCTCGTGGGCCTGCGCGAACACGGTGTGGTTGTTCGGGTTCAGGTAGGTGTCGCGTTCCCCGACCGGGCCCCGGGTGGTGATGCCCTCCACGTGCGCGGCCCGCCCGAACGCCTGCCCGGGCGCGCCGGCGTCGTTGGCCGCCACCTGCGACACGAACTCGCTGTAGCCGGGGTGGTGCACCCGGCTGTCGTCCGCCAGCGCCGAACGGTGCTCGTCGGTGTACATGTCGCTGCCGGTCAGATAGTTGCCGACGATGTTCCGGGCGCGGTCGTTGTTCTGCTCCGGGGTGGGGAGCACCACCTGATCCGGTTCCGGGGAGGGGGTCGACTCGGTCGGCTGCCGGCCGACGTACCTGACCTCGCCGGTCGCCGCGTTGCTGATCTGGATGTCCGTGCGCTCGGGGTGATTCGCCCGGACCGCCTCCTCGATCCGCGCGCGCCAGGCGTCGTCCACCGCGAACGGCACCAGCACGGTCGTCCGGCTGGCGTTCTGGCCACTGTGCACGTAGTCGACCTGGATGCTGCTGTCGTCGCCATAGGGCAGGTAGAGGTGCCCTCTCGTCGCTGGCATGGCACTCCTTCCGAAGGTGCCCCCCACGACGGGCCGGGTTCCGTCCGGGTTCACGGTCGACCCGAATCCGACCGGTTAGCGGAGTGATCTGGGTCACTGGGCGCAGCGGGGGCACCGTTCGGCGCAGCCGTCGCCCGGGGCCAGGCTGAGCCTTTCGCGCCGGGAGGCGCGCTCTCTAGCGTGCCCGGAAAATCCCCCACGCCTGCGAAGGTGGTGATCCACAGATGTCCACGGACACACCCGCGTCCGCACCCTCCGAGTCGACGGCGGAACGGTACCTAGCCGTCCAACGGTCGGACGAGTTCGCCGGGTTGCGGCGCGCGCTGCGCGGCTTCGTCTTCCCGATGACCGTCGCGTTCTTCCTGTGGTACGCGCTCTACGTCATCCTCTCCGCGTACGCGCGGGGATTCATGGGCACGAAGCTGGTCGGCAACATCAACGTCGCCCTGGTCTTCGGCCTGCTCCAGTTCGTCTCCACGTTCGTCATCGCCTGGCTCTACTCGCGGTTCGCCAACCGGCGGATCGACCCGGTCGCCGACCGGATCCGCGCCGAGATGGGGGAGGTGAACCATGAACACGGTCCTCGCGGCTGAGGCGGGCAGCACCACCGCCCGGAACCTCACCATCACGCTGTTCCTGATCTTCGTGGCGATCACGTTGGCGATCACGGTCTGGGCCAGCCGGCAGACCAAGACCGCCACCGACTTCTACGCCGGTGGCCGCTCCTTCTCCGGCTTCCAGAACGGCATGGCGATCGGCGGCGACTACATGTCCGCCGCGTCCTTCCTGGGCATCGCCGGCATCATCGCGCTCTACGGTTACGACGGCTTCCTGTACTCGATCGGCTTCCTGGTCGCCTGGCTGGTGGCGTTGCTGCTCGTCGCCGAACTGCTGCGCAACTCCGGCCGGTACACGATGGCGGACGTGCTGGCGTTCCGGATGCGGCAACGGCCGGTCCGGACCGCGGCGGCGGTCTCCACCATCACCGTGTCGATCTTCTATCTGCTGGCCCAGATGGTCGGCGCCGGCGCGCTGGTGGCGCTGCTGCTCGGCATCAAGCCGGGCACCACGTTCCTCGGCATGGACGCGGACACCGCCAAGGTGGCCACCATCGTGCTGGTCGGCGCGCTGATGATCATCTACGTCACGGTCGGCGGCATGAAGGGCACCACGTACGTCCAGATCGTCAAGGCGTTCCTGCTGATGACCGGCGCGCTGGTGATGACGCTGCTGGTGCTCGCGAAGTACAAGTTCAACCTGTCCTCGCTGCTGGGTGACGCGGCCGACGCCTCCGGCAAGGGCGCGGCGTTCCTGGAGCCCGGGCTGAGGTACGGCGTGGAGACGCCCGGCGACGCGCTGAAGACGTTCTACAGCAAGATGGACCTGCTCTCGCTGGGCATCGCACTGGTGCTCGGCACGGCCGGCCTGCCGCACATCCTGATCCGCTTCTACACCGTGCCGACCGCGCGGGCGGCCCGCAAGAGCGTGCTCTGGGCGATCGGCATCATCGGTGCGTTCTACCTGCTCACCCTGGCGCTCGGCTTCGGCGCGGCGGCGATCGTCGGCGGGCAGGCGATCACCGCGCAGGACAAGGCCGGCAACACGGCCGCACCGCAGCTCGCCGAGGCGCTCGGCGCGGACTTCTTCGGCGGGAACCTGGGCGGCGCGACACTGCTGGCGATCATCGCAGCGGTCGCGTTCGCCACGATCCTCGCGGTGGTGGCCGGGCTGACGCTGGCGTCGTCGTCCAGCCTGGCGCACGACTTCTACGCCAACGTGGTGAAGAACGGCCAGACGTCGGAGCGGCAGGAGGTGAACGTCGCCCGGATCTCCGCGCTGGTGATCGGCGCGGTCTCGATCGTACTGTCGATCTTCGCGCAGAGCCTGAACGTGGCGTTCCTGGTCGCGTTGGCGTTCGCGGTGGCCGCCTCCGGCAACCTGCCGGCGATCCTCTACAGCCTGTTCTGGAAGCGGTTCAACACCTCGGGCGCGGTGTGGTCGATCTACGGCGGCCTGCTCGCCGCCGTGCTGCTGGTCTTCTTCTCCCCGGTCGTCTCCGGCGCGCCGACGGCGATGTTCCCCGACCACGACTGGCACTGGTTCCCGCTGTCGAACCCGGGCATCCTCTCCATCCCGTTCGGGTTCCTGTGCGGCTGGCTCGGCACGGTCCTGTCCAAGGAGCGCGACGACGACAAGTACGCGGAGCTGGAGGTGCGCTCGCTCACCGGCGCGGGCGCGCACTGACGGGTAGTTGTTAGGCGGGGCCCCCGCCTCTACCGGAGGCGTTAAGCGGGGGCCCCGCCTTACCTGTATAGGGTGCTGAGCATGAAGGTCGCTAATCGGTTTGGTGCCGGACACCGCATTCTCGTCACCGGCGGCGCCGGCTTCGTCCCGTCCCACCTGGTCGACCGGCTCGTCGAGCGCGGTTGCACGGTGGTGGTGCTGGACAACTTCGTCACCGGCTCCAAGGACAACGTGTCCCACCTGCTGGAGAAGCCGACGTTCACGCTGGTCGAGGCGGACATCTCCGACGGCCTGCCGACCGACCACCCGGCGATGACCGAGCGGTTCGACGCGATCCTGCACATGGCGTCCCCGGCCAGCCCGACCGACTTCGAGAAGCTCCCGGTGGAGATCCTCCGGGTGGGCTCGGTCGCCACGCTCGCGCTGCTGGAGCGCGCCACCGCCGACGGCGCGCGGTTCCTGATGGCCTCCACCTCCGAGGCGTACGGGGACCCGAAGGAGCACCCGCAGCGCGAGACGTACTGGGGCAACGTCAACCCGATCGGCATCCGGAGCGTCTACGACGAGGCGAAGCGCTTCTCCGAGGCGGCCACCATGGCGTACCACCGCAGCCGGGGCACGGACACCGCGATCGTCCGGATCTTCAACACGTACGGCCCACGGATGCGGCCGGACGACGGCCGGGCCATCCCGACGTTCATCTCCCAGGCGCTGCGCGGCGAGCCGATCACGGTGCACGGCACCGGCAACCAGACCCGCTCGATCTGCTACGTCGACGATCTGGTGCGGGGCATCCTGCTGCTGCTCGACTCGACGCAGACCGGCCCGATCAACTGCGGCACCGAGCACGAGATGTCGATGCGGCAACTGGCTGAGACGATTGTGTCACTCACCGGCAGCGCCTCCGAGGTGAGCTACATCACGCGCGCCTCGGACGACCCGGAGATGCGCCGCCCGGACCTGACGCTCGCCCGTGAGCTGCTCGGATACGAGCCGAGCGTGACGCCCGAAGACGGCCTCGGACGCACCATCGCGTACTTCCGCGAGCGGCTAGGGTACTGAGCCCGGCTGTCAGCCGGCTGAGCGCCGCGCGCGTCTGAGGGCGGTGGTGGAACGGTCGACCTACCCTCGGTTACATGTCCGCGACCTCGTCTGCCGGCGCACCTCTCCCCCGCCCCCTGAACCGGGGTGCGGGTCGCGCCTCGGTCCCCGGCTCCGGCCGGGACGCCACCTCGCGCGCCCGCGCCACGGAAACCCGCTGGTACCCGTCACACGACGAGGCGCCCCGCTCGGGCGGCCCGGTTGGTCCGGGTGGGCCGGGTGGGCCCGGTGGCACGGGCGGCGGCGGCTTCGGCGGGCCGGGGCGTCGGCCCCGTCCGCGGTGGGGGCGCATCGGCCTGGTGACCGGCATCGCGGTGCTGGTGCTGGCGCTGCTCGGCGGGATCGGGGCCTGGTTCTACGCCCGCAACCTCGACGACGACCTGGCCCGCACCGATCCGTTCTCGGAGATCACCGGCGGGCGGCCGGCCAAGCAGGTCGACGGCGCGTTCAACATCCTGCTGGTGGGCAGCGACTCGCGGGACCCGGACGCCCCTGTCGACGGCGCCGGCAAGTGGCGGGCGGACACCGTGATCGTCATGCACATCCCGGCCGACCACAAGCGCGCCTACCTGGTCTCCGTCCCGCGTGACCTGTACGTGCCGATTCCGGAGAACGCGGGCGCGTCCTGCGACTCCGGCTCGCGCAACAAGATCAACGCGGCGTTCGCGTTCGGCGGCCTGCCGCTGGCGGTGAAGACCGTGGAGTGCTTCACCGACGTACGCATCGACCACGTCATGGCCATCGACTTCGCCGGGTTCAAGGACGTCACCGACGCGCTGGGCGGCGTCGACCTGAAGGTGGAGCGCACCGTCACCTCGATCCACAAGCCGTACCGGACGTTCACCAAGGGCGTGAACCACATGAACGGCACCGAGGCGCTGGACTGGGTCCGGCAGCGCAAGCAGTTCCCGGACGGCGACTTCGCCCGGATGCGCCACCAGCAGGAGTTCCTGAAGGCGCTGATGGACAAGGCGGCGAGCACCGGCACGCTGAGCAACCCGAAGAAGCTGAACGACTTCCTCAAGGCGGTCACCGCCGCCGTCACGGTCGACCAGGGCTTCTCGTTGACCGACATGGCGGTGCAGTTCCGCAGCCTGCGGGGCGAGAACCTGACGTTCGTCACCAGCCCGAACCTGGGGGGCCAGACCGTCGACGGCCAGTCGGTGGTGGTCTCCGACCGGGAGAAGGCGCTGGCGATGTACCAGGCCATGGTCGGGGACAAGATGGCCGACTGGGTCGCGGCCAACCAGAAGAATTCGGGCGACAGCGCCGGCGGCTGACCGGGCGCGCAGCCTCGCCCGTTCGGCCACATCTCGGCACCATCCGCCGGGATTGACGGGAATACCCGCCTCAGGAGGTCGCGAGAACGGGAACGGATACGTAAAGTGGTCCCGCCCCCGATCACCGAGCTGGAGCACGCATGTCGGTCCAGACCAGTCGTCGCCCGCAGTCACCGGCACCCGGATCATCCGGGCGGGTTCCCCCGGTCATCCCCACACAGCCCGGTCCCGGCGGCCGTGGTCCCGGCGGCGGCGGGAAGAAGAAGCGCACCAAGCGCAAGGACCCGCTCTGGGCGAAGCTCACCCTGGTGCTCGGCGCGGTGCTGATGGTGACCAGCGGCGTCGCGATCGTCGGCAGCAAGGCCGTGATCGGTCAGGCCACCAACAACATCGCCCAGCGCAACCTGCTCGGCGAGGCGGGCAAGAGCGAGGCCGAGGGCGGCAACAGCCTGGACGGCCCGATCGACATGCTGCTGCTCGGCGTGGACGCCCGGGCCCGTTGGGCCGCCGACGACGTCCGGTCGGACACGATCATCGTGCTGCACATCCCGGCCAGCCACGACCAGGCGTACCTGATCTCGATCCCCCGGGACACCGAGGCTCGCATCCCGGCGTTCAAGAACAGTGGCTACAAGGGCGGCACCGACAAGATCAACGCTGCGTTCTTCCACGGCGCGCAGAACGGCGGCGGCTGGGAGGGCGGCGCCCAGTTGATGGCCAAGACGATCAAGGGGATGACCGGCATCAGCTTCGACGGTGCCGCGATCATCAACTTCGGCGGCTTCAAGAACGTCATCGACGCGCTCGGCACGGTGCGGATCTGCGTCAGCCACGAGGTCCCGTCGCACCACATGTCGATGGTCGAGGGCAAGCCGATGTGGAACGCGGACGCGAAGAAGACCGGCAAGCCCTACAAGCCGGTGGTGCACAAGAAGGGCTGCCGGGAGATGGAGGGCTGGGAGGCGCTCGACTACTCCCGCCAGCGTTACGGCCTGCCCAACAGCGACTACGACCGGCAGCAGAACCAGCAGCAGCTCATCAAGGCGATGGCCAAGAAGGCCACCGACGGCGGCATGCTGACCAACCCGATCAAGCTGAACTCGCTGATGAAGGCCGCCGGAAAGGCGTTCGTGCTGGACACCGGCGGCGTGCCGATCGCCGACTTCATCTTCACGCTCAAGAACCTCAGCGGAAACGACCTGGTCACGCTGCGCACCAACGGCGGGACGTTCGCCGGCAACAGCAACGGCCGGGAGACGTTCAACGAGACGACCATGGAGATGTTCCAGGCGGTCAAGAACGACAAGCTGGCCGACTTCATCGTGGCCAACCCGACCGTCCTCTCCACCCGGAAGTGACGAAAGCCGGCACCGGCCGGCCCGTCCCCCCGTAGCGTTGACCTGAGCGGGTCTCAGATCGGCGCCACGGGGGGATCGTCACGTCCAGACCAGCACGGAACCGACGCGGGCGGCCTCGACCGGCCCGCTGGCCCCGGTTCCTGCTCGGCAGCGGCCTCGCCCTGGTCCTGCTCGCCACGCTCGGCGTGGCCGGGCTGCACTGGCTCACCCATCGGTACGACCGCACGGTGGCCAAGGGGGAACTGCTCGACCCGACCGCCCGGATGAAGCGGACGGACCTGGGCGGCGCACTCAACTACCTGCTGATCGGCTCCGACCACCGGCCCGGCGCGAACGCCGCCGACCAACGCTCGGACACCATCCTGATCGTGCACGTGCCGGCCGGCATGCGGCAGGCGTACCTGATCTCCATCCCGCGCGACCTGCTGGTCGCCGTCCCGGCGGCGCCCGGCTGGCCCGGCGGCCAGGACAAGGTCAACGCCGCGTACGAGCACGGCGGCGGGGGCGAGGGCGGCGCGCGGCTGCTCAGCGCCACCCTGACCCGACTCACCGGCCTCCGCTTCGACGGCGTCGCGCTCGTCGACTTCTCCGGCTTCACCCGGGTCATCGACCAGCTCGGCGGCATCCGCATGTGCGTGGACACGCCGGTCCGGTCGATCCACACCGGCACCCGGTTCGAACCCGGCTGCCGGCAGATGGACGGGGCCCGGACGCTCGACTACGTGCGGCAGCGCTACGACCTGCCGAACGGCGACTACGACCGGCAGCGGCACCAGCAGCAGATGCTGCGGGCGGTGCTCGACCGGGCCGGCGAGACACACCTGCGCGGCGACCCGGTGAAGCTGGACCGGGTGCTGCGCGCGGTCGGCGGGGCGCTGACCGTCGACACCAACGGCGTACCCCTGGACGAACTGGTGTTCGCGCTCCGCGCGCTGCCGGCGGACGCGCTGCGCGGCGTCCGGCTGCCCTCCCACCCGCAGACCATCGACCAGGTGTCGTACGTGGTGCTGGACCCCGACGGCGGTGATCTGTTCACCGCGTTGCAGGACACCCGGATGCCGGAGTGGGCCGGCGCCAACCCGCGCTGGGTCAACCGGCTCTGAACGCCGCCGGGCGACTAGGCTCTGATCCGTGTTCGGAGCCCAACTTCCCAGCGTGCCCGCGTCGGCCGTGCCCGACGACGTCTACCTGCTCGACGTCCGGGAGGACGACGAGTGGGCCGCCGGCCACGCGCCGGCCGCCCACCACCTGCCGATGACCGAGCTGCCGGCCCGGCTCGCCGAGATCCCCGACGACCGCGAGGTGGCGGTGATCTGCCGGTCCGGCGGCCGCTCCGGGCAGGTCGTCGGCTACCTGCTGCGCAACGGGTGGGACCAGGTCCGCAACGTCGAGGGCGGAATGGGTGACTGGGCCGCCGCCGGCCGTCCCGTGGTCACCGACGACGGGCAGCCGGGTCGGGTCGTCTGAGGCACGTCCGGCCATGACCGACCCGCTGGTCTTCGCCCACCGCGGCTCCTCGTACGACCTGCCGGAGCACACGCTCGCCGCTTACCTGCGCGCGCTGGACGAGGGCGCGGACGGGCTGGAGTGTGACGTCCGGCTGACCCGCGACGGGCACCTGGTCTGCGTGCACGACCGTCGGCTCGACCGGACCAGCAACGGTCACGGCCTGGTCAGCGCGCGTACGCTCGCCGAACTGGAGGCGCTCGACTTCGGCTCCTGGCACCCCGCCGCGGCGGAGGCGGTCGCGGCGGCCCGGCTCGACGAGTCGCACATCCGACTGCTCACGCTGGAGCGGCTCCTCGACGCGGTGCTGGCGGCCGGACGGCCGGTCCGGCTGCTGATCGAGACGAAGCACCCCTCGCGCTACCGGGGCGACGTCGAGCGCCGGCTGGTCGACCTGCTGCGCCGGCACGGCCTGGCCGAGCCCGGCCCGGACGACCTGGTCCAGGTGACCGTGATGTCCTTCTCGCCGCTGGCCGTACGCCGGGTCCGTGAGCTGGCGCCGGCGCTGCCCACCGTGCTGCTGCTGGAGGTGTTGCCGCGCTGGCTGCGGCTGGGTCGGCTGCCCTTCGGCAGTCGCATCGCCGGCCCGGGGGTGGAGCTGGTCCGGGCCCGCCCGCAGCTCGTCCCGGCGCTGCGGGCCGCCGGCAACGCGGTCTACGTCTGGACCGTGAACGAACCGGACGACCTGGAACTCGTGCTGGCCGCCGGGGTGGACGGCGTGATCACCGACCGGCCGGCCCGCGCGTTGGCCCGGTTGGGCCGGTGAACCCCGTCGATCCGCCCGGGACCGGTCGCCCGGTGAGGGGGTGTCCCCGGCGCGGCCGGCGCGGCACACTCGGGGCATGCCGGAGCGAACCGACTATCCCACCCTCATCGCCGGCCACACGAGCGCGATCCACATGATCAATTCTGGCGAGTCCGGCCTCTCCGTGCTCACCCGCCTGCTCCGCGAGGTCGAACCGGCGCTCGGCGCGGCGGGCCTGGTCTTCGTGGAGTTCACCCCGGCCGGCGGGCGGGTGATCGCGGCGACCGGCAGCGCCGAGTTCGTCATCGGCCGCCCGCTGCCGGCCACCGACCCGGCCACCGTCTGCCTGCTGGCCGGCCCGCCGGTCCGGGAGGTCCGGGTGGACGCGATCCCGGGCGCGCTCGCCGACGAGGTGGTCGGCCGGGGGCTGCGCCGGATGATCGTGGCCCGCGCCGAGATCGCCGGGCTGACCGTCGGCAGCCTGCACGCCCTCTACCGGACCGCCGAGCCGCTGGACGCCTCGCAGCGCGCCGTCGTCGGGTACGTCGCCGCCTGCATCGCGCACATGTACGGCGACCAGACCGGCCTGCCGGTGCACGGCGACGGCCCGGTCGTGGCGGCGCTCGCCGACGGCCTGGCCGTGGTCGACCGCGACCAGCGGGTCCGGCTCTGGAACCCGGCCGCCGCCCAGGTGACCGGCCGGTCGGCGGACGAGGCGCTGAGCCGGCCGCTGCCGTTCCCGCTGCCCCCGCCCGGGCAGGTGCTGGACCATCGGCTGCCGGACGGCCGCTGGCTGCGGATCACCTCCGGTGAGCTGCCCGGCCCCACCGCGCTGCGGGTGGTCACCTTCCGGGACATCACCGACCAGCAGCGGCGCGACCACGACCGGGACCTCTTCGTGGCGGTGACCAGCCACGAGCTGCGCACCCCGGTCACCGTGATCAAGGGGTACGCGGACACGCTCACCGACCACTGGGAGTCGCTGACCGACACCGACCGGAGGCAGGCCGCCCGGATCATCGGCCAACGCGCCAACGAGCTGGCCCGGCTGGTCGACCGACTGCTCACCGCCGCCACCGAGAACCGCCCCGGCGGCGAACCGGCCGCCCCGTTCGACCTGGTCGACGCGCTGCGGGCGGCGGTGCTCGACCTGCCCGCCGACCTGCGCCACCGGATCGTGCTCGCCCTGCCCGCCGACCTGCCCAAGGCGCTCGGCGACCGGCACAGCCTGACCACCGTCCTCACCGAGCTGGGCACCAACGCGGGGAAGTACTCACTGCCGGACACGCCGATCGAGATCGACGCCGACGCGAACGAGCGGACGGTCTCGTTCCGGGTCGCCGACCGGGGCATCGGCATCCGGCCGGAGCACGTGGAACGGGCCTTCGACCGGTTCTGGCAGGGGGAGTCCGGCGACCGCCGGCGCTACCCCGGCGCGGGCCTGGGCCTCTATCTCGTCCGGCAGATCGTGGAACAGCAGAACGGCTGGGTGTCCCTCCGGCCGAGGGCCGGCGGAGGTACGGTCGCGGAGGTGCGGCTGCCCCGGGGCTGATCCGGGGCGTCCACGGGTGGAGAGGAACGGCGTGTCGACGGGACCGGCGGAACGGTCGTGGTGCGTGGTGGTGCCCCACCACGCGACCGGCGCGCGCGTGGCCCGGCACCGGCTCGCCGACGAGCTGACCGGCGTCGTACCCCCGGCGCTTCTGGCGGATCTGGTGGCGGTGCTGGCCGAGCTGGTCGGGAACGCGGTCCGGCACGCCGAGGCGCTGCCCGGCGGCGTGGTCCGGGTGGCCTGGCGGTTGCGGGCCACCGACCGGGGGCCGGCCGTCCTGGTCCGGGTCACCGACGGGGGTGCCGGCGCCGGCCCGCGGATGCGCGTCGCGCCTCCCGACGCGATCGACGGGCGCGGGCTGCACATCGTCGCCGGGATGGCCAGCCGCTGGGGTGTCGAGCGGGACGGCCTGGGTCAGAGCGTGTGGGCGGAGTTCGACCCGACCGGGTCGCACCGGGCGGACCTGGTCGCCACCGGCTGATCGGGTCCCGCCCCCGGCCGGGACCTGAGCCATCTAGGCTGTCTGGCCGTGAGCAAGCGTCGAAAGAGCCAACGGGCCACCGAAGCCACCCCGAAGCGGGAGAAGGTGCGCGACATCTTCGTGCCCCGACCGTTCGAGGGCCTAGTCGACGAGCCGGAGTGGATCGCCCTGCGGGAGCTGGTGCCCGCCGCGTCCGCGCCGCTGCGGTTGACCCCCGAGCTGGTCGAGGAGTACGGCGACCGGCCGGTCGTCCTGGCCACCGTGCTGCCGATGGCCGCCCCGGCGGTGGCCAAGGCGGACGGCCGGGTCCTGATCGGTCTCCAGCGGCACCAGCAGTCCGGCGACGTCTCCCGGGATCTGGCCGACGCGCTGCTCTGCGCGCTGCGGACCGAGCCGGGCGGTCAGGTGAGCGTGCCGCCGCTGCCCGGGCCCGGCCCCCGCCTCCAGGACATCCTGGTGGACGGGCCGCTGGAGATCAGCATGCACGACGGGTTCGAGTTCTGGCTCGACCCGGGCGCCACCGACGACCCGACCGTGCAGGCGTCCCTGGAGCGGGCCAACGCGGCGGTCTACCCGACGGTCAAGCTGGACGCGGCCCGGGCGGCGTACTGGTGCCAGGTGCCGGAGAAGGCCCACGTGCGCTGGGTGCTGCCGGACGACGAGGACGCGGCGCTGGACGCCCTGTCCCGGCTGGGCGCGACCGGCGCGCTGACGCTCGGCGACGACACCCGGTTCGCCGGCATGTTCCGGGCGCACGGCCGCCTGGCACCGGTCTGGGACCTGCCGGAGGACACCCCGGCCGCCGCGTGGGAGGGCCCGGTCGCCGAGTTCGCCAAGCGCTACGCCGAGGCGCTGGCCGAGCGGGAGCCGCTGGACGCCGCCGGTCGCCGGGCCCGGCAGGGCCTGCTCGGCCGCCAGCTCACCCTCCGCTGACCACCCCCGGTGCAAGCACGGGCCCCTTCTTAACACTCACGCGTGAGAAGGGGCCCCTTCTCTACCGGAGGCGTTAAGAGGGGGCCCCGCCTTTCTCGCGGACCAGGGGGCAGGACATGCAGCGGGGGCCGCCTCGGCCGGAGCCCAGCTCCGAGCCGGCTATGGCGATCACCTCGATGCCGGCCCGCTCCAGTTGCGCGTTGGTCTCCACGTTGCGTTCGTAGCCCACGCACAGGCGTGGCGCGAGCGCGAGCGTGTTGTTGCCGTCGTCCCACTGCTCCCGTTCGGCGGTCACCGGGTCGAGGCCGGTGTCGATCACCCGGAGCTGGTCGAGGTCCATCGCGTCGGCGGCGGCCCGCAGGAACGGCGCCGGGCCGTCGACCCGTGGCTCGCCGTCCGCACCGGCGACGACGGTGTACGCGGACAGCTCACTGGCGATGTTCGGGTACATCAGCACGGCGTCCACGTCGACCATGGTGCAGACCGTGTCCAGGTGCATGGTGGCGCGTTCCTGGGCGATCGGCACCACCAGGATGGTGTGCGCCAGCCCGGCGGCGAAGACCTGCCGGGCCAGCCGCTCCGCGCCGGCCGGGGTGGTGCGCTCGCCGACGCCGACGGCGAGCACGCCCGGGGCGAGCAGCAGCACGTCGCCGCCCTCCAGGTGCTCCAGCCCGGGGTGGTAGACCAACTCGGTGCCGACGAAGCGCGGGTGGTGGCGGTAGATCGCGTCGGTGAGCGTGGTCTCCCGCCGCCGGGCCGGCATGGCCAGGCTGGTCACGCCCACCCGGTCGCCGATCCACACCGACGAGTCGCGGGTGAAGAGCAGGTTGGGCAGCGGGTCGATGACGAAGTCGTGCCGGTCCATCAGCGTCCAGACCAGACCGCCCGGTCGTTCCGCGCCGATCCGCAGTTCCTCGTGGGCGAGCCCGGCCATGAAGACGTCGGCGAGAGCTGCCGGGTCGAGGTAGGCCAGATGGTCGGCGACCCGGGTGCGCAGGGTGTCGCCGAGTCGGGGGGACCGGAGCACCTGCTCGGTCAGCTCGGCCCGGGCGTCCGCCACGGCGAGCGTCTCGGCCAGCAGGTCGGCCAGGTAGAGCACCTCCACGCCGCGCGAGCGCAGGGCCGCCGCGAACGCGTCGTGCTCCTCCTGCGCCCGTCCCACCCATGGGATAGCGTCGAAGAGGAGGGAGTCGTTGTTGCGTGGGGTGAGGCGGGCGAGTTCCGGCCCCGGGCGGTGCAGCAGTACCGTCCCGAGTCGAGCCACTTCGCTGTCCACGTAGTGCGTCACCCCCGCAGCCTAGGGCAGGCTTCCGCACCATCCGGAAAAGAAGTGTGAATGAATATGGCATTCATCCGCACTCACTCCGGCGGTCCAACTTGCCGAACCCCCGGGTGTGCAACGTAGGGTAGTGGAGACATAACTTCGAGAGACCTTTTGCCGGAGGTCGCGATGACTGTCTTTCCCGCTCGCCGGGCCGTGCCGACCCGGGCTCTGCCGCCTCCCGCGGCACATCCCCGGGTCGATACCGCCTCGGCGCTCGAGCCGGCTCGGCCGACTCCCCTGGAGTGGGCCCGCCGCCGCCGTGCCGAGCGGGGTGCCCGCCGGCTGGAGGCCGCCGGGGCCCGCGCCCTGGGGCAGCTCGACCACCTCGGTCCCGCCTGGCACGTCATCGAGTGGCCCCGGACGGACCCGGCCGACGCGCTGTTCGACCAGGGCGATTCCGACCGGGCCGGGTTCCTCGCGATCGGGCCGAGCGGCCTCTTCGCGGTCACCGTCGCCGACCACGGCCGGGCCCGGGTGCTGGTCGCCGGCGATGTCGTGCAGATCAACGGCAAGCGTCCGCCCTATGTGGCCGAAGCGCGCCGGGACGCCAAGCGGGCCAGCAAGGCGCTCTCCGACGCGGTCGGGCTGCCGATCCCGGTGACGCCGGTGCTGACGTTCGTCGGTTCCGGCGTGATCAGCGTCTACGGCCTCCCGAAGGACTGCCTCATGGCCACCCACCGGGAGCTGGACCGGCTGCTCGTGGCCGCCGGCAACCGGATCAGCCCGGCCACCGCCGAGAAATTGTCGCGGGTCGCCCAGGCGCCCTCGACGTGGCTGAACGGCACGTACCGTCCATCCGCCGACTACCGGTGGTATGACGAGGGCCGAACGGCCGCTGACAAGCGGGCCGCCCGCCGGTAACGTCTCCGGCGACGCCACGCGGTCCGCGGCACCGCCCCGACCGGTTCGTCGGTCCGCGTCGTCGCCGGCCGCCCACCCCCCGGGGCTCCCGCCGCACCGACGCATGTCCCCGGCACCTGAGCCACCCCGGCCTCACGGGCGGCACCGGCGGCCGGAGAGCGCAGCGCGGCCGGAAGGTCGCCGTGCCGACCGGCTAGCGTGGACGGACCGTCGGTGTACATAGGAGGCGCGGTGGCCCACGTCGAGCTCTCACTCTCGGAAGTGTTCACGTCCCCGGCGGAGGCATGCACCGAGCAGGAGTCCGACAACTTCGCGCAGTGGTGCGGAACGGTCTCCCGGGCCGCCGAGCCATGCCTGTTGATCGATGTCGACACGACCGTGGTGGCGATCTCCTCCTCCGGCTGCGACCTGCTCTGCCTGGGCGCCCCGGCGGACGTGGTCGGCCGGCCGCTGCTCGAAGGTGGCCTGCGCCTGGTCGACTTCACCGCCAGCCCGAGCGAGCTGACCGAGCAGGAGACCGACAAGATCCCGCCGCTGCTCGCGCTGCTCTCCGGGCGGCTCGCCCGTGGCCTGCTCCGGGTCCAGGGGCCCGGCTCCGACGCCGGGACGACAGTGGACGCCATCTCCACGCCGGTGCTCACCGGCGCCGCGGTGGCCGGCTCGCTCACGTTCTTCTCCGTGCTCTGACCGCTCGCCCGAGGTCGAGGACATCCCCCGTGCCCGCTACCCCGTCCGCCCGCCGGCATGCCCCGGTGACGTTGCTCGCGTTGCTCGCGCTGGCCGCCTGCGGCACGCCGCCCGAGCTGCGTGGCCCGTCGCCCAGCCCGACCGGCGGTCCCCGCGCCTCGGCGTCGGCCACGCCCACTCCCACACCGAGCGCGACCCCGATCGTGCCGGCCGTCCCGTCCCTGCCGGCGCGCACTCCACCGGCCCCCGATCCGGTCGCCGTGCCCTGCCGGGGCACGCCGTCCGGTGAGCGGATCGTGGCGATGCTGCGCGGCTCCGCCGGGGTGCTGCCCCGCAACGTCCGGATCACCGTACGGACCGGGCCGCTGTGCGCGGAGGGCTGGCAGTACACCGTGCTGGCGGTCTCCGGGCACGAGGAGCTCCAGGTGGTCACGCGCGGCCGGTCCGGCACGCCCAGGCTGGTGACCGCCGGGACGGACGTGTGCGGCGTCGAGGTACGCGCCACCGCGCCCACGGGCATCCGCACCCTGGCCTGTGACAGTCCCCCGGGTGCGTAGGCTGGTCGCCATGCCCGGAACACCGCCGACCCGCTTCGTCTACCTCGGTCCCGAGGGCACCTTCGCCGAACAGGCGCTGCGCACCGTGCCCGCCGCCGAGCGGGGGAGCCGCACGCCGGCCCGCAGCGTGGGCGAGGCGCTGGACGCCGTACGGGCCGGGGAGGCGGATGCCGCTCTGGTGCCGCTGGAGAACTCCATCGGCGGCGCGGTCGGGGTGACGCTCGACGAGTTGGCCGAGGGCGACCCGTTGGTGATCACCCGGGAGGTGGTGCTGCCGGTCGAGTTCGTGCTCGCCGGTCGGCCCGGGGTGACGCCGGCCGGGGTGCGCAGCGTCGCGGCCCACCCGCAGGCGTCCACCCAGTGCCGGGGCTGGCTCCGGGACCACCTGCCCGACGCCACCGTGGTCGACGTGCTCTCCAACGGCGCCGCGGCGGCCGGCGCGGCGACCGGCGAGTACGACGCCGCGATCTGCGCCCCGATCGGCGCCGCCCGGCACCGGCTCACCGTGCTCGCCGACAAGATCGCCGACCATCCCGACGCGGTGACCCGGTTCGCGCTGCTGTCCCGCCCCGGGACGCCCCCGCCACCGACCGGTGACGACCTCACCTCACTGGCGGTCTACATCGCGCACGACCGGGTGGGCGCGCTGCTGTCCGTGCTCATGGAGCTGGCCGTCCGCGGCGTGAACCTGACCCGCATCGAGTCCCGCCCGACCGGTGAGGCGCTCGGACGCTACGTGTTCTTCCTGGACTGCACGGGGCACGTCGCCGACGTCCGCCTCGGCGAGGCGTTGCAGGGGCTGCACCGGGTCTGCGCCGGCGTGCGCTTCCTCGGGTCGTACCCCCGGCACCGCTGGAGCACGGCGGCGGGCGACCGGCCGACGCCCGCGCCGGCCGGTCTCTCCGACGCCGACTACGCCGACGCGGCGGCCTGGCTGGCCCGGCTGCGCGCCGGCGAGCTGAGCTGACCGGGCCGGGTGCGCCCCCCAGGGTCGCACCCGGCCCGGAGACTTCACTGCAACAGGCCGCCGAGCAGGCCACCCTGCTGCTGCTGGGCGCCGCTGCCGGCCACCGGCGGCTCCTCCGACGGCTGGACCACGACGAAGCCGTGACCGGCGAAACTCATCGTGAACGCCTCGCCGGTGCTGCGGCCGAGCAGCGTGCCCAGGCCGAGCTGCTCGGCCCGGTGGTAGCCGGTCTGGAGGCTGGCCGACCAGCAGACCGCCGCCTGCGGGTCGACGTACGTCGGCGCGTCCACGTTCAGCACCACCGGGGTGCCCTTGGTGGTGATGGCGATCCGGCCGTGCCCGGTGAAGACGCAGTTGAACAGGCCGGCCGAGGAGGCCATGCCCATGCCGCTGACCATCTTGATGTCGTACTGGAGGCTGGAGTCGAACGCCAGCACGCTGGAGCCGTTGATGGAGAGCGCGTCGCCCGGCTCCAGGTCGATGATGTGCACGTCCTTGGCGGCCTCGGCGAGGAAGACGTCGCCGCGACCGGAGAGCTTCATCAGCGGAACGCCCTCGCCGGTGAGCCGCTGCTTGATGAACTTGCCGATGCCGCCGGAGCCGAGCGCCTGGAACTGCACCTGGCCCTGGTACGCGACCATGGACCCGACCCGGGCCATCGCCTCGCCGTTCAGCTCGATCTTGAGCATCTTGGAGTTCTGCAGCCGCATGCCCGGCTGCTGGGACTCCTTCTCCAGGTTCTCCGCGGAGAACAGCTCGCTGCGCATCGGGTTTCCTCCTGCATCGGGATGTGCCTGATCCGCAGGTTAGGGGACGGGCGCAACCGCGGGGATCGGCCGAGCGGGGGTCGGGCGGGACCCGGTCAGCCCCAGCCGAGGGCGTGCAGGCGCTCGTCGTCGATGCCGAAGTGGTGGGCGATCTCGTGTACCACGGTCACCGCGACCTCGTCGACGACGTCGTCATCGGTGTCGCAGATCGCCAGGATCGGGTTCCGGTAGATCAGGATGCGGTCCGGCAGCACGCCGGAGTAGTCCCAGCCGCGAGCGGTGAGCGCGTGCCCCTCGTAGAGCCCGAGCAGGTTCTCGCCGGGCGGTGGGTCGTCCTCCACCAGGATGACCACGTTGCTCATCAGCCCGAGCAGTTCCTCGGGCACCTCGTCGAGCGCCTCGCCGACCAGCTCCTCGAACCGGTCCCGGCTCATCTCCACGGCCACGCGGCCGGTCCCTCCCTCACGGTCGGCACGCGGCACGGCGAGGACGCCCGCGAGGGCGCCCCCACCGCGTCGGACGGGTCAGGCCAGGCGGGCGGTCAGGGTGATCTCGGCGCCCGGGGAGAGCAGCCGGGAGATCGGGCAGCCCTCCTTGGCGGCCTCGGCCAGCTTGGTGAAGCCGGCCTCGTCGAGGCCCGGGGCCTGGCCGACGGTCTCCAGGTCGATGCGGGTCACGGTCATGCCGGCGTCGGTCTTGTCGAAGTGCACCTTGGCGGTGGTCTCCACCGACGTGTCGGAGACGCCCGAGTCGGCGAGCTGCTTGGAGAGCGCCATCGAGAAGCAGCTCGCGTGCGCGGCGCCGATCAGCTCCTCGGGGTTCGTGCCCTCACCCTCCTCGAACCGGGACTTGAAGGAGTAGTTGCCGGACAGGCCGCCCTTGCCGGTGCGGACGGTGCCGGACCCCTCGGCGAGGTTGCCCTGCCAACGTGCGGAAGCGGTACGGATAGGCATGGCACCGACGCTAACCGAAAGCGGGCCGTCCCGCACCGCCTGTCCTGCGCACCTCGCGGTCCGGGTGACCGGGGGCCGGCTGTGCCATGATTCGACGCAGACCCGCGTACCGGAGAAGGGTGACCGATGTCGCAGGATCCCCCGGTTCCCAGGCAGGACAACCGCGCCGACGGCACCACGGTGGTCGAGTGGGGCGACGCCGACACCGGGGCGGCTCCGTCCGGCCGGTTCGGTCGGGCGCTGGCCGGTCTGGGCCGGGACCATCGCCTGCCGCCGGTGCTCGCCGGGCTCGGCGCGGTCGCCGCGCTCGCCTCGCTGATCGGCGAGTGGCTGGTGATCACGGTGCCCGACGAGGGGGAGGACGGGAACACGACGTTCCGGCTGCCCAGTGGCGTCGCCGAGATCGGCGGCTTCGGGGCGGCGTACCTGGTGGGACTGCTCGGGCTGTCGGTCGCGGTGGCGCTGGCGCTGCGCGGCGCCCCGGCGGTGCGGCAGCACGCCCGGATCGCCGGGCTGGGCCTCGCGGCGACGCTGCTCGGCGTGCTGGTCGCGACCGCTTCCTCGCTCCAGCCGCTCGCCCGGAGCATCCTCTTCTTCCCGGTGGAACGGGACATCCAGGTGGAGCACGGGCGCGGCCTGGTCACCGCGTTCCTCGCGGTGACGCTGCTGGCGGTCGCGCTGCATCTGGCCGGGCGGGCCACCGACCGGGCGGGCGTCGAGGCGGCACCGGACGACGAGACGCCGGACGACCGGCCGTTCCGGCGACGTCGCCGGGCCCGGGACGACGAGGCGCCGCCGGCGCCGGCCGACCTCACGGTGGAGCCGACCGTGCCGTTCGCCGGCCCCGAACGCTCCCGCTGAGCGGGCCGACCCACCGGTCCACCGATCCGCCGATCTCGGCGAAGCTCCCGGCCCGCCGGCCCGCTGGCCTGCCGATCCGTCGGTGCGGCGGCCACCGGATCGCCGCCGTGGATTCGCGGCGGATTCGCCGGAACGCCATGGTCGCCCCCTGCCGCGCGAGATACGGTTGCTGCCCGCCGTCCGGCGGTCTCGGCACGAGCACCGGGCCGGCCGGCGTGACGGCGGCGGGGCCGAAGGAGGAGCCATGACCCGCCCGGGCCTGCCCAAGTTGATCGCCACCGACCTCGACGGCACGCTCGTCCGCAGCGACGACACCGTCTCCGCGTACACCCACGGGGTGCTGGACCGGGTGCGGGCCGCCGGCATCCCGGTGGTCGGCGCCACCGGACGCGGACCCCGGCTGGCCGAACTGAGCCGCAACGACATCCGCGCCGCGGACTTCCTGGTGATGGCCGGCGGCGGGTGGGTGGTCGACCAGAGCGACCCGGCCGGCCCGCTGGTGCTGCGCGACGAGCGCCTCCGGAGCGGGGTGCTCGCCCGGCTGATCGCCGACCTGGAGGCCGCGGTCGGCCCGCTCACCGTGATGGTGGAGGCGTCCGGCGAGGACGACACGCCGCTGTGGGGCGACTACCACCCGAGCTGGCCCTACCCGGACCGGTTCGAGGCGCGCAGCCGGGCGGAATGTCTCTCCTGCGACGTGGTCAAGGCGTTCGCGCGGACCGAGGACCACCACGTCGACGAGCTGCTGGCGGTGGCCCGCCGGATCGTGCCGGCGGAGGTCGCCTCGCTCACCCAGGCCGGGCTCGGCTTCGTCGAGATCTGCCCGCCCGGGGTGGACAAGGCATCCGGGCTGAGCGTGGTCGCCGAGCGGCTCGGGGTGGACCCGGCGGACGTGCTGGTCTTCGGCGACCAGCCCAACGACCTGCCGATGTTCGGCTGGGCCGGCTGGGCCCGGGTGGCGGTGGCGAACGCCCACCCGGAGGTGCGCGCCGCCGCGGACGAGGTCACCCTGCGCAACGACGACGACGGCGTCGCGGTCTACCTGGACCGACTACTCTCCCGGTGATGGGAGAACCACCCCGCCTCGTCGCCAGCGACATCGACGGCACGCTGCTCACCGACGACCGCACGCTCAGCCCGCGTACCGCGCGGGTGCTGGCCCGGATCGCCGCCGCGGGCACGCCGGTCGTGCTGGTCACCGGCCGTCCGATCCGCTGGCTCAAACTCGTGTACGACCAGCTCGCCGCGCCGCTGCCGGCCATCTGCGCCAACGGCGCGGTGGTGTACGACCCGGCCGCCGACGAGGTGCTGCGCGCCGACCCGCTCGCCCCGGAGCTGCTCGCCGAGGTGGCCCGGCGGTTACGCGCCGAGGTGCCCGGGGTGAGCTTCGCGGTGGAGATCGTGGACAGCCGGCAGATGCGGCACGAGTCGCACTACCCGCTGCGCTGGGACGCCGACGCGGACGCGATCCGCGCCGTCGAGTCGCCGGAGGAGCTGCTCGCCGCGCCGGCGGTGAAGCTGCTGGTCCGGGCCGGGGAGCAGGACCCGGATGTGTTCGTCCGGGTGGTCGCCGGTGCGCTCGAAGGGCTGGCCGAGGCGACGCACTCGTCGTACAGCGGCCTGATCGAGGTCTCCGCCGCCGGGGTGACCAAGGCGGCCGGCCTGGCCTGGTACGCGGCCCGGCTGGGCATCGACGAGCGGGACGTGCTGGCGTTCGGCGACATGCCGAACGACGTGCCGATGCTGACCTGGGCCGGTCGGGCGGTGGCGGTGGCGAACGCCCACCCGGCCGTCCGGGAGATCGCGGACGAGGTGACCGGGGCGAACACCGAGGACGGCGTGGCCGCGTACCTGGAGAAGATCTTCGGGGTGGACTGACCGGCCGGGGCGCGTCAGGCGCCCCGGCCGGTGTCGGTCAGAGGTACTGGCCGGGCGCGTGGCCCTCGGTGCCGGGCATGCCGGGCATGCCGGGGACCATCCCGCCGGGGCCGCTGGGCAGCGCCTGCCGGCCGGAGCGCATCTGCTCCAACTGGACGCGGGCGGCCATCTGCTGGGCGACAAGCGCGGCCTGGATGCCGTGGAACAGCCCCTCCAGCCAGCCGACGAGCTGGGCGTGGGCGATGCGCAGCTCGCCCTCGCTGGGCGCCTGCTGCTCGGTGAACGGCAGCGAGATCCGTTCCAGCTCCTCGCGGAGCTCGGGGGCGAGGCCCTCCTTCAGCTCGACGATCGAGCGTTCGTGGATCTCGCGCATCCGGTGCCGGCTGGCGTCGTCGAGCGGGGCGGCCTTCACCTCCTCCAGCAGCTGCTTGATCATGCTGCCGATCCGCATCACCTTGGCCGGCTGCTCGACCAGGCGGGTCGGGTCCTCGCCCTTGCCCTCCTCGGTCTGCACCGTGCCGACCGGTCGACCGTCCGGGCCGACCACCACCACGGTGCCGGGGATGCCGTCGTTGGCCTGTTCGTCGTCGTGTCCACCGGAGTGTGCTTCGGTCATGCCACCCATCTTTACCCACCCCGGCCACGCGCACGCGCCCGGACCGGGCAGGCTACCGTCCCGGCATGACCGGCGACCCGCGTGACGTGCTGACCCGGCCGGCCCCGCCGCCGGACGCCACCGTCGCCTACGGCGACCGTCCGGACCAGTGCGCCGACCTGCGCGGCCCGGCCGGTGAGGGGCCCGCCCGGCCGCTGGTGGTCGTGGTGCACGGCGGCTTCTGGCGGGCCGCGTACGACCGGACCCACACCGGCCCGATGGCGGCGGCGCTGGCCGCGCTCGGTCATCCGGTGGCCCAGCTCGAATACCGCCGGACCGGTCGGCCGGACAGCGGCTGGCCGGACCCGCTCACCGACGTGCTCGCCGGCGTCGCCGCGCTGCCGGGGCTGGCCGCCGCCGCGTGGCCCGGCCGGGTGGCGCGGGTGCCGCCGATCCTTCTCGGCCACTCCGCCGGTGGGCATCTGGCGCTGTACGTGGCGGCCCACGCCCCGGAAACGACAGGCGGGGTGCTCGCGTTGGCCCCGGTCGCGGACCTCGCCGAGGCGTACCGGCTGGACCTGGACTCCGGGGCGGTGGCCGCGCTGATGGGCGGCGGCCCGGCCGACGTGCCGGAGCGGTACACCGCCACGGATCCATCGGCATTGGTGCCGATTCAAACACGCACAGTAGTCATGCACGGCGTTCTCGACCGGCAGGTTCCGGTGTCGATGAGCCGCTCATGGGTGGCCGCCGACCGGGCCGCCGGCGGCTCCGCCACGCTCATTGAGCTGCCAGAATGCGAGCATTTCGGGCTGATCGCCCCCGACTCGGCCGCGTGGCCGCGGGTGGTGACGGCGTTGCGGTCCCTGCTCGGTGATCCACCCGGCATTGACGCAGCGTCGTCGACCAGGTAGAACGCCGGAGGGGTGTGCACGATGGCCACCCCCGCGGAAGGAAGTCGGTGGCACGGATGAACCGCAGGCGGGCCCTGCAACTGCTGGCCGCACTGGGCACCACCGGGCTCGCCGCGGGCTGCGGCCCCGGCGACGACGGCACGGACCAGGCCGCCCCGGGCAGCCCGGTCAAGATCGGGCTGATCGTGCCCGGCAGCGGCCCGAACAAGGTCATCGGGGACGAGATCGCCAACGGCTTCCAACTCTTCCTCGCCACGCACGGGCAGCAGCTCGGCGGGCACCCGGTCACCGTGGTGCCGGCCGAGGAGGGCGACAGCGTCGCGACCGGCAAGGCCGCCGTCGACCGGCTGCTCAAGGAGGGCGTGCTGGCGCTCACCGGCGTGGTCAACCCGGCCGTCATGACCGGCATCCGGGACACCGTGGAGGACGCCCGGGTGCCGCTGATCGGCTCCAACGCCTCCCCGGCCACGCTCCAGGGCGTCGTCTTCATCTGGCGCACCTCGTACGTGCTGGACGAGCCGGGCGTGGCACTCGGCGAGTACCTGCGGCAGAACCTGGACCCGTCCAGCCGGATCGCCATCTTCGGCACCCAGGGCGCCGGCAGCCGGGACGTCGTCAACGGGCTGCGACGCGGCTACGAGCAGGGCCGCCGGCTCACCGAGGACCCGATCTACACGCCCGACTACGCCAACCCCAGCAAGGGCGCGTACGCCGGGCCGATCCGCAAGGCGCTGGGGCGCCGGCCGGACGCGGTCTTCTGCCACTACACCGGCGCGCAGGCGGTGCAGTTCGTCAAGCAGCTCTACGACGAGGGCTACCGGGGGCCGATCTACGCGCCCGGGTTCCTCACCGAGGGGACCGTCCTCGACCAGCTCGACGACGGCGAGAAGGGCCGGGACCGGGCGCTGATCGAGAAGTACGGCATCGAGACCGCGCTGAACTACTCGGCCGACCTGAACAACACCGCGAACCGGGTGTTCGCCTCGGCGTACCGCAAGACGTTCAACACGTCCCCGACCACGTACTCGATGGCCTCGTACGACGCCGCGCTGGTGCTGGACAAGGCGATCCGGCTGGCCGGCGGGAACGTGTCCCCGCAGCAGGTCAACCTCGCCCTCGGCACGATCGGCCAGGTCGACAGCCCGCGGGGTCCCTGGCAGTTCAACCAGCCGCGTACCCCGCAGCAGAAGTGGTACCTGCGCAAGGTGCAGCTCGACGGCCGGATGCTCTCCAACGTGGTGATCAACGAGCTGGCCACGCTCGGCTGACGCGACGACGAGGGCGGCCTCCCCGGGGGGAGGCCGCCCTCGCGCGTGTCCTGCTCGGTGCCGCAGCTCGGCTCGGTGCCGCCGGCCGGCTCAGTGCCGCAGCTCGGCGATGCAGCACTTCACGCTGCCGCCGCCCTTCTTCAGCTCGGCCAGCTCCACCGGCACGGGGTGGTAGCCGGCCGCCTTCAGCTTGCCGGCCAGCCGGGTGGCGTCGCTGTTCAACACCACGTTGAGCCCGTCGCTGACCAGGTTCAGGCCGAACGCCAGGGCGTCCTCGTCGTCCGCGACGACCGCGTCCGGGAACAGCTGGGCCAGCACCTTCTGGCTGGCCGCGGAGAACGCGCCCGGGTAGTAGACGACGTTCCCGTCGTCGATCGAGGCGAGCGCCACGTCGAGGTGGTAGAAGCGCGGGTCGACCAGGCGCAGCGAGATCACCGGCCGGCCGAGCGCCTCCTGCGCCTCGGCGTGCGCGGCCGGCTCGGTACGGAAGCCGTGGCCAGCCAGGACCAGGCCGCCGTGCGCCTCCGGCAGGTACGCGAAGTCGCCCTCGCCCTCGTTGGTCTCGCTCGGCGCGATGAAGTGCCAGCCCTGCGCCTCGTAGAACGCCCGGTGGGCGGCGGCCTCGGCGGCACGCTGCTCGTGCTTGAACCGGGCGCCGTAGACGGTGCCGTCCACCACGAACGCCCCGTTCGCGGCGAAGACCATGTCCGGCAGGCCGGCCTCGGGGGTGAGCAGGTGCACGTCGTGGCCGAGCCCGAGCAACGTCTCGCGCAGCCGGTCCCACTGCTTGACCGCCAGGTCGGCGTCGACCGGCGTGGCCAGGTCCATCCACGGGTTGATCGCGTACTCGACCGCGAAGTGCTCCGGCGAGCACATGAGATATGTCCGCTTTCGCGAGACTCGCTGCTGGTTCACGGTCACCAAGAGTAGGTAGGCTGGAACTTTGGTAACAGCCACAACCATTGCTTCCCGAGGGCGGAACGTTGCAGATAGACGCGGTTGACCAACGAATCATTGCGTTGCTCGTGGCGGACGCCCGCGCCTCGTACGCCGACATCGGCGCCCGGGTGTCACTCTCCGCCCCCGCGGTGAAGCGACGGGTCGACCGGCTGCGCGCCACCGGCGTGATCCGCGGCTTCACCGCGGTCGTCGACCCGGCCGCCGTGGGATGGACCACCGAGGCGTTCGTCGAGCTGTTCTGCGCCGGCCGGACCACGCCCGCGCAGATCGGCGTCGCCGCCCGCCGGCACCCCGAGGTGGTCGGCGCCTACACCGTCTCCGGCGAGGCGGACGCGCTGGTGCACCTGCGCGCCGCCGACATCGCCCACCTGGAGGAGGCACTGGAACGGCTGCGCGCCGAGTCGTTCGTCACCTCGTCCCGCAGCACCATCGTGCTGTCCCGACTCGTCGAGTCCCCCGGCGTCGGACCCTCCACGAGTTGACGCCGGTGCCACCCCGGACCGGTCAGAGGTACATGCCGGTGCGGTGCTCCTGCGGCCGGGCCGGCTTGTCACCCTCACCGAAGAAACGCTTGCCGCCGAACTCGCCGTGCAACCGGTCGTCCAACTCGTCGGCGAGACCGGTCATCACCTGCACGGCCAGCATCAGGTGAGTGGCCTGGAAGTTGCGGCCGAAGACCGGGATGGACGCCCAGACCGTGTCGTCGGCGCAGTAGAGCCGGCCGATCGGCATCCGGTTGGTCAGCTCGGAGAGCTTGACGTAGAGGCGCTCGGTCGGCTCGACCTCGGTCAGCACCGGGGAGAAGACGTCGACAAGCGGCGGATTGTCGCGGACCCGCACGAAGACCATCGCCGAGCCGGCCCGGATGTTGATGTCACCGTCGGAGTCGACCTGCACCTGGTCGGAGTTCGACTTCAACATCGTCGAGACGACCGTACGGACCCGCTCCTCCAGGGCCAGCACGTCGTTCTCACCCGCCTGGGCGGCTGCCGCGGCGGCCAGCGCCTCCTCCAGGTCGGCCTCCACGTCCCGGTCCGGACCGAACTCGCCGCGGGCGGTGCCGAGCGGCTCCACCGGCAGCGGCTCGCCCTCGGCGTCGTGCACCAGATAGACCAGGAACGCGGGATGCGGGGCACCGTAGACGTCCCGCAGCGTCCGGGAGAGCACCGCGGACAACCGGGTCGCCTCGTCGACGCCGCAGTCCAGGCCGAACTGCTCGCCGGAACCCGCCACCACACCGGGCGGCGACCAGCCCAGCGCCACCATGTCGGCCACCGCCGCCCGGTCCAGCCGGTAACCCGACGGCAGCGTGGCGTTGCCGACCGCCCGAGCCGACAGCGCGCCGTCCTCGCCGGCGTCCGCACTGACCGAGTAGACGGCGTCCCCGGTGCCCGAGGCGGTCGGGTCGAGCGTGACCTCCAGGTGACCACCGGCCGGCAACCCGCGCAGCCGCTCGGCCAACGCCCGGGCGAACTCCCGCCAGGCCTCGGTCACCTTGGCCCGCAGGTCAGCCGTGGTCGGCTCGTCGAGCAGGATCGAATCGTGCTGCTCCGGCGTACCGCCGGAAGGCTTGTCGACCGGCGAGGGGTGGTCTGCCGTCATGATCGCCTCCGTCCGTTCCCGCCACCCTACCCACGGGCGGCGGGGGCCGAATCACAGCCGACCAGGATCGGACAAGTCGCTACTCCACCGGCGTCGTCCCGTCCAGCTCCACCGGCCACGACCCCGCCAGCGCGCTGAGCCGGGCCGCCACCGCGGCCGGATCCGCGCCGCGCCCCACCGCCACCCCCATGAGGTACGCGCTGACCGGCGCACCCGGTCGCACCACCTGATGCGCCACGTCCCGGGCCACGTCCAGCACGGCCGACACCGGTACCTCGGCCGGATTCAGCTCCAACTCGGCGCAGGCCGCGGTGACCCAGTCGTCCAACACGGTCATGTCGTCCACTCCTCGGCCCGGCGTACGTCCTCGTCAGTGTCGCAGTCGAACCAGGGCGGCGGCCCGGCACCGGACCAGGCCACCTCCCGAACCGTGGCACCGGCCAGCAGGCCCCGCACCGCCGCGCCGTCGACCGTGCCGCCCCGCTCCGCCGCCAGCCGGTCCACCGCCGCGCGCAGCGCCGGCAGCCGCCAGACGCCGCAGAGCTGCTGCCGGCGACCGTCGCCGTCCACGTAGCAGGCCAGACCGGCGGTCGACCCGTCGAGTGCGCGCCGCAGCTCCGCCACCGCGTCGGCGGTGAGCAGCGGCAGGTCGGCGGCGAGCAGGGCGACCGTGGTCGTACCGGGTCGCAGCAGGGCCAGCCCGGCCGCGGTCGCCGCCACCGGACCACCGCCGGCGGGCTCCTCGCGGGTCACCCGTACCCCCGCGGGCACCGGACCGGGCGGACCGACCACGATCCGCTCGTCCGCGTCGGCCACCGCGGCCAGCACCCGGTGCAGCATCGGCCGGCCACCGACCGGACGGGCCGGCTTGTCCACCCCACCCATCCGGCGGGCCGCACCGCCGGCGAGCAGTACCGCCGCGTACCCGGTCACCGCCTCACCCTACCCACGGCCCGCGCCGGAACACCGGGCCAGACGGGGCGCTACGCAGGAGAGCGCCGGGCGGGGTGCTGAGGTGCGGGTGGGGCCGGGGGCGGGAGAGGATGGCGGCATGGGACGGGCGACAGACCGACGTGGCGTGCTGCGGATCGACCTCGGGGCGGCGGGCGACCGCCGGGACCGGGTCCGCCGGCAGGACACGCTGGCCGTTGAGGAGCCGCTGGAGATCCGCGTCGGACCGGCCGGCCCCGGTCGTCGCCGGCCGCTCGCGGTGACCATGCGCACGCCCGGCGACGACCTGGACCTGGCCATCGGCTTCCTGCTGACCGAGGGGCTGATCCGGTCGGCGGAGGATGTGCACACCGCGCAGCTCTGCTCCGGAGCGGACACCCCCAACACCTACAACGTGGTCGACGTGGTGCTCTCCCCCGGCGTGCCGGAACCGGCCACCGACCCGGCACGCAACTTCTACACCACCAGCTCCTGCGGGGTGTGCGGCAAGGCGAGCATCGAGTCGGTCCGCACCCGCTCCCGGTTCGCCGTGCGGGAGGACCCGCTGGAGGTCACCGCCGCACTGCTGGCCGGACTGCCCGACCGGCTGCGTGCCGCGCAACGCGCCTTCGACCGCACCGGCGGCCTGCACGCCGCCGGGCTCTTCACCCCGGACGGCGAACTGCTGGCGCTCCGCGAGGACGTGGGCCGGCACAACGCGGTGGACAAGGTGATCGGCTGGGCCACCCGGTCGGAGCGGCTGCCGCTGGCCGGTCACGTCCTGCTGGTCTCCGGCCGAGCCAGCTTCGAACTCACCCAGAAGGCGTGGATGGCGGGGGTGCCGCTGCTCGCGGCGGTCTCCGCGCCCAGCACGCTCGCCGCCGAACTGGCCGAGGAGGCCGGGATGACGCTTGTCGGATTCCTCCGCGGCTCGACCATGAACGTCTACACCGGGGCGCAGCGCGTGCCTCGCTGAGGCGGCGGCACAGCGACCCGGCCGCGCGTCGGCGCGGACGGCACCGCTGCCTCCGACCCAACGGCGCGGACGCACCGCTGCCTTCGATTCAGCCGCGCGGACGCACCGCTGCCTCCGATTCAGCGGCGCGGACGACGCCGGCGGCGGCGCAGGACCGCCGGGCCGGCGACACCCGGCCAGCCGTCCAGCTCGGACGGGGCCACGCCACGGCGGAGCGCGTCGTCGAGGAGCACCGCGAGGGAGTAGGTGGGATCCGCCGCGAGCACCCGCTCCAGGGCGACGGCGGCCAGCGCGCCGTGCCCGGACCGCCAGGCGGCGAACGCGAGCAGCGTTCCGGGGGCCGCGCTCAGTTCGGGTTCGGCCCGGCGGAGCACGTCGGTCCACAGGCTGATGTCCGTGTCCCGGCCGTCGGTGCGGGACCAGGCGTGGTCGCGCACCACGAGGTGGGTGAGGAGCACGGTCAGCCAGGCCACCTCGTCGTCGGTGAGTCGCTCACCGTGCCGCTGCCGGCGAAACGCGGCCCGTACCGCCGCCGTGCCGGCCGCCCGCACGGCCCGCGTCGCCCCACCCTGGCCGGCCGGTCCGCCGGCGGTCCGGTCGCCCGCCGGAACGTCTGCGGGCGGGGCGGCGCCGGTCCGCGTCCCGTCGGACCGGAGACCACCGGACTCCGCACCGCCGGGCGAGGGATCACCGGACTCCGCACCGCCCGGTGAGTGGCCGTCGGGCGGCTCCCCGGTGAGTGTGGCCAGCCGGCGGCGGGCCCGCCCGGTGGCCTGGCGCATGGCGAGCCGGACCGGGCCGCCGAACGGCGACACCTGGGCGGCCAGGGCGGCGCGGTCGGGCAGGGCGACCTGACCGGCGAAGACGGCCGCCGCGCTGACCCGGCTCGCGGCCGGGTCGTACGGCGTGCCCTCCAGCGGGCAGCAGGTGGGCTCGTCGCAGAGGTACGACCACCAGCGACCGTCCGTCACCCGGAGCGCGTCGAGGACGATCAGCCCCACGTCGGCCAGCGCCGCGCCCACCGCGTCCACCACGCCGGCGACGCGGGTGGCCGGGCCGAAGCCGATGACCGTCGCGGCGTCGGCGTCCTGCCGGGCCACCACCTGCGCCAGGTGCCGGGCCGCCGGGCCGGGGTCGACACCCGGCTCGGGGAGGTCGCCGCGGGCCGCGAACACCACCCGCCGGCCCCGCACCGCGACCACCACCACGCTGTCCTCCGGGTGGAAGCCGAGCAGGTAGGGCACGGCGGCGACGAGGTCGGCCGGGGAGCGGACGGAGAGGCGGGGACGCTCGGTGGAGTTCATGCCGGGAGCGTGCGGGGGGCGCCGCCGCCGCGACAGGCCCTGTTGACGACACGCGGCTCATCCACAACCACCGAACGTATCGGCCCAGGTGGGCGGCGTCCGCCACCGGCCACGGTACGACAGGGCCGACGCCTGTCCCAGGTACCGGCTACCTTGCGCTCATGGACCTGGCGTACCTGCGGGCACACCCGGAGCACCTGCCGACCTTCCTGACCCACCAGCGGATCCGGGAGACGCCGGTCTCCGGCGGTGACATCTGCGCCGCCTCGCGACTCACGCTCGACGACGGCCACTCCGTCTTCGCGAAGACCTGGCCGGAACGGGCGGGGCGGCCGGTGCCGGAGGGCTTCTTCGCCACCGAGGCGGCCGGTCTGCGGTGGCTGCGCGAGGCCGACGCGGTTCCGGTGCCGGAGGTGCTGGTCGCGCTGCCGGGGCTGCTGGCGTTGGACTGGGTGGAGTCGGGCGAGCCGGGCCCGGAGGCGGCGGAGGCGTTCGGCCACGGGCTGGCCGGGCTGCACCGGGCCGGCGCGCCCGCGTTCGGCGCGGAGTGGACCGGGTTCATCGGCGCGCTGCCGCAGGACAACACGCCCGACCGGGGGCCGTGGCCGGAGTGGTTCGCCCGGTGCCGGCTGCTGCCGTACCTTCGAATGTCGGTCGACGGGGGCGCGCTCACCGGCGCCGCGGCGGCGCTTGTCGAGCAGGTCGTCGACCGGGTCGGCGACTGGGGCGGTGACGAGCCGCCGGCCCGGCTGCACGGCGACCTCTGGGCCGGCAACCTGCTCTGGGGCGACGACGGCCGGGTCTGGCTGGTCGACCCGGCCGCGCACGGCGGCCACCGCGAGACCGACCTGGCGCAGCTCGCGCTCTTCGGTGGTCCGCCGCAGTTCGAGCGGATCCTGTCCGCCTACCAGGAGTCCTGGCCGTTGGCCGACGGCTGGCGGGAGCGGGTGCCGCTGCACCAACTGCACCTGCTGCTGGTGCACACCGCGCTGTTCGGGGCGGCGTACGCGGAGGCGGTGGTCTCCGCCGCCCGTGCCGCGCTCGGCGGCGTCCGACGCGCTACGGTCGACGAATGACCGCCCCCCGGACGACGGCAGACGGGGTCCTCATCGACCGGTTCGGCCGGGTCGCCCGGGACCTGCGGGTCTCGCTGACCGACAAGTGCAACCTGCGCTGCACCTACTGCATGCCGGCCGAGGGGCTGCCCTGGCTGGCCGGCCCGCAACTGCTCACCGACGACGAGATCGTCCGGCTGGTCGGAGTCGCGGTGCGCCGGCTCGGCGTCACCGAGGTGCGCTTCACCGGCGGTGAGCCGCTCATCCGGCCCGGCCTGCCCGGCATCGTGGCGGCCGTGGCCGCGCTGTCGCCCCGGCCGCGCATCTCGCTGACCACCAACGGCATCGGTCTGGCCCGACTCGCGCCGGCGCTGCGCGCGGCCGGGCTGGACCGGGTCAACGTCTCGCTGGACACGCTCGACCCGGCCCGGTTCGCCGCGTTGACCCGGCGCGACCGGCACGCCGACGTGCTCGCCGGGTTGGCCGGCGCGGCGGAGGCCGGGCTGACCCCCGTCAAGATCAACGCGGTGCTGATGCGCGGCGTCAACGACGACGAGGCCCCGGCGCTGCTTCGGTTCGCCCTGGCGCACGGCTACGAGCTGCGGTTCATCGAGCAGATGCCGCTGGATGCCCAGCACGGCTGGGACCGCTCGACCATGGTCACCGCCGACGAGATCCTGGCCGCCCTGCGCGCCGAGGCCGCGTTGCGGCCCGACCCGACCGAGCGGGGCGCCGCGCCGGCCGAGACCTGGCTGGTGGACGACGGTCCGGCCAAGGTCGGGGTGATCGCCAGTGTGACCCGGCCGTTCTGTGGCGACTGCGACCGCACCCGGCTCACCGCCGACGGTCAGGTGCGCAACTGCCTCTTCGCCACCGACGAGTCGGATCTGCGGGCCGCGCTGCGGGCCGGCGCCGACGACGAGGAGTTGGCCCGGCGCTGGCGGGCCGCGATGTGGGGCAAGCGGGCCGGGCACGGCATCGACGATCCGGCCTTCCTCCAGCCGGTCCGCCCGATGTCCGCGATCGGAGGTTGACGTGGAGTTGACCGTCCGTTATTTCGCCGGCGCACGGGCCGCCGCCGGCCGGGCCGAGGAGACCGCATCCGCCGGCCGGTCGCTTGACGAACTCCTCGACGACCTCTCCGCCCGCCACGGTGACCGACTGGCCGTGGTGCTCAAGGCGGCGAGTTTCCTGGTCGACGGCGTCGCCTGTCATGATCGTCAGGCACCGTTGCCGGCCGGGGTCACGGTGGACGTGCTGCCACCCTTCGCGGGCGGCTGAGGGAGGCCGACGTGCTGGCGATGGCGACATTCGTGGGTTTCGTCGTGCTCGTGATCGGGCTGATCCACTACTACCTGTGGCGGCGACTGGTCCGGGACACCACCCGTCCGGGGCGGGCCCGCCGGGTCGGGGCGGCGGTGGCGGTCCTGCTCGCGCTGCTCGTGCCGGCGACCATGGCCGGCACCCAGAGCGGCTTCTACTGGCTGGCCTGGCCGGGCTACGTGTGGCTCGCCCTGATGTTCTACCTGCTGGTGCTGCTGCTGGTACTCGAGGTGCCGACCGCGGTGACGCGGCTCGTCCTGCGCCGCCGGGCCCGGTCGGTCACGTCACCGGGGCCGGCGGCCGAGCCGGCGCTGGTCGGCGCCGGCACCTCCGCCGCGGCGCCCACCGGGGCCGGTGACCCGCCGCCGACCAGCGACGCCGGCAACCCACCGCCGACCAGCGACGCCGGCAATCCACCGCCGTCCGTCGATGCCGGTGACACCCCGCCCAGCCGTCCCGGTGACACTCCGCGCGGGGCGACCGGCCGTCCTGTCGCCGGCGACGCACCGGCGGACCACGACCCGTCCCGCCGGCTGCTGCTCGCGCGTGGTGCGGCGATCTTCGCCGGGCTCACCGCCGCCGGCGTCACCGGGTACGGCGTCCGCACCGCGATGGGGCCGCCCCGGCTCGACCGGGTACGCATCCCGCTGGCGAAGCTGCCGCGGAGCATGGACGGGCTGCGGATCGCCACCGTCTCCGACATCCACCTCGGGCCGCTGCGCGGCCGGGCGCACACCGAGCGCATCGTCGCCATGATCAACCGACTCGACGCCGACCTGGTGGCCGTGGTCGGCGACCTGGTCGACGGCTCGGTGGCCGAGCTGGGCCGAGCCGCCGAGCCGCTGCGTGACCTGCGCTCCCGTTACGGCAGCTTCTTCGTGACCGGCAACCACGAGTACTACTCCGGCGTGGAGGAGTGGGTCCGCGAGGTGGACCGGCTGGGCCTGCGGGTGCTGCAGAACGAGCGGCAGGAGATCCGGGCCCGGGGTGGCGTGCTGGACCTGGCCGGCGTCAACGACGTGACCGCCGACGGCACCGGACTGGCCGCGCCCGCCGACTACGCCGCCGCGCTCGGCGACCGTGACCCGAGCCGCCCGGTGGTGCTGCTGGCCCACCAGCCGGTGGCCGCGCACGAGGCGGCGAAGTTCGGCGTCGACCTCCAGCTCTCCGGGCACACCCACGGCGGTCAGATGGTGCCGTTCAACCTGGCGGTGAAGCTCCAGCAGCCGGTGGTCTCCGGTCTGGGCGAGGTGGACGGCACCAAGGTCTACGTCACCAACGGGGCCGGCTTCTGGGGGCCGCCGGTGCGGGTCGGGGCCCCGCCGCAGGTGACGCTCGTCGAGCTGCGTGCTCCCTAGCGGGTCGGGGGCGCGCCGTCCAGCACCGCATTGCTCAGGTCACGCGTACGCGTGGCGGCGGGCGGGTAGGCAAGCGGACGTGACAGGATGCGGCGTGCCTCCGTTCAGTGCCGCACCCCCCGGTGGCCTCCCGCCCTACGTCGCGGATCTGCACATCCACTCGAAGTACTCCCGCGCGTGCAGCCGTGACCTGACCCTGCCCAACCTCGGTTGGTGGGCCCGGCGCAAGGGCATCGGGGTGCTCGGCACCGGTGACTTCACCCACCCCGCCTGGTACGACCACCTGCGCGAGACGCTGCACCCGGCCGAGCCCGGCCTCTACCGGCTGTCGCCGGAGGCGGAGCGGGACATCGCCCGACGGCTGCCGCCTCGGCTGGCCAGCGAGGCGGAGGCGGACCCGGTCCGGTTCATGCTGAGCGTGGAGATCTCCACGATCTACAAGCGGGACGACCGGACCCGGAAGGTGCACCACCTGATCTACCTGCCGGACCTGGACGCGGTGGGCCGGTTCAACACCGCGCTGGGCCGGATCGGCAACCTCGGCTCGGACGGCCGGCCGATCCTCGGGCTGGACTCCCGCGACCTGCTGGAGATCACGCTGGAGGCCAGCGGAGACGGCTTCCTGGTGCCGGCGCACATCTGGACGCCCTGGTTCTCCGCGCTCGGCTCGAAGTCCGGCTTCGACGCGATCGCCGACTGCTACGCCGACCTGGCCGAGCACATCTTCGCGGTGGAGACCGGGCTGTCGTCCGACCCGGAGATGAACTGGCGGGTCGGCAGCCTGGACCGCTATCAGTTGGTGTCCAACTCGGACGCCCACTCGCCGCCGGCGCTGGCCCGGGAGGCCACCGTCCTGACCGCGGACCGCGACTACTTCGCGATCCGGGAGGCGCTGCGCACCGGGGACGGGCTGGCCGGCACCGTCGAGTTCTTCCCGGAGGAGGGCAAGTACCACGCCGACGGGCACCGGCTCTGCGGCGTGAACTGGTCGCCGGAGCGGACCCGCGAGGCGGGCGGACGCTGCCCGGAGTGCGGCAAGCCGCTGACCGTGGGTGTGCTCAGCCGCGTCGAGGCGTTGGCCGACCGGCCGGCGGGGCACCGGCCGGCGCACGCCCGCGAGGTGGCCCACCTGGTGCCGTTGGCTGAGATCCTGGGCGAGATCAACAAGGTGGGTGCCCGGTCGAAGAAGGTCGAGGGCAAGCTCAACGAGCTGGTCGCGGCGCTCGGCCCGGAGTTGGAGATCCTCACGCGTACCCCGGTGGAGGAGATCGGCCGGGTCGGCGGCGAACTGCTCGCGGAGGGCATCGGCCGGCTGCGTCGCGGCGAGGTCCGCCGGGTGCCGGGCTACGACGGCGAGTACGGCGTGATCACGCTCTTCGACCCGGCGGAACTGGGCGCTCCGGGCGGCGGGGCCGGGCAGGAGACGCTCTTCGACGTACCCGTGCCCGCGCAGCGGCGGCCCACGGAGCCGGCGCCGAAGCCGAAGGCCAAGCGCCCGGCGGCGGCCCGGCCGGAGCCGAAACGCAAGCCGCCCGCGCCGCCGCTGGCGCCGCCGCCCTCCCCGCACGAGCCGTTCGAGCCGATGCTCGCCGGCATGGAGGAGGTCGGCACCGGCCTGCTGGACCGGCTGGACGCGATGCAGCGGGTGGCCGCCTCCGCGCCGGGTGGCCCGCTGCTGATCGTGGCCGGTCCGGGCACCGGCAAGACGCGCACGCTGACCCACCGGATCGCCTACCTCTGCGCGGAGCTGAACGTCTTCCCGGACCAGTGCCTGGCGATCACGTTCACCCGCCGGGCGGCCGAGGAGCTGCGGCACCGCCTCGACGCGCTGCTCGGGCCGGTCGCCGAGGACGTCACGGTGGGCACGTTCCACGCGCTCGGGCTGACCGTCCTGCGGGAGAACGCGGCGGCGGCCGGCCTGCCGGCGGACTTCCGGATCGCCGACGACGCGGACCGGACGGCGGCCCGGGCGGAGGCCGGCGAGGACGACGAGCGGTACGTCGCGCTGCTGCGCAAGCGGGACCTGGTCGACCTGGACGAGCTGCTCACGTTGCCGGTGGCGGTGCTGAAGGGGGACCGGAAGCTGGTCCGGGAGTACCGCGAACGGTGGAAGTGGATCTTCGTCGACGAGTACCAGGACGTCGACGCCGTGCAGTACGAGCTGTTGCGGCTGCTCAGCCCGCCGGACGGCAACCTGTGCGCGATCGGCGACCCGGACCAGGCGATCTACTCGTTCCGAGGCGCCGACGTGGGCTACTTCCTGCGCTTCTCGCAGGACTTCACCGACGCCCGGCTGGTGCGGCTGAACCGCAACTACCGGTCCTCCGCGCCGATCCTGGCCGCCGCCGTGCAGGCCATCGCGCCGTCGTCGCTGGTCCGGGGCCGTCGGCTCGACCCGGCCCGGCTCGACCCGGAGGCGCCGCTGGTCGGCCGGTACGCCGCGACCTCGGTGGCCGACGAGGCCGACTTCGTGGCCCGCACCGTCGACGAGCTGGTCGGCGGCCTGTCCCACCGGTCGCTCGACTCGGGGCGGATCGACGGGCGGACGACCACACTCTCCTTCTCCGACATCGCCGTGCTGTACCGCACCGACTCGCAGGCGGCGCCGATCGTGGACGCGTTGACCCGGGCGAACATCCCGGTGCAGAAGCGCTCACACAACCGGCTGCGGGACCGTCCGGGCGTGGCGGCCATCGCCCGCGAGCTGCGGCACGCCGGCCTGGACGGCTCCCTGACCACCCGGGTACGCGAGGCCGGCCGGCTGGTGGCCGAGCGCTTCGCCGTGCCCACGCTCGACGGTTCCGGCACGGTACGCCCCGACGACGTCCGCAGCGCCGTGGACCTGCTCACGCCGCTGGCCCGCCGCTGTGGCGACGACCTCGGGCTCTTCCTCAGCCAGCTCGCCACCGGCGCGGAGGTGGACGCGCTCGACCCGCGCGCCGAGGCGGTCACGCTGCTCACGCTGCACGCGGCCAAGGGCCTGGAGTTCCCGGTGGTGTTCCTGGTCGGCGCCGAGGACCGCCTGCTGCCGCTGCGTTGGCCGGGCACCGAGCCGGACGACGACGCGGTCGCCGAGGAACGCCGGCTCTTCTTCGTCGGCCTGACCAGGGCGCAGGACCGGCTCTACGTGAGTCACGCCGCCCGGCGTACCCGGCACGGTGCGGAACGGGACACCCGCCCCACCCCGTTCCTCGACGCGATCGATCCGGCGCTGTTCGACCGGCTGGGCGCCGCCGAACCCCGCCGCCCCAAGGACCACCAACTCCGCCTGATCTGAAAGGCCGGGCCCCTTCTTAACGCCTCCGGTAGAGAAGGGGCCCCTTCTCAACAACCGATGGTCAGGTGAGCACGACGGCGAGCCAGGCACCGGCCAGGATCGCCGGGCCGAACGGCAGCGGTGTGTCCCGGCGGATCCGACCGGCGGCGAGCAGGACGAGGACGGTCACGCCGGCGAGCAGGTGTGGCAGGAGCAGCCCGAGCCGGAGCGCCGGCCAGCCGAGCCAGCCCAGGGGGAACCCGAGCGCGGCGGCCAGCTTCACGTCGCCGAAGCCGAGCCGGGCGCCGGGCAGCAGGGCGAGCAGCAGATAGCCGCCCAGGGAGAGACCGACCCCGACCAGGGCGGTCGTCAGGCGCCCCGGCTCGCCGGCCACCAGCGCGCTCGCCGGCAGGCCGAGCCCACCGCCGAGCGCCACCGCGCCGACCAGCGGGTCGGGCAGCCGCAACGCGCTCAGGTCGGTCACCGCGAGCACCAGCCCGACGGCGGCGACCAGCAGCAGCGCCGGCAACCCGGGCTCGTCCCCGCGCGTGACGGCCAGGGCGCCGTACACCACCGCCCCGACCACGGCCACGGTGCACCGCCGTGGCCCGACGGCCGGACCGCCGCACCCCACCGCCCACCGCACCCTCGGGGTGCCCGCCTCCGCCCGCCCGGCCCCGGTGCACCGGCGGGGCGCGGCGCGGCCGACACCGACGGCGCGGCGGCCGATCGGCACCGCGGCCAGACCGGCCAACGCGCCGAGCACCGCCGTTCCCGCCACCGTCACCGCCGACACGGGCCGGGACGCTACCGACCGGCACGACTCCGGGCCGCCCCGTCGCCGGCAGCCGGCGGGGTCCGGACCGTCCCGTTGCCGCCGGCAGCCTGTGGGGTGCGGCTCGGCCGCTCGGTGCTCACCACCACGGCGACGCCGGCCACGAGCACCGCCCCGCCGAGCAGCACCTGCGTGGTGACCGGCTCGGCGACGAGCAGCGCGCCGAGCGCCACCGCGACCGCCGGGTTCACGTACGCGTACGTGGAGACCAGCGAGATCGGCGCGTGGGCGAGCAGCCAGACGTACGCGGTGAAGGCGACCAGCGAGCCGGCCACCATCAGGTACGCCAGCGCCGCCCAGGACCGTCCGGTCACCTCGGCGGGGTCGAAGTCGGCCAGCTCGCCGCGTCCGGCCCCGATCAGCAGGAGCGCCAGCGCGCCGGCGACCATCTCGTAGACGGTCGCCACGAACGGGTCGGCCGGCATCCGGATCCGCCCGGACAGATAGGAGCCGATCGACCAGCTCGCGGCGGCGGCGACCACGGTCAGCGCGCCCGCCAGCGGCACCCCGTCCACGCCGTCACGGGGCAGGACGAGCAGGACGAGCCCGCCGAAGCCCAGCGCGACGCCGGCGAACGTCCACGGGCGGGGCCGGTCCCCGCCGACCGTACGCAGCACCACCACCAGCAGCGGGACGGTGGCGATCAGCAGGGCGGCGACCCCGGAGGGCACCGCGTCGCCGGGCGGGCCGGACTCGGCGAGCACCACCAGCCCGTTGCCGCCGGCCAGCAGCAGCACGCCGACCAGCGCGGCCGCGCCGAGGCGACGCGGTGACACGCGCAGCGCCCCGGGCCCGCGACGGAGCCGCAGCACGATTGCGAGCACCACGGCGGCGGCGGCGAACCGCGTCGCGGCGGAGGTGAGTGGCGGCAGGGATTCGACGGCGATCCGGATGCCCAGGTAGGTCGAGCCCCACAGCAGGTAGACCAGCGCCAATGCGGTCCAGACCAGGGCGGCGCGGACCGGCGGCGCCGGGGAGCCGGCGACGTCCGTCGTACTCGGGGGGCGTGAGCTCATCGTGGGACCACGCTACGGTGACCACGGCGTCGGCGTCCCGTGTTGGTGGCCGGCCTCTCAGCACCGGCTACACAGGAGGCGTTCATGTCGAACTTCGGACCACCGGGCGGCGGCGCACCCGAGCCGTGGCGGGGACGACGCCCGGACGACGGCTACGCCCCCGATCCGCACCACGACCCGGCGCCCGGCGGCCCGCAGTACGGCCCGCCCGCGCAGTACGGCCCGCCGCAGGAGCAGTACGGCCCGCCCCAGCAGTACGGGCCACCGCCCGAGCAGTACGGCCCGCCCGCCCACCAGTACGGGCCGCCGCCCGAGCAGTACGGCCCGCCCGCCGAGCAGTACGGGCCACCGCAGGAGCAGTACGGCCCGGGCGCCGCGCCCCGGCCCGGCTATCCGGCCGGCCCCGGCTACCCCGGTCAGGTGCCCTATCCCGGGCAGCAGCCCTACGCCGGCGGGCAGCCGTCGTACGGCGCGGGGCAGCCCTACGCCGGCGGGCCACCGCCGTACGGCGCGGGACAACAGCCCTACGACGAGCCGACGCCACCGAAGCGGGGCAGGGGCCCGTGGCTGGTGGTGGTGATCGTGCTGGCGGTGCTGCTGCTGGGCGGCGGCGGGGCGTACTGGCTGCTCGGCCGGGACGGGGACGAGCCGACGGCCGGGACGACGGCGACCACCGCGCCGGCGCCGGCACCGACCTCGGCGGTGCCGAGCGATCCGGCGGAGGCGACGCCCACCACGGCGGCCCCGGCCTCCTCGACCGACCCGCGGTTCGTGAAGGCGGGTCAGTGCGTCGCCAACCAGGGCGGCGGCGCCCAGCCGAAGCTGGTGATCGCCGACTGCGCCCCGAAGACGTACGAGGTGCTGCGCCGGATCGACGGCGCGACCAGCGGAAAGAAGGACGCCGAGGCCAAGTGCGGCAAGGTGGCCGGCTACACCGACTGGTACTTCTTCGACAGCGAGCTGGACACGCTCGACTTCGTGCTCTGCCTGAAGCGTCGATAGGCCGCTAGCCGACTCTAAGGCTGTCTGGGGTGGACGCTAGACAGACCTAGATTCGACTCGACGCCGACACGCGGTAGCCGCCTCTACGCGCGTCTAGCCTGGTCACTAGACGACCGGATACTGTGCGAGCGTGGATCCGGTCCGCAATCCGTACGCTCCCGGCGCCGGTCAGCGCCCGCCCGAACTCGCCGGGCGGGGGCGGGAGCTGGACGTCTTCGACGTGGTGCTGGAACGCATCGCCCGGGGCCGGCCGGAACGCAGCCTGATGCTCACCGGCCTGCGCGGGGTCGGCAAGACGGTGCTGCTCAACACGCTCCGGTCGGAGGCGATCAACCACCTCTGGGGCACCGGCAAGATCGAGGCCCGGCCGGACCAGTCGTTGCGCCGGCCGATCGCCGCCGCGCTGCACATGGCGGTCCGCGAACTGGCCCCCCGACACCGCGCGCCGGACCGGATCGACGGCTTCCTCGGCGTGCTCAAGGCGTTCGCGCAACGGTCCGCGCCGGCCGGGCGGGGCGGCGCGGCGCCGAAGCTGCGCGACAGGTGGCAACCGGGCATCGACGTGCCGGCCAGCAGCGGCCGGGCCGACTCGGGCGACATCGAGATCGACCTGGTCGAGCTGCTCAGCGACGCGGCGGCGGTCGCCACCGACGTGGGCACCGGCATCGCGATCTTCATCGACGAGATGCAGGACGTGGGCGCCGAGGACGTCTCCGCGCTCTGCGCCGCCTGCCACGAGCTGTCCCAGCTCGGCGCGCCGCTCATCGTGGTGGGCGCCGGGCTGCCGCACCTGCCGGCCGTGCTCAGCGCCGCCAAGTCGTACTCCGAACGGCTCTATCGCTACCAGCGGATCGACCGGCTGGACCGGATCGCCGCCGACCAGGCGCTCTGCGCGCCGGCCGAGCGGGAGGAGGTCGAGTACGAGCAGAAGGCGCTCGACCTGCTCTACGAGAAGTCCGGCGGCTACCCCTACTTCGTCCAGGCGTACGGGAAGGCGACCTGGGACCACGCGCCCCGCTCGCCGATCACCGCCGCCGACGTGCGGGTCGCCGCGCCCGAGGCGGAGGCGGAGCTGGCGGTGGGCTTCTTCGGCTCCCGGTTCGAGCGGGCCACCCCGGCCGAACGGGAGTACATGCGGGCCATGGCCACGCTGGCGCTGGTGGACGGCGAGGACGGCGCCCGGGACGACATGGACGCCGCGGTGCCCACCGCGGAGATCGCCCGGTCGCTGGGCCGCAAGCCGGCCAGCCTCTCCCCGGCCCGGGACGCGCTGATCAAGAAGGGGCTCATCTACTCCGGTGAGCGGGGCACGGTCGCGTTCACCGTCCCGCACTTCGGCCGCTACCTGCGCACCCAGCCGGCCTGAGCGGCGGCCGGGCCGGCGGGTGGGCGGTGCCCACCTTGGCCACGACTGCGGGGCCCGAAAGCTCACTCCTCGCGTGGCCGGTCAGACCCGCGACCAGGGCGACGGGAAGACCACCTCACCGGCCGGCGGTGGCGGCTCCTCGCCGGTGGACGGCGGCAGCACCAGCGCCTGCCACGGCTCCCCCAGCCCGGACCACGGGCTGGTCAACCCCAACCGGTCCGCCGGGCCGAATCCGAAGCGCCGGTAGTACGCCGGGTCGCCCAGCACCACCACGAGCCGTTCCCCCAGCTCGGTGGCGGCGTCGAGCGCCGCCTGCACCACCGCCGTGCCGTGCCCGACGCGCTGCCGGTGCGGGGCCACCGCCACCGGGCCGAGCGCCAGCGCCGGCCAGCCGCCGCCGTCGGCGCGGACCCGCACGCGGGTGAGCAGCGCGAAGCCCACCACCTCGCCGCCGTACTCGGCGACCATGGCCAGCTCCGGGATCCACGCGGCGCTGTGCCGCAGCTCCTCGACCAGGCCGACCTCGGGCGGGGTGGTCACGTCGGGTCGGGCGAAGGCGGCGGCGAGCACCCGGGCCACCGGCGCTTCGTCGGCCGGGTCCTCCGGGCGCAGTCGCAGCGTCGTCACCCGCGCGACCTTACCGAACGCAACCGGTCCATCCGCGACGGTCGCTGAAATCGATACCGGACGGACGTCGATACCTTTCGTGTGTTGCAGGGGTGACCGGCCCCCGGACGGGGTAAGACTGAACCATGAAGCCCGTGCGCTCCCTCGCCCGAGTCATGTTGAGCGGCATCTTCGTGGTCAGCGGCGCCCGCAACCTGCGCAACGCGGAACGGCTGGCGCCCGCCGCGAAGCCGGTCACCGACCGGGTCGCCCCGCTGATCCAGGGCCTGCACCCGCGCATCCCGACCGACACCGAGACGCTGATCCGGGCCAACGCCGCCACCCAACTGGTCGGCGGTCTGATGCTGGCCACCGGCCGGTTCACCCGCCCGGCCGCGCTCGTCCTGGCCGGCACGCTGCTCCCGACGACCGCCGCCGGTCATCCCTTCTGGAACAACGACGACCCGACCGAGCGCAACAACAACCAGGTCCACTTCCTGAAGAACCTCGGGCTGCTCGGTGGGCTCCTGCTCGCCGCCGCGGACACCGAGGGCAGGCCGGGCCTGCGCTGGCGTGCCGGCCACCGGATCGACCACTCACGCCGGTCGGTGAAGCGCGCGGTCCGCACCGCCCGCCGGGAGGCGAAGATCGCCGTACGCTCCGCGGCGACCGCTCGCCGGATGCCCGGCTGACCTGCATCCACACGGCCCCCACCCCCGCAAGGCCGCCAATCACCTGAACCGTCCGACACCCGTTAACGCGGTGGAAATGTCGCAAACACGTGTGGGATCGGACACGGTCGCGTAACGCGGGAGGCAACATCGTGAGGCACCGTTCTAGGCTCCGTTCTGGACCTGGACGGGCACGACGACCTTGGTACGGGGGTGGCCACGCCATGCCGACGACAGTCGGTAGACGGACCAACCGCCTCCCACCGGCGCCCCGCGTCGTCCTGGGGGTCGACCAGCGGCTCGTGGTGCGCATCGGCATCGTGGCCGCCGTGTCGTACGCGGCCTGGCTCGCGATCGGCGCCTTCGGCCGGCCGTACAACTTCTTCGACATGAAGATCTACCACGGTGCGGTGCTGTGGTGGGCCAACGGCAACGAGCTGTACGACTTCGTCGCCCCCTCGACGACCCTCGGCTTCACCTATCCACCCTTCGCCGGCCTGGTCATGCTGCCGATGTCCTGGCTGCCGGTGGACGCCGCCGGGTTCGTCAACGCGCTGGCCAGCATCGCTGCGCTCGCGGTCGTGCTGGCGGCGTTGCTGCGTCCCATCGTGGACCGGCTCGGCTGGTCGCTCTGGTTCACCGTCGGCATCGCCACCCCGCTCGCCGTGGCGATCGAGCCGTCCCGCGAGACGCTCGGCTACGGCCAGGTCAACCTGCTGCTCTTCGCGCTGATCATGGCGGATCTGGTGGGCCTGCGGTGGCGCGCCAAGCGGGGCACCCACCACGAGACCGCCGAGTCGCCGCTGGCCCGTTTCCTCTACAGCGGCGCCTGGGCCGGCGTCGGCATCGGGCTCGCCACCGCCGTCAAGCTCACCCCGGCGCTGTTCATCGGCTACCTGATGCTCACCCGGCAGTGGCGGGCCGCCTGGATCGCGGTCGGCACCACGATCGGGGTGACGCTCGCGACGTTCGGTGCGGTCGGCGAGGAGTCCCGCGCGTACTTCACCAGCGTGCTGTGGCAGACCGAGCGGGTCGGCGCGGCCGACATGACCGCCAACCAGTCCCTCGCCGGGCTGCTGGCCCGGCTCTACGACTCGATCGAGACGCCCGGGCTGCTCTGGCTCGCGTTCTCGGTGCTGGTGCTGGCGCTGGGGCTGTCCCGGGCGATCAGCGCCCGCACCGACGGCGACGAGCTGACCGCGTTCACGCTGGTCGGGCTCACCGCCAACGTGATCAGCCCGATCTCCTGGTCGCACCACCTGGTCTGGGTCATCCCGGCGATCGTGGTGCTGACCGACGCCGCGGTACGCCGCCGCGAGGCCAGCCGCGGGCTGCCGCTGCGGAACAGCGGGCCGACCCCGGCGACCGGCGTGCCCGCGCTGCGCCCGCCGATCTGGTACCCGACGCTGACCGGGTTCCGGCACGCGGCCGGCGCGCTCGGCCTCTATCTCCTCTTCCTGATCTCGCCGATCTGGCCGTACGAGCACCAGCTCCCCGAGGTGTCCCACTACCAGGACGGCCTGTTCGGCGCGCTGATGGAGAACTCGCTGGCCATCGCGTTGATCGTGCTGGTCGCAGCGCTGCCCTGGCGTCCCGGTGCCGAGCCGGCGTTCTACCACGACCGGTTGGGCCGTACGGGCGCGCTCACCGCCCGGCGCTGACCGGCCGGCTCAGGGGCAGTTCACCCACTCCTCGGTGCCGTCGTCGAAGACCTGCCGCTTCCAGATCGGCAGCCGCGCCTTCACCTCGTCGACCAGCCGGGCGCACGCCGCGAACGCCGCCGCGCGGTGCGCGGTGCTGACGGCGGCGACCAACGCGACGTCACCGATCTCCAGCGGGCCGATCCGGTGCGAGACCGCCACCGCGTGCACCGCCGGGTCGGCGGCGATGTCGGCCGCCACCTCGCGCAGCACCGCCTCGGCGGTGGGGTGACCCTCGTACTCCAACCGGGTGACCGTCCGCCCGTGGTCGTGGTCACGGACCACGCCCTGGAAGGAGACCACCGCACCGGCCCGCCGGTCGGCGACCGCCGCCTCGTGCGCGGCCAGGTCGAGCGGCTGGTCAGTCACCGCGCCGAACACCACACGCGTCTCCGTGCTCACGGTGCCAGCATCCGATCGCGACTGCGTGGCTCGCAAACCCGGCTCACTCCTCGCGCTCACGAGCGTTCTCCCGGAGTCAGGGGCAGCGGCACCAGGGGAACCCGGTCGCCGGCGGCGCCGCTGGTGCCGGGCCGGATCACCGCGAAGCCGTCCGCGCCGGCCAGCCCGCGCAGCATCGCCGAGCCGACGTGCCGCACCGGGTGCGCGGTGCCGGCGACCCGGTCCCAGCGGGCCAGCGCCAGGTGGGTGTGGTCCCCGCGCCCGGGCACCGGCTCGGCGAGGGTGACCTGCGGCAGCACCGGCATCGGCCGGCCGGTGAGACCGGCGAGCAGGGGAGCGACGAGCGAGACCAGCGCCACCACCGCCGACTGCGGATTGCCCGGCAGGCCGGCCACGAAGCGCACCCGGCCGTCGCCGTCGACCAGCCGGGCGAGCAGCATCGGGAAGCCGGGACGCACCGCTACGGTGTTGACCACGTAGTCGGCGCCGAGCGCCTCCAGCGTCGGGTGCAGGTGGTCCACCGGGCCGTGCATGGTGCCCCCGGTGGTGCAGACCAGATCGGCGTTGGCGAGCGCACCGCGCAGGGCCGCGACGTGCGCGGGCAGCGTGTCGGCGACCGGCCCGACGACGTCGCCGCCCCGCACCTGGCAGCCGTAGCGGCGCAGCCAGGCCGGCACCGAGGGGCCGAGCGCGTCCCGCACCCGGCCGGCACCGGGCGGGCCGGAGGTGAGCAGCTCGTCGCCGAAGACCAGCAGCGCGGCCCGGGGCGCGCGGCGGACCCGCAGCGTGTCATGCCCGCAGGAGGCGGCCAGACCGATCACCGCCGGGTCCACCGGCGTGCCGGCGGGCAGCAACTCCTCCCCACGGTGCGCCTCCTCGCCCGGCTCGCGCCACTCCGGCTGCGGCCGGGGCGTGCCGGTCACCCGACCGTCCACCGTCCGGGTCGAATCCTCGATCCGGAGGATCGCGGTGGTGCCCGCCGGCACCATCGCGCCGGTGGCGATCTCCACGGTGGTGCCGTCGGCGTCCAGCGGCGACGCGGTGTGCCCGGCCAGCAGCCGGCCCACCACCCGCCACGGCCCCGGGCCGCGCACCGCCCAGCCGTCCACGCTGGAGGTGGGGAACGCCGGCAGGTCGGTGCGGGTGGTCAGCGGCTCGGCCAGGGTGTGCCCGTCGGTGTCGGCCAGCGGCCGGTTGACCGCGGGGAGCGCGGCAGAGAGCCCGACCGCGTACACCCGGGAGCGGGCCTCCTCCCACCCGGCCGGCGGAGGCGTGCCCACCTCGACGGCGGCGGCTTCGGTTTCCGTGCTCATCCGGCGAGCCTAGCGCCGGTGTGCGCGGCCCGCGGGCTCAGTGGTCGCCGCCGCGGAGCTGGTCGACCGCGTGCCGCAGGATCGGCCCGAGCACGGCCAGGCCGTCGCGCGCCCCGCCGCGCGAGCCCGGCAGGTTCACCACCAGCGTCCGGCCGGTGACGCCGGCCCGGCCCCGGGACAGCGCGGCGGTGGGCACCGCGTCGCGGCTGTGCGCGCGGATCGCCTCGGCGATGCCGGGGATCTCGTAGTCGAGGAGCGCGCCGGTCACCTCGGGCGTGCGGTCGGTCGGGGTGATGCCGGTGCCGCCGCTGGTCAGCACCACGTCGACGCCCTCGTCGCGGGCGGCACGCAGCGCGTCGCCGACCGGGTCGCCGTCGGGCACCACCACCGGCGCGTCGACCGTGCAGCCCAGCTCCCGCAGGCCGGCGACGAGCAGGGGGCCGCTGGTGTCGGCGTAGACCCCGGCGGCGGCCCGGTTGGAGGCCACGATCACCCGGGCCCGGATCACGACCGGTCCTCCGGCCGGACCCACTCGCCGGTCTTCCCGCCCTCTTTCCGGAGCACCCGGACGGCGTCCACCGACGCGGCCGGGTCGACCGCCTTCACCATGTCGACCAGGGCGAGCCCGGCGACCGCCACCGCGGTGAGCGCCTCCATCTCCACGCCGGTGCGGTCGGCCGTCCGCGCGGTGGCGGTGATCTCCACGGTGTCGGCGGTGAGGCGCAGGTCGACGGTGACACCGTGCAGGGCGATCGGGTGGCAGAGCGGGATCAGGTCGGGGGTTCGCTTGGCCCCCATGATCCCGGCGAGCCGGCCGACCGCGAGCGCGTCGCCCTTGGGCAGGTCGTCGCGGCGGAGCAGCTCCACCACCTCGACGGTGGTGCGGAGCCGGCCGGCGGCCACCGCGAGCCGGCCGGAGACCGGCTTGGCGGAGACGTCGACCATCCGGGCGGCGCCAGCCGGATCGACGTGGGTGAGCTGCGCGGGTTCGGTCACCGCCCGAGCCTATCCGCCGGGTACGACGCCCCACCCGTCTGAGCCGTCGGTGAGAAGGACGGCACGGCGGCTGCCGATGAAGCGGTTACCAGTCGGTTGACCCGAACGGCGAGTAGCGCGAACACCAACTGCTGCTTTGGCGTTACCGGCGGGAGATCGGCCTTTCCCCGCCGAGCCGCAAGACCCCGACAACTCGGATTTCCGCGTTGCTGTTCGAGCCCCGGTTGGTGCCGTCCAAGTCGAAACGCCAGCTTAATCCAGTCATCACAAATCGTTGTCCCGGCGGTGTCCGGCAGCGCAAGCCGTCCATCCGAGCGGTCCGGCCCGACTGGTCAAGCCGGCCGAGTCCGGTTGTAATGTTCCTCGGCCGAGACGACGCTACAGATGTCACTCGCGCCGAAACATTCTGGATGGCACTGAGCGACCACATGAGTACGCGAGGCAGAAGGTCGGCTCCGCTCCGCACATAACTTGTGGACAGAACGTCATTTAAGCGACGAGAGTTGCTTATATTGCGCATACCGACATTAATTCTTCCTTACCGCCCCTTCCTGCCTCTAACCTTCCTTCCAGTCAACAGGGCGCGGATACACGCACAGGCGATGTCTGCGGCGGGTCGTGCCAATGCGCCACAACCGATTGCGGGTGACGACTCCGATCGGCGGCGATTCCGGCCCGACGGGATATTGGAGGAGGGACGAACAATGCGTAGCACCGAATGGGGATGAGAGTTTCCCGCACCGGAACGAAGCGGTAGGCTGCCGCTCATCGCGTACCGACGGTGAGCGGCGGGTGACTCGGGTGAGCCGGACGACGGAGAGCCGCACGGGTGTCGACCCCGGCCTGCGCGGCCTCGTCTACACCCTGGTGGCCGGCGCATCGCTCGTCGCGCTCGTCGCGGTCTCCGCCACGCGCAGGCAACACCCCGAATCGGTACGCGACTTCGTCACCGTGGCAACCCTCGTGGTGACCGTCACGCTGGCCACCGTCATCAAGACGCGGCTACGGATCAGGTCGACCACCTTCTACTTCGCATGGGTGGAAACCGCAATCGTCATCGGCCTGGCCGTCGCGCCGGCCTCCTGGGTCGTCCTGGCCACCGGCCTCGGGGTGGCCGCCGGATCGGTGACCCGCCTGGCACCCATCAAGGTGGCGTTCGCCATCGCGAAGCACACCCTCGTGGCCGGAGGCGCCACCGTCGCCACACTGCTGCTCGGCGGCGCCTGGCCACCTCGAGAGCCACTCCGCATCGTCGTACTGCTGGGAATCGTCTATCTGGTCGCCGCGATCCTCGACGACGTACTTGCGATTCCGGTCATCGCGCTCGCGTCCCGAACGCCGATCCTGCGCCAGTTCCGCAATAACCTCGACCTACGGATCGCCGGCTTCGGCGTGCGATTCGTCGTAGCCGCCTCCACCGTGCTGATCCTCCGGGTCGACCCCCGCCTGTTGCTCGCCGTGCCGCCCCTGGTGCTCAGCCTGCACCTGGCGTACTCCGCCAGGATCCGCGCCCGCACCGAGCAGCAGGCCTGGCAGCGACTCGCCCGCACCACCGACGCGCTCAACGTGGTCGACCTCGACCAGGTCCTCACCACCGCCGTCACCGAGGCCGCCGAACTCTTCTCCGCCGACGAGGTCGAGATCGAACTACGCGAGGGCGGGCGCACGGTCCGCGGCGGCGCGGCCGGCATCGCGTACGACGGGACCGCACCACGCCCCAGCGCCACGGACGGCCGGATCATGCCGGTCACGCTGGAAGGACACGACCGGGCGGAGAACATCGGCGAGCTGCGGCTCCGCTTCGTCGGGCCGGTCGAACTCTCCGAGCGGGAGCAGTACACCCTGCGTACCTTCGCCTCCGCGCTGTGCACCGCGGTCCGCAACGCCCAGGCGTACGCCGAACTGGCCCGCGTCGCCGCCGACCACGCCTACGCCGCCACCCACGACGCCCTCACCGGGCTGTCCAACCGCCGGCACCTGCTGGACGAGGGCACCGCCCAGCTCACCACCCGGCACGCCGACGGCGTCACCGCCCTGGTGCTGATCGACCTCAACCACTTCAAGGAGGTCAACGACACGCTCGGGCACGGCGCCGGCGACCGGGTGCTGATCCAGGTCGCCGAGCGGCTCCGCGACGCGGCACGCGCCGACGACCTGGTCGCCCGGCTCGGCGGCGACGAGTTCGCCGTGCTGCTGCGCGGCCTGCCCGCCCCGGCGGTCGCCGCGCACCGCGCCGAAGCCCTGCTCGCCGCGCTGCACGACCCGATCGACCTCGACGGCATGCGAATCAGCGTGGAAGCCAGCGGCGGCATCGCCGTCGCCCCCGCCACCGGCGGGATGCCCGAGCTGCTGCGCCGCGCCGACGTGGCGATGTACCAGGCCAAGCGTGCCGGCCAGCGGATCGCCACGTACGCGGCGACCCGCGACACCGCCGACCTCAGCCGGCTCACACTCGGCGGCGAGCTGCCCCGGGCCGTCGCCGACCACGAGTTCACCGTCAACTTCCAACCCATCGTCGACCTGGGCAGCGGCCAGGTCACCGGCGCGGAGGCGCTGGCCCGCTGGCACCACCCCACCCACGGCCTGATCGACCCGCTGCGCTTCCTGGAGGCGGTGGAACGCTCCGGGCTGCTGCCCGCGTTCGCCGAGGCCATCCTCGACCAGGCGCTGATCGCGGCCGGCTCGTGGCACGACGCCGGCTTCGACCTGCCCGTCTCGGTGAACGTGTCGCCACGCAGCCTCCTCGACGCCCGCTTCCCCGGCGCCGTGCTGGCCCGGCTGCGCGCCCACGACCTCCCGCCCGACCGGCTCGTCCTGGAACTCACCGAGACGCTCACCCTCAGCCAGCTCGACGTGGTCGACCGGGTGCTCAGCCGGCTCCGCGACTCCGGCGTCCGGCTGGCCCTCGACGACTTCGGCACCGGCTACTCCTCACTCTCCCTGCTCTCCCGCATCCCGGTCCACGAACTCAAGATCGACCGTAGCTTCGTCACCGCCATGGAAACCGCACCCGAGGCCGCCGCCGTGATCCGCTCCACCCTCGACCTGGGCCGCAGCCTCGACCTCACCGTGGTCGCCGAGGGCGTGGAGAGCGAACCGCAACGCCGCACGCTCTGGGAGCTGGGCTGCACGGCCGGCCAGGGCCACCTGTTCGCCCGGCCGCTGCCGGCCGGCGCGCTGCTCGCCGCCCTCCAACGCGGCGCCGGCGGCCGGCCCGGCGCACTCGCCGCACCGCTGCACGACACCGGCGCCGTCATCCGGCTGCCCGGCCGCCGCGCCGCCGGCGCCCGGACCCGCCCGGCCCCCGCCACCGACGTCCGGCACCCCTGACCAACCGGCCCGACCCGGCCGGACCGCACCCCCGGTCTGCCAGACTGGCCCGCGTGACCGCCCACGCCGACCCGGCCACCGCCACCTCCCGCCGCTGGTCGGCGCTCGACACCGCCGGCGGCGGTCTCGCCCTCGACCTGGGCCTCTACGCCGCCGCCACGATCTTCGCCGCGGTCACCGCCGCCACCTCCACCCTGCCCCCGCACCGCGCGTGGGGCACCGTCGCCACCATCGGGTACGCGGTCGCCGCGCTCGCCGCGACCACCCAGCTCCTCGCCCGCCGCCGACACCCCGGCACCCCCCTGGCCGGCCTGCCCGCCCGCTGGACGGTCACCGGCCTCACCTGGGCCACCACCGCGCTGCTCCCGGTCATCGCCCAGAGCATCCAACGGGCCGGCGGACGCACCGACCGGGCCCAGGAGGAGGTGCTCGTGGTGGAACACGCCGGCACCCGCCTCGCCGAGCACGGCACCCCCTACCTCGGCCCCGCCGCCATCGCCGCCCTGCCCCCCGGCGAGCAACTCCTCGGCTACACCCCCTACCAACCCGGAATGGCGCTGTTCGGGCTGCCCCGGGCCGCCGCCGACGCCTGGTGGACCGACGCCCGCGTCTGGTTCGCGGTCGGCACCGCGCTCGCGCTCGCCGCCCTGGTCACCACGCTGCGCACCAGCACCGGCCCCACCTCGCCCCGCCGCTCCGCCGCGCTGCTGCGCGCCGTCCAGGCCGCCACCGTCCTGCCCGTCGCCGCGCTCACGCTCGCCACCGGCGGCGACGACCTCCCCGTACTCGCGCTATGCCTGCTCGCCCTCGCGCTGGCCGCCGCCGACCGGCCCGGCCGTGCCGGCCTCGCGGTCGGGGTCGCCGGCGCGCTGAAGCTCTTCGCCTGGCCGGTGGCGGTCGTGCTGGTCTGCTGGGCCGCCACCCGCCGGGCCGCGCCGCGCACCGCCCTGGGCGCCCTCGGCCTGCCCGTCCTCGCGCTGCTGCCGGTCCTGCTCGTCGACCGCGACGCCCTCGTCGAGAACGTGCTCCGGTTCCCGCTCGGCCACGGCCTGGTGACCAGCCCCGCCCAGTCCCCGTTCCCCGGCCACCTGATCGCCGAGACGCTCCCCGCCGGCCGGGTGGTCGCCGCCGCGCTGCTGGTCGCGGTCGGCCTGGCGATCGCCGTCCGGCTGCTGCGCCACCCGCCGCGCACCGCCGCCGCCACGGCCCTCATCAGCGGATACGGGCTGCTCGCCGCGATCCTGCTGATGCCCTCCACCCGCTTCGGTTACCTGCTCTACCCGGCCGCCCTGCTCGTCCTCGCCCCCGCGCTGGCACTCGCCGAGGCGCCCACCCGGCAACCCGGCCGGCCGGCATTCCCGGCAACCGCCCGGCGCGACCCGGCCGGAAGGCGTACACCTGAGGCATGACCACCTACCGTGACCGGACCGAAGCGGGACAGGACCTCGCCGAGCGACTCACCGACCTCGCCGACCGGCCCGACGTCGTCGTGCTCGCCCTGGTCCGCGGCGGCGTCCCCGTCGCCCGGGTGATCGCCGACCGGCTCCACGCCCCCCTCGACGTGCTGGTCGTCCGCAAACTCGGCGTCCCCTGGGCACCCGAGGTCGCCTTCGGGGCGCTCGGCCCCGGCGGCGTGCAGGTCCTCAACGACATGGTCGCCGGCCGGATCAGCGAGAACGACCGGGCCCAGGTCCGCCGCCGCGAACAGGCCGAACTGGACCGCCGCGAGCAGCGCTACCGCGCCGGCCGGCCACCGCTGGACCTGACCGGCCGCACCGCCCTGATCGTCGACGACGGGCTCGCCACCGGCGCCACCGCCCGCGCCGCCGTCCAGGTCGCCCGCCAGCTCGGCGCCGCCCGGGTGGTCGTCGCCGTCCCGGTCGGCTCCCCGCCGGCGTACGAGATGCTCGCCGCCACGGCCGACACGGTCGTGAGCAGCCAACTCCCAGCCGACTTCGCCGCCGTCGGCGCCTACTACGACGACTTCCACGAGGTCTCCGACGACGAGGTGACGCACGCGCTGACCGCCACCGCGTGAAAACACCCGGTACCGTCGGTGTCATGCAGCTCACCTGTCCCAAATGCCGTGGAGAGATGCGCCAGTACGAGCGCAGCGGAGTAGTCATCGACCAGTGCGGCGAGTGCCGCGGAATCTTCCTCGACCGAGGCGAGCTCGAAAAGCTGTTCGAGGCCGAGGCCAACTGGAACCGGCAGCAGGGCGGCGCCCCGCAGGCCGCGCCCGCCGGGGCCGGCTACCCGCCGCCTCCGCCGCCCCCGCCCGCCGCCCCGCACCAGCCGGGCTACGGCGCCGTCCCCCCGCCCCCTCCGCCGCCGCCCGGCCACGGCTACCCGCAGCCCGCGTACGGCCACGGTCAGCAGCAGCACTACGGCTACCACGGCCACTACCGCCGCAAGAAGAAGCACGGCTTCCTCGGCGAACTGTTCGACTGACCGCCGCTCGTCGTTAGGCGGGGGCCCTGCTTATCGCCTGGGCGATAGGAAGGGGCCCCGCCTAACCGTGCCGGTGGCCGCGCGCCGTGGCAGGCTGCACCCCATGAGCCCGACCCGGCCGCCCGAGGCGCTGGCCCAGGCGTACGACGGCATCACCGCCGCCGTCGCCCCGCTCGACGACGCCGGCCTGCAACGACCCACCCGCTGCCAGGGCTGGCTCGTCGCCGACCTGCTCTTCCACGTGCTCTGCGACGCCCAACGCGCGCTCGTCGCGCTGGCCAGCCCGGTGCCCGGCCCGGCCGACGTGGACGACATCAGCTACTGGCGGGCGTTCGGCGCCGACGGCGACGACGGGGCCGGCGCGCGGCACGCCTGGTGGGCCCGCCGCTCGGCCGCCGCGTTCGACCGGCCCACCGGCGTGGTCCGGATCTGGTCCGACACGGCTCCCGCCGCCGCCCGCGCGGCTGCCGCCGCAGACGTCACCGGGCACGTCACCACCCAGGGCCACGTGCTGCGCGTACCGGATCTGCTCGCCACCCTGACCACCGAGGCGGTCGTGCACCACCTCGACCTGGTGGTGGACCTGCCGGACGCGCCACCGCCGGCGACCGGCCCGACCCGGGTGGCGGTGACCACGATGGACGGCCTGCTGTGCGACGACGCGGTACGCCCGGCCGCCTGGGACGACCACGAGTATCTGCTCAAGGCCACCGGGCGGGTGCCGTTGACCGACCGGGACCGGTTCGAGCTGGGCGAGGCGGCGGGCTGGTTCCCGCTGCTCGGCTGAGAACCCTCCCGCCGTGATCAGCGGAGTGTGGGGCGTGCGGTCCAGCCGACGAAGCGGTCGAACAGTTCCTGCGGGTCCGGGTTCTGCCTCAGCAGGTCGGCGGTGGCGTCGAACAGGCAGGCCGCCATGTAGATCGACAGGGCTACGCGGTCGCGTCGGTAGTCCATCAGCAGCAACAGGCGCGCCGGCTGGCACGGCCAAGGGCCGGCGCAGACGCGGCAGAGCCAGCGCGGCCGCATCGGAGTGTGCGGTCGCATGGCTCGGCCACCGCGATCGGGTACGGGGGAGGCATTCGGCGCACTCATCCCCCGATCGTGTCGACTCCCGTTGACTACGTCAATAGTCTCCGTAGTTGTCGCCGTCTGCGGACTACGCCGCTGCCATCGTCAACGCGTGGAGCTGGTGGGTGTGTCGGAGATCCGGGCGATGCTCGGCAACGTCTCGCGCCAGCGCGCGTCCGTGATCGCCAATCAGCGCAACTTCCCCGAGCCCATCGCCGTGCTAGCCATGGGCAAGGTGTGGCGCAAGTCCGACGTCGAGAAGTGGATCCGGGAGCACCGCCCAGACCTCTCGTCCGACTGAACCGCCGATCCGTACGGTCGCTGGACCGCTCCCCCGCGCGGGAGATGAAGGTGATCATGAACTTGACGGCGTCAACGTAGATCAACAACGCCGCCAACCTCGTGATCAAGGCCTCGGAGGAGCCCGCCGGGCGAGGCGGTCGCTCATACGATGGCCATGTCCACGAAGCGAGACAGGTGCAACTGCGCGGCGACCGTCACCGTGTCGGTCGGCCCATTCCTGTGTTTGGCGATGATGAAATCCGCCTCCCCGGCCCGCGGCGACTCCTTGTCATAGTAGTCATCGCGGTGCAAAAGAATTACAACGTCCGCATCCTGCTCAATTGATCCCGATTCACGCAAATCGGACAACTGTGGTCGCTTGTCCGTACGCTGCTCCGGGCCACGGTTCAGCTGACTCACCGCGATCACCGGGCACTCGACCTCCTTGGCCAGCAGCTTCAGGCCACGGGAGAGGTCCGCGACCTCCTGCTGCCGGCTCTCGGTGCGCTTGGGTGAAGTCATGAGCTGGAGATAGTCGACAACGATCAGCTTCAGGTCGTGCTTCTGCTTGAGCCGTCGCGCCTTCGCCCGGATCTCCATCAGGTTCATGCTCGGGGTGTCGTCGACGAAGAGCGGCGCCTCGCTGATCTCGCCCATGCAGCGGGCCAGCTTGGTCCAGTCGTCGTCGGAGAGCTGCCCGCTGCGCAGCACGTGCAGCGGCACGCGCGCCTCGGCGGAGAGCAGTCGCATGACGATCTCGACCTTGCTCATCTCCAGCGAGAAGATGGCCGCGGCCTGGTTGGCGCGAATAGCAGCATTCCGGGCGAAGTCCATGCTGGCTGTGCTGTTGTGCGTCGGGATCATCGAACGGCCGGCAAGATACAAGTGTCCGTCGTTGTCTACCGCCACGCAACGAACGGGGACACTCGGGGTGGGCCGTACATCCACGATGTATCGCTGGCCGGTGCAGACGGTGCTGTTGGATCGTCGGCGCTGACGGTGCAGGTCCCGCTTTCGCCCCAACCTGAACACCTCGTCGGTGGTCGTGAAATTGAGGTTGTATGCCACCGACGACTCCGGGGTCCGCCCGTTAACCGGCTTGCGTGAGATAGAGCACCGGTACCCGAGGCTGACGATCAATTCCCGGACTTCCTCGGCGAGACGCGCCGACGTGCTCGTGAACTGGACATTTCCGCTGCTGGTGACGGTGCCGTCTGTGTCGAGTAGACCCGCGAGCAGCGCCCGCCGCTGGGCCTCGGATGCGCGCAGGTACGCCATAGGGATGTGCTTGTTCCCTAGGACGCCTGCGGTCCGCAGCAGCGCCGTAAACGAGCCTCGTGCAGACCGGCATGCCTGGCAGAGACGCGACGAGGCCGACGCGTACGTGAACGGGGTGCCGCAGGAACAGCAGTGCCCTCGATCGGCTTCTCTAACAAGCCCTCTCGACTTGCCGCCACACGACCGACCGCACGCCCAAACCCCCGGGCCTCGCGGCGTGAACCGAGTGCCACAGACGATGCAGTTCCGGTCTGGCAGTGGTGGGAGCTTCGGGGTTTTGATGCCGTAGTGGAACCGGGCGGCGGTCGGCTGTACCGCGTAGCCGTCCGTCTCGATGAACGACACGATCTCCGGGTCAGCCGTCGTGAAGGAGGCGCCTGCGGTGGTTCCGTCACCCAACCACGCGCCAAGCGTATAAGGCGCGACTGGTAGGTCCCGGGCTGGAAGGGTGAGCGGACTGGCATTTTCAACGGCGTGGTTGAACCGCCCATCGGTGGGGTGCCGCAGCGTGGCCGCGATGTGCGCCGTGGTCACCGCGCCGTCATGCTTAGCGGTCGTCTCGGCGTTCATCCGCCGGTTTACCCGGTCGTGCAGCGTCGCGAACAGCGCGTGAGCGGAGTAGGCGTCGATGCTGCGGCGCCACGGCTTGCCATGTCGCGTGTACTCCCGCGTGAGCTTGCCGGCCCTGCCGACCTGGGCCGCGACAACGTGCAGGACGCTTCGAAACTGGTCGCCCGCGATCTCGACTGCGTCACCGTACGTGATGAGCCGATCCGGAAGCGCGATGAAGGCTTGGTGCGTAGCTGCGGTAGCAGTCCGCGCAGCCTCACTCCACTGGTAAGTCGGTCGGATCTCCGCTCGCTGGCGACGTGAAGCGCGGGTAGTCGTCTTCCACAGGTGCTCGGCGTCCGCCACGATGACCGAGCCGTCGGAGAACTCGACCTCGTAGCAGGGGCGGTCATGCATCACTTCGAACGCGTTGGTGATGGTGGTCGGTCGCCCGTCCGCACCGAGAAGCTGATCACCGACTTTGACCTCACCCATCGTTGTCCACCCGGTGGGTGTAGGTAGCGGCGTGTCCAATGCCAGCGCCTTTCCGAGACCCGGTCGACCGGCCACGATAATCAACTGCCCCGCGTGCAGGCCGTTGAGCAGGCGGTCGAGGTCGGTGAAGCCGGTCGGGACGCCGGTCATCATGCCGCCCTGGGCGCCGACCGCCTCGATCTCGTCCAGCGTGGGCTGGAGCATGTCGGCCAGGATCGCGAAGTCCTCGCTGACCCGCTTCTCGGTGATCTCGTAGACGGCCTGCTGGGCGAGGTCGACGATGTCGTCCACGTCCCGGCTGCCGCTCGGGCCGGTGCCGTAGCCGAGCTGCACGATCCGGGTGCCGGCCTCGACCAGCCGGCGGAGCACGGCCCGCTCGCCGACGATGCGGGCGTAGTAGGCGGCGTTGGCGGCGGTGGGCACGCTGGCGATCAGCGTGTGCAGGTAGGGCGCGCCGCCGATGCGGGCGAGGTCGCCGGAGTCGGCCAGCGCCGCGGCCACCGTGATCGGGTCGGCCGGTTCACCCCGACCGTAGATGTCCAGGATCGCGTCGAAGATGGTGGCGTGCACCGGGCGGTAGAAGTCGTTGGTCTTGAGGATCTCCACGACGTCCGCGATGGCGTCCTTGGAGAGCAGCATGCCGCCGAGGACGCACTGTTCGGCGGCCACGTCCTGGGGTGGTGTCTTCTCGAAGGACGCGTCCCGCGGCGGCGGCTCGGACGCTTGCCCCCCGGTCCGTCCCGCGCGCGTCTCGTCGGTGACCGACACGGGTTCCCCCCTTGCTGCGTCGGATCGAGTCCAGCTCTATCGCCGGGGTGTGACAACTTCCGCCGACCCTCCGGTCGATCGGGGGCCATCGCCCGGCGGTCGCTGGCCACGATACGGAACCCGAGGTCAGCCACCAACAGGGCCGGTGGACGAGCCTCGGGACAACCTGTGGACGCAGGGGGCCAGCATGTGCGCAGGGTGTGCACAGGGGTGTGGAAAAGTGATGGCGTTTTCCGGGCGTATCGCTGCTGACCTGGGCTTCTGCCGTCCCCACCCTGTGGACGGAAGATTTCTGGTCGAGCCTTGGCGTCGTTCGTCCCGTACTATCGCTGCGAACGGCTGCACCTTGACAGCGGATTGCACTTTCGGGTTGAGAAGGGTCACGCTCCCGCCGTGAGACACCGGGACTGGGCAAGCGGGGAGGACAGCCCGCGCGAGCGCCGGCCGAGCGCTTCCTGGGACGCTTCCGCTGGTCCGCGGCGCGTGGACCCGTACGCGCCGGAGCGTCAGCGCACGCCGAGCCGGCGCCGGGCGATCGAGCGCGGTCAGGACGAGCCGGTGGACGCCTACCTTCCCCGGTGGGCGGTGGAGTCGGGAATCAGTCGGGCGGACGGCGGTGGGCGGCATGCCGCGCCGGACGACGACGAGGCGGAGGCCGGGTCGCCCGCTTCCGACGGTGGTTGGCGAGCCGAGGCCGGTCGGCGTCGGGACGACGGCCGGCGCGGGCTGCGAGCCGTCGGGGCCGGGCCGGTGTCCGAGCACACCGCCGAGTGGACCATGGACGCCCCGCAGGAACAGGGCTACGTCGGGAGCCGACGGGCCGAGTCCGGCGAGGACGGGCCGGTGTCCGGAACGGCGCCCCGCAGCCGTCCGCGACGTGCGGCGACCCGACGGCCGGAGGTGATCTGGTCGGGGCTGCCGGAGGAGGCGGACCCGGGTGGTGACACCGGCGGACGGGAGACCGAGCGGCCAGCCCGGCGGAGTCCCCGGGCCGCGACCGGTTCCTCCTGGCCGCCGTCGGCGGTGGATCCGTGGGAGCGGGGTCGGGCGGCCGAGCCGGCTCCGGCGGAGCAGCCGGCGGTCGACCCGTGGGACGCGTCGGGCGTGCACGCGTGGGGTCGGGCGGACGCCGGGAGCCGGTGGGAGCAGGCCGGGAGCCGGTGGGACCGCACCGAGCACACCGGTGAGTGGGACCGGTTCACCGACACCGGTCACCTCGACCGGGTGCGGGACGCCGGTCCGCGGTATCCGGCGGCCGACCCGTGGGACCGGACGGCACCGCCGGTCCGGGAGGGTTGGGCGTCGCCGGAGCAGGTCGAGGAGTTCTGGTCGGGGACCCGGTTGGCGGGTGACGATCCGCGGTGGATGGAGACGCCGACGTCGGCGCCGCAGTCGCCGGTGGTCGCGTACACCGCGCCGCGTCCCCGGGCCGCGCCCCGGCGCCGGGCGGTGGAGCCGGTCGGGCCGGGCGGGCCCGCGGTGCGCCGACGGATGGACCCGATCGGCGGCGGTTCGTGGAGCCGGCGGTTGGAGGACGACCTGCTGGACCCGGATCCGGGTGGGCCGTTGCGACCGCTCGTCTACACGGCCGCCTGCTATCTGGTGCCGGCGGTGCTGCTCTTCCTCGGTCTGGTCCTCTTGGACGGGCAGGCCCCGGCGGGGTGTGTCACCGACATCAGTGGTGGAGGTTGCGACTCGCCGCGGGCGCACGCGTTCGCGTCGTTGTCGGCGGCGGCGCCGAGGTTCGGGCTGGCGCTGGTGAGCAGCCTCGTGGTGGCGGTGCTGCTGCGTCAGGTCGGTACGACGTGGCGGTCGGCGACGGTGGCGTTGGCGGCGGCCGTGGTGGGTGGTGGGCTGTCCACGGTGGTGATCAGCGCGGTGACCGGCCAGCCGATCGGCTGATGTGCCGGCGGCGGGTCGCCGGGAGATGGCGGGTCGCGGGGAGATGTGGAAAGGGCCCGCACCGGAGAACCGGTGCGGGCCCTTTCGTGGTGCGGTGGGGTCAGCCCTTGACCACGTTCAGGTCGAACTTGGCGGTCACCTCGGGGTGCAGCCGGATGCTGACCGGGTAGGCGCCGAGCGACTTGATGTGGCCGGGCGTCTCCAGCCGGCGACGGTCCAGGCTCGGACCGCCGGCCGCCCTGACGGCGTCGACGATCTCGGCCGGGGTGACCGAACCGAAGAGCCGACCGCCGTCGCCGGCGCGGGCCTTCAGGTTGACCTTCAGGCCCTCGAGCTGGCCCTTGATCTCGTTGGCGTGGTCGAGGTCGCGGACCTCGCGGGCCGAGCGGGCCCGCTTGATGACCGTGACCTGCTTCTCGGCGCCCTTGGTCCAGGCGATCGCGAAGCCCTGCGGCAGCAGGTAGTTACGGCCGAAGCCGTCCTTGACCTCGACGATGTCGCCCGGAGAGCCGAGGCCGGACACCTCCTGGGTGAGGATGATCTTCATGTCCGTGCCTCCCCTCAGCGGGCCGTGGCCGTGTAGGGCAGGAGCGCCATCTCACGGGCGTTCTTGACCGCACGGGCGATCTGCCGCTGCTGCTGCGAGGTCACGCCGGTCACCCGTCGAGCGCGGATCTTGCCGCGGTCGGAGATGAACTTGCGCAGCAGCGCGGTGTCCTTGTAATCGATATAGGTGATCCCGTCCTTGTCGAGCGGGTTCACCTTCTTCTTCGGCTTGCGCAGTGCCGCAGCCTTCGCCATTGCTCTTGCTCCTGGTTTGCGATCGCGGGCGCTCGGCGCCATCAGAACGGGGGCTCCTCGTCGAAGTTTCCGCCGCCCGAACCAGCGCGGGAGGGGGCCGGGGCAGCCGAGGCCCAGGGGTCGTCGAAGTTGCCTCCGCCGCCGCCCTGGCCACCACCGCCACCACCGCCGAAGCCGCCGCCTCCGCCACCGGAGCGGGACATCTTCTGCACCTTCGCCGTGGCGTAGCGCAGGGACGGGCCGATCTCGTCGACCTCCAGCTCGATGACGGTGCGCTTCTCACCCTCGCGGGTCTCGTACGACCGCTGACGCAGCCGGCCGGACACGATCACCCGGGCGCCGCGCTGCAGCGACTCGGCGACGTTCTCGGCGGCCTGGCGCCAAACTGTGCACGAGAGGAACAGCGGCTCGCCGTCCTTCCACTCGCCGGACGCCTTGTCCATGAACCGGGGTGTCGAAGCGACCCGGAACTTGGCCACCGCCGCACCGGAGGGGGTGAACCGCAACTCGGGGTCATCGGTCAGGTTGCCGATGACCGTGATGGTGGTGTCTCCTGCCATGACCATCTCCTCGCGCACTCATCGTTGTGCCGTACAGGCTCTCAGAGCCCTCCGACAGCGCGGATGAGGCTTGATCCGGACGTGCCGGGTCTAGATGCTCAGCGCATCTCCGGGCGAATGACCTTGGTGCGCAGCACCGACTCGTTGAGTCGGAGCTGACGGTCCAGCTCAGCCACGGCCTCCGGCGTCGCCTGGAGGTCGACGACGGCGTAGATGCCCTCGGCCTTTTTGTTGATCTCGTACGCGAGGCGCCGGCGGCCCCACACGTCGGTCTTCTCCACCGAGCCACCCGCGGTCCGGATCACGTTCAGGTACGTGTCGAGAGACGGGGCGACGGTGCGCTCCTCGAGGCTGGGATCGAGGATCACCATGACTTCATAGTGACGCAAGACGTGCTCACCTCCTGTGGGCTAGGCGGCCACGGTCCTTCCGTGGCAGGAGGTCGTGCGTCGTGGCCCGCCCGATGCCGGGGGAACCCGGCCGGACGCGGACAACCGCACAAGGATAGCCGGTCCGGACGATCATGCCGGGGCCGGTGGTCCGGGTGCCCCCGGAGGCGGCGACAGGGGCCCACCTCCGGCGTCGGGCGCCGAGAAGGTGGACCCCTGTCCACGGGGCCGCGGGGCGTCCCGTCCGCATTCCTTGGGTGGGACCTGGGGAGGAACGACCACACCGATGAGGTTGGATCGGGAACGCCCCGCGGAGCTTTATCATGTTGTCATCTGGTCTGACCATACAGCGGCTGTCGTCACCACTTGGGGTAAATGCTGGAATTAATCCATCTGACCGGTTGCCGTGTGGGTGACGAGTGGACCCGCCCCGTCGTACCGGGCCGCACGGCGGGGCGATCCGTCGCCGAAGGCCGGCGCTCGCCGTCCGTGCTGTGGACCCGTCGGGCGGAGCGTCGACCATCGATCCCACCTCGGACAACGACCGCCGGGCCGGGCGGTGACGCGTCCGCCCGCCGGAACCCGCGCGCGTGCGCACCACGCGTCGTAGGCGCGACGTAGGCTGCCCTGCATGCGAATCGGAGCCCACGTCGACGCGACCGACCCACTGGCTGAGGCGGCCACCCGGGAGGCCGAGGCGGTGCAGTTCTTCCTCGCCGACCCGCAGGGTTGGAAGGCCCCGAAGCCGCGGGAGGACGCCGAGCGCCTGCGCGCCGCCGACGTCGACCTCTACGTCCACGCGCCCTACGTGATCAACGTGGCCACGCTCAACAACCGGATCCGCATCCCGAGCCGCAAGCTGCTGCTCGCCCACGCCACCGCCGCGGCGACCGTCGGGGCCCGCGGGCTGATCGTGCACGGCGGCCACGTCAACGCCGGGGGCGACCTCGCCGCCGGCTTCGACAACTGGCGCAAGACCTTCGCGTACGCGGCGGACTCCGGCGGCTTCCCGCTGCCGGTGCTGATCGAGAACACCGCCGGCGGTGACAACGCCTGCGCCCGGCACCTGGACGCGCTGGCCCGGCTCTGGGACGCGCTCGGCGACCACGAGGTCGGCTTCTGCCTCGACACCTGTCACGCCCACGCCGGCGGCGAGGAGCTGCTGGGTCTGGTCGACCGGGTCAAGGCGATCACCGGCCGGATCGACCTGATCCACGCGAACAACTCGAAGGGCGCCTTCAACTCCGGCCAGGACCGCCACGACAACCTCACCGGCGGCACCATCGAGCCGGAGCTGCTGGTGGCGGTGATCCGGGCGGCCGGAGCACCGGTGATCGTCGAGACCCCGGGCGGCGTCGAGGGACAGGCCGCCGACATCGCGTTCCTGCGCGCCCAGTTGGGCGCCACGGCATGACCACGGAGCAGTCCGGCGCGACCGGTCGTTCCGGCACCGACCCTCGACCGGCCGCGAAGGGCTCCCCGGCCGACGGGGCAGAGCCCGCACCGGGCCGAGCCACCGACAAGGTGGAGGGCGGCACGGGCGCGGCGGCCGGCACGAGCGGGTCCCGGGCCGACAGCGACGAGTCCGCCGACGCGGCGGACGGCGACGGCAAGGACAGGAACGGCGACGGCAAGGACAGCGCTGGCGACGGCAAGGACAGGAACGGCGACGGCAGGGACGGGAACGGTGACGGCAGGGACGGCGGCGGCGACGGCGGCAAGAGCCGGCGCAGGTCCGGCCGGAGCAGGCGCGACGGCAGGCGCACGACCGCCGACGCCGGCAAGAACGGGCGCGGCGCCACGCGCCCGGACCAGACCACCGGGACGGACCAGACCGGCGGCGCGGGGGCGGACCAGACCACCGGCACGAGCAAGACCACCGACACCGACCCGACCGGCAGCGCCGGCACGGACAAGACCTCGAACACGGACCAGACCACCGGTACGGACGGTGCGGAGCCGGCGGATCCCTGGACCGCGTTCGGGCCGGCACCCGAGCCGGTGCTCGGCCGGGCCCGCCGGGCGGTCCGCGCGGTGGGCCGGTTCCTGGTGCACGAGTGGACGCTCGCCGCCGTCGCCGCGCTGGCCCTGGCCGCTGCGATGACCTGGCCCACGCTGCGCTATCCGCGCTACACCCTGCCGCAGGACCACTGGGACCCGAGCCTCCAGGCGTGGCAGATGGCGTGGTCCGGCCACATCCTGCGCACCGATCCGGCGATGCTCTGGCACTCCAACACGTTCTTCCCGGAGAACTGGAGCTTCGCGTTCTCCGACACGCTGCTCGGGTACGCGCCGGCCGGCCTGATCGGCGTCGGTCCGGAGCACGCCGTGCTGCGCTACAACATCATGTTCGTACTGGCCCACGCGCTCGCCGCGTTCGGGGCGTACGCGCTGGCCCGGCAGCTCGGCGCGGGCCGGATCGGCGGCGCGGTGGCCGGGGCGGGCTTCGCGTACGCGCCGTGGCTGCTGGCCCAGGCCGGGCACCTGCACATCATCTCCAACGGTGGCATCCCGTTGGCGCTGGCCATGCTCGCCCGCGGTCACGGCTGGTCGCTGCGGTACGGCTACCGCCCGCGCCGCCGGCACGCGGGTTGGGCACTCGCCGGCTGGCTGGTGGCCGCCTGGCAGCTCAGCCTCGGCTTCGGCATCGGGCTGCCGTTCGCGTACCTGCTGGCCGGGGTGGTGCTGGTCTCGGCGGTGCTGTGGTTCGTCCGGCGTCGGCGGGTGAAGCGCCCGTTCGGTCGCCGGCTGTTCCTGGCCGACCTGTTCGGCGGGCTGGTGTTCGCCGCGGTGGGTGGCCTGCTGGCGATTCCCTTCTTCAAGGTCGCCGAGCTGCACCCCAACGCGGCCCGCACGCTCGCCGAGATCCAGCTCTACTCGCCGCCGGCCAGCGGCCTGTTCACCGCGCCGGGTGAGTCCCGGGTCTGGGGCGAGCTGCACGAGGGGGCGCGGGCGGCACTGCCCTGGCCTCCGGAGATGACGCTGCTGCCGGGTTTCGCGCTCTACGCGCTGGCCGCCGGTGGCTTGTTCTTCTCGGTCTGGCGGGTCCGCCACCGGCTCTTCCTGCTCGCCGGCGTGCTGGTGACGATGGCGTTGGCGATGGGCACCCGGTTCCTCGACGGCCGGTTCACCTACGTGCCGCTCTTCGACTACCTGCCGGGCTGGAACGGGCTGCGTACGCCGGGCCGGATGATGCTCTGGGCCACGCTGCTGCTCGGCCTGCTCGCGGCCGGCGCGGTCACCGCGTTCTGCGCCCGGGTGCGGGAGCTCGCCGCCGAACGGGTGCCGCCGTGGCCCGGCCCGTGGCTCCGGCTGGCCACGCTGCTGCCGCTGGCGCTGGTGCTCGCCGAGGGGTTAAACGTCACCCCGCATCCGGTGGTGCCGCAGCAGCCGTCGGTGATGCGGGCCGTCGACGGGCCGTTGCTGGTGCTGCCCACCAGCCAGAACCTGGACCAGCCGGTGATGCTCTGGTCGACGGACCGGTTCCAGCAGATGGTCAACGGCGGCAGCGGCTTCACCCCGGCGTCCCAGGCCCGGACCCGCGAGGCCACGGTCAGCTTCCCCGACTACGCCAGCGTCGACTACCTGCGGCAGATCGGCGTCCGGAACGTGGTGGTGCTCCGGGACCAGTTGGGCGGCACCCCGTGGGAGGGGATGCTCGACCGGCCGGTCGAGGGGCTGGGGGTGACCCGGGAGCAGATCGGCGACGCGGTCGTCTACCGCCTGTGACCTCTGCCGCCGGGTCTCAGGCGGGCACGGGTTCGACGGGGTGGTCGGTGACGCCGGAGCGGGCGCGCCAGCGCTGGTGCCAGGGCGCGTCCGGCGCGCCGTCGAGCACTCCGCCGTCGGGGTCGTCGGCGTAGGTCTGGCGCACCGCGTCCTGGTCGGGCCGCAGGATGTCCCGGATGACGAAGCCGCAGAGCACCGCCACGGTGATCAGGCGGAGGCTGGAGGCCAGCACGAACACGCCCTCCGGGAAGACCGGCCGGGAGGTGGCGGTGCCGAGCAGTTCGCCGTAGAACGCGACGAAGTAGCAGACCTCGGCGAACTGCCAGGCCAGGAACGCGCCCCACCGGGGTCGGGCGAGCACCGCGACTGGCAGCAGCCAGAGCACGAACTGCTGCGACCAGACCTTGCTGAAGATCAGGAAGGCGGCCACCACCAGGAACGCGACCTGCGCGAGCCGGGGCCGGCGCGGGGCGAGCAGAGCGAGCGCGGCCACGCCGAGGCAGGCCAGCCCGAACAGCAGGTACGACACCCAGTTCAGGGTGGGGATGTTCGCGTTGAGCCACTCGAACGGGCCGAGTTCGCCGGGCGCCGACGGGCTGATCCGGCCGTCCAGGTAGCGGCCGATGTACCAGAGCGTGCCCCAGTCGATGGGACGGGTGGTGTTCAGGTCGAAGAACCGTCCCCAACTCTCCCGGTACGGGATCGCCACCGGCAGGTTGACCGCGACCAACGTCACCAGCGCGGTGGCCGTGGCGACGAGCCCGGCGAGCAGCCGGCCGGCGCGCAGCGTGAGGATCAGGATCGGGCCGAGCAGGAACAGCGGCCACATCTTCGCCGCGCCGCCGAGCCCGAGCAGCAGGCCCGCCAGCCCGGGCATCAGCATGCCGAGCCGGTCGGGTCGGCTGCGCGCCCAGGCCAGCAGCCCGAACGCGGCGAGGCCGACGGCGAGCAGGTCCCAGTTGACGGTGGCGGTGAGCACCAGCGCCGGCGAGAGGGCGAACAGCGCCGCGTCCCAGGGTCGTCGGCGGCGCAGGCTGAGGATGACCGCGACGGTGGCGACCGCGAGCGCGCCGAGCACCAGCGCGTTGAGGTTGTAGAACCACTGCCCCTGGTTGATGGTGGGGTTGTCCACGCCGAGGGCGTGCACCGGGAGGCCGAGCGCGCCCATGAAGTAGCCGGTCAGCACCGGGTACTCCACCGGGTGGTCGGCGTAGGGCACCTTGCCCTCGTTGAGACCCTCGGCGTAGTAGAGCGCCAGCACGTCGGTGTAGCACATCCGGGTGTACTGGACGTTGTTCTGCCAGGCGCCGTCCTGGCAGGGGGACTTCTGCACCCAGTGCAGCGCGAGTGTGAGGCAGATCAGGGCCAGCACGATCCGCGCCGCGCTCCAGAACCGGCTGTCGCGGCCGGCCGGCCGGTCCAGGGCGGCGGCGTGGTCACCGAGCGGTCCGCCGATCAGTCCGGACGTGCCGCGGACGAACCAGTCCGAGCGGGACGGGTGGTCCTCGGTCGCTCCGGGCCGGGGCGTCTGCTCCCCGGACGTGCCGGGTTCATCGATGCCTGCGGTCGACTGGGTGCTCATGGAGAGGCATCCTGCCGTACGTCGGGGCCGTCCGTCCCGCCGCGCGCGCAGAAATTCCGGTACGCGAAACGCGGCGGCGGCCGGACCGCTCGGGTCCGGCCGCCGCCGTCGGGTGGTACGTGTCAGTTGGTCTGGCGGGTGGGTGGGGTGCTGGGCAGCACTCCACCGCCTCGCCCGCCGCCACCGGGGAGGCCGCCGCCGGGGTTGCCGCCGCCCTGGTCGCCGCCGCCGGGGGTACCGCCGCCGCCCGGGTTGCCGCCGCCGGGGTTGTTGCCGCCGGGGCAGAACAGGCCGAGCGGGTCACAGGACGGCCCGCCGGGCTCGTTCGGGGCCGGCGGCGGGGGTGCGGGCATCTCGCCGTTGCCGGTGTCGTCCTTGCCGACGTTCGCGGCCGGCGGGAAGTCTTCCTTGTCCTTGCCCTTGAGCGCGTCGTTCATGAAGCGCTGGAAGATCTCGCCGGGCATCTTGGCGCCGCTGATGTCCGCGCCGCCCTTGTACTTGATGGCCTTGCGGGCACCCTTGTTGCCGACCCAGACGGCGGTGGCGAGCTGCGGCGTGTAGCCGATCATCCAGGCGTCGCCGTTGCGGGTGCTGCCGTCGCCGAGTTCCCAGGTGCCGGTCTTCTCGGCGGCCTTGCGGCCGTCGTCGAGCCGGCGGTTCACCTGGCCCGGGTACTGCTCCAGCACGGAGGTGACGTCGGCGACGATGTCCTTCTCGATCCGCCGCTGCGACTTGAGTTGCTCGCCGCCGACCCTGTCCCACTTGCCGGTGTTCGGGTTCTGCTTCTCGACCGTCCGGATGAAGTGCGCCTTGTTGTAGACGCCCTCGTTGGCGAAGGTGGCCACGCCGTTGGCGTGGTCGAGCACCGTGATCGGGTACTGGCCGTAGCCGATCACGTGGAAGAACGGATTCGGCGCGAGGTCCTTCGGGTCGGCCTTGGTCAGGTCGTGCGGCTTGGCCGGGTTGGTGTCGGTCTGCCACATGGTGGTGACGCCGGCCTGCTTGGCCATGTCGAGAACCTTGTCCGGGCCGATCTTCTCAGTGATGTAGTAGAACGGCACGTTCAGCGACTTGAGCGTGGACAGTTCCAGCGTGCAGGAGTCGCCACAGGAGACCTTGTCGGCGCCGGCGTTGCTGACCTTGAACTTCGTGTCCTTCGGCGTGAACGCGGAGCCCTTCCAGCGGGACTTGATGGAGATGCCCTCCTTCAGCGCCGCCGCCAGCGTGTAGATCTTGAAACTCGAACCCGGCGAGTGGCCACCGCTGACCACGCCGTTCTCGATGTTCTTGCCGGCGTAGTCGGTGCCGGTGCCGTTGTCACCGCCGTAGTAGGCGAGCACCCGGCCGGTCTTCGGGTCGATGGACACTATGGCAGCCATCAGGTTCGACGGCTGCCCGGCGAGCGCGGAGCCCTTCTTGGCCCGCTGGGCGGCGTCGAGCGCCGCCTCCTGCATCTTGGCGTTGATGGTCGTGGTGATCTTGTAACCACCACGGCTCAGCGCCTTCGAGCAGAGCGGCTTCACGTCGGTCGCCTCGGCCTCGTTGTCGGTGCAGAGGTTCATCTCGCGCATTTCCTGCGAGACGTAGTTGACGACGTTGCCGTACGGCGTGTCGATGCCGAAGCCGCCGGCGCTGTTCTTCGTCGGCTTCGCGATGTTCTTCGGGTATTCGGTGGGGTGCTGCGGCATGTTCGGCGCGTCCAGCCACTTCTCGGTGATCATGCCGTTGATGACGTAGTTCCACCGGTCCAGCGCGTCCTGCGGGTTGATCGCCGGGTCGTAGCCCTGGTGCGTGGAACTCGGCTCGGGCTGCTTGATCAGCGCGGCGAGCACCGCCGCCTCGGCGACGGTCAGCTTGTTGACGTCCTTGTTGAAGTACGTCCGTGCCGCCGACTGGATGCCGTACGCGCCCCGGCCGAAGTAGATGACGTTCAGGTAGTGCTGCATGATCGTCCGCTTGTCGTAGCGGTCGTTCAGCTTGGAGGCGAGGACCGCCTCCTTCACCTTGCGGCCGTACGAGTCCTGGTTCAGGTTGTCGAACGCGTTGCGGGCGTACTGCTGGGTGATCGTCGAGGCACCCTGCTTGTCGCCGCCGCTCACGTTGTTCCAGGCGGCCCGCGCGATGCCCTTGTAGTCCACGCCGGAGTGACGGTAGAAGTTGCGGTCCTCCGCCGCCGCGACCGCGTGCTGGACGTGCTCCGGGATCTGGTCGATGGTGACCAACTGCCGGTTCTGGTCGCCGATCCGGGCGATGGGAGTCTTGCCGGTGGAGTCGTAGATGGTGGTCGACAGCGGCGGGATGGTGTCCTCCGGGAGCACCACCTTGGTGGAGTACCAGGTGAAGCTGACCACGCCGATGCCGGCGAGCATGATGAACACGGCGAAGCCGGCGATCAGCATGTTGAGCCGGCGCCGCTTCTTCGCCCGGCCCGGATCCCCACCGCGGCCGGCGCGACCAGGGCCGGTCGGACCACCCGGGCCACCCGGACCGCCGGGGCCGCCGCTGTAGCCGGGCACCCCGGCCCGGGCCACCGCGGCCCGGCCGCCGACGGGTGCCGCGCCGACGCTTGCCCGTCCGGCGCCGCCCACGCTCGCCGCGCCGACCGAGGCACGCCCGGCCGGTCCGGCCGGGGAGACCGGCACGGACGCCCGGCCCGCGCCCGCGCGTCCGGCGACACCGGGTGCCGGCGAGACCGGCACCGAGGCGCGTCCCGCGCCGGCGCGGCCCACCGACGCCGAGCCCGAGGACCCAAGGGGCACCGGGGGAACGCCGCCGACCGGGGCCCGGCCGCCGACACCGCCCGGGGTGACCGAGGCACGCGCCGAGGCGCCACCCTCGGGGGCGCCGGACCAACCGTTCCCGCGCGAACTCCGCTCGGAGCCGGGGTCGCCGTTCGGGCCCGGGATCTGGGCCCGCCCACGCGAAGAACTGGAATCGCCGTAGTTCATTCCTCACACCCTGCCGGTCGCGGTGGGGCGCGGGGGCGCCGCCACCGGGTTGCCGTGAGCTGGAACACGGAAGATTACCGGCCCGCCGCGCCGGTCCGTGTCCGTCAAATCCGACCTAATCGGACCAATTACGCTTAGCGGCTGTCGAGCATGCCGCCCGGGTAACGGACCGGCAGTGGTCGGGACAGCCGAGTTCACCGTTGCGCCTCTCGCCTTCGCCGGGCGGTGGAGCCGTCGGCCGCGGCCGACGCGGTCGCATCCGTCGCCTCGCCCGCGAGACCGTCCCGGCCGAGCAGGAACTGCTCGACGAGGTGGTTCCAGTCACAGCCGGGGCAGACCTCCACCACGAACACCTGGAACTCACGCAGCGTCATGGCCAGCACGGGCAACTCGGCCCGGGTACGCGCCTGACCCGCCGACTGCTTGAGTTCGTCACCGTAAATGTAGTGGACGTGGGTGAGGTTCTCGCTGCGGCAGATGGGGCAGCGGTGATCGGTCGGCTCGCCGTGGAAACGGGCCGCGTTCTTCAGGTACGGCGAGGCGTCGCAGACGTCGTACGTGCCGATCCGCCCGGCGAGGAGTTCACGCAGCACCGCTCGCTTCTGGAGCGAGTAGTCGACGACCTGGCGCTGCGTACGCATGCGGCAAAGGGTACGCGCTCCGACGAACCGAGGCGACCATGGTCACGATCAGTGAGGATCGCGTCGCGTAATCAGAGGTTTGCCCTGGCCACCCGTCTCGGCTACCGTTCGATGTATCGGCCCGATACATCGCGGCGGTTAAGCCCTCCGCGCAGGGGGAAAGAAGGGATGGCGCCGTGCTCGAGTTCGCCATCCTGGGCCTCCTGCAGGAGGCTCCGATGCACGGTTACGAGCTGCGCAAGGAGTTGACCGCCAAGCTCGGCGCCATCCGGGCGGCGATCAGCTACGGCTCGCTCTACCCGACCCTGCGACGGTTGCAGGCGGCGGGGTGGATCACCGAAGCCGCCGAGACACCCGCGACCGCCGAGGAGGTTCCCGCGCTGACCAGCCGACGCGGTCGGGTGGTCTACACCATTACCGCGGAGGGCAAGGAACGCTTCGCCCAGCTCATAGCGCAGGCTGGACCCGAGACGTACGACGACACGGGCTTCGGCGTGCACTTCGCGTTCTTCGCCCGGACCGACCAGGCCACCCGGCTCCGGATCCTGGAAGGTCGCCGTCGCAAGATCGAGGAGCGCCGCGAAGGTCTTCGTGACGTGCTCGGCCGGGCAGCCGAGCGCCTCGACGCGTACACCCTGGAACTGCAGCGCCACGGGCTCGACGCCTGCGAGCGCGAGGTCCGCTGGCTGGAGGAGCTCATCGCCAACGAGCGCTCCGGCCGGGCCCCGACCGCCCCGGATCCCCGGACGGTCGGCGGCCGAGGAGACAACGACAGCCCGCCCACGCCTGGAAAGTCCAGGACAGAGCGGCCGTGATGAAAAAGAAGGAGGCAGACGCTATGGGCTCCGTCCGCGTCGCCATCGTCGGTGTGGGTAACTGCGCCTCGTCCCTCGTACAGGGCGTGGAGTACTACCGGAACGCCGACCCGAACGACCGCGTCCCGGGTCTCATGCACGTCACCTTCGGCGACTACCACGTCTCGGACGTGGAGTTTGTCGCGGCGTTCGACGTGGACGCCAAGAAGGTGGGCATGGACCTCGCGGAGGCGATCGTCGCCAGCGAGAACAACACGATCAAGCTCTGCGACGTGCCGCCGACCGGCGTCAGCGTGCAGCGCGGCCCGACCTTCGACGGCCTGGGCCAGTACTACCGCGAGATCGTCGAGGAGTCGGACGCCACGCCGGTCGACGTGGCCCAGGCGCTGCGCGACGCGCAGGTCGACGTGGTGGTCTCCTACCTGCCGGTGGGCTCCGAGCAGGCCGACAAGTTCTACGCCCAGGCCGCGATCGACGCCGGGTGCGCGTTCGTCAACGCCCTCCCGGTCTTCATCGCCTCCGACCCGGAGTGGGCCAAGAAGTTCGAGGACGCGGGCCTGCCGATCGTCGGTGACGACATCAAGAGCCAGGTCGGCGCCACCATCGTGCACCGCGCGCTGGCGAAGCTCTTCGAGGACCGCGGGGTCGAGCTGCTGCGCACGTACCAGCTCAACTTCGGCGGCAACATGGACTTCATGAACATGCTGGAGCGCAACCGCCTGGTCTCGAAGAAGATCTCGAAGACCCAGTCGGTGACCTCCCAGATCCCGCACGAGATGCAGAAGAGCGACGTGCACATCGGCCCGTCCGACCACGTGCCGTGGCTGGACGACCGCAAGTGGGCGTACATCCGCCTGGAGGGCCGCTCCTTCGGCGACACCCCGCTCAACGCGGAGCTGAAGCTCGAGGTGTGGGACTCGCCGAACTCGGCCGGTGTCATCATCGACGCCGTCCGGGCCGCGAAGATCGCGCTGGACCGGAAGATCGGTGGCCCGATCCTCTCCGCCTCCTCGTACTTCATGAAGTCCCCGCCGCAGCAGTACGCCGACCACGACGCGCACGCCGCCGTCGAGTCCTTCATCAAGGGCGAGATCGAGCGCTGACGCGCTGACCTCAGCACATCGCGAGGGCCGGGTCCGTTCGGGACCCGGCCCTCCGTGTTCGTGCCGGCCGGTCGGGCGGGCGCGAAGGTCAGGACCAGGCGCGGCGCAGCGCGACGCCCGCCTCCAGCTCCAGCAGCGTCACCTTGCGCGGCAGCCCGCCGCCGAAACCGACCAGCTTGCCGCCCGCGCCGACGATCCGGTGACAGGGCACGATCACCGGCACCGGGTTGCGGTTGCACGCCACCCCCACCGCCCGGGCCGCGCCCGGGTCACCGAGCGCGCGGGCCACCTCGCCGTAGGTGGTCGTCTCGCCGTAGGGGATGCGGGTCATCTCCCGCCAGACCGCGCGCTCGAACTCCGAGCCGCGCGGCGCCGACACCGGCACGCCGAACTCGGTCAGCTCGCCGGCGAAGTAGGCCCGCAACTCGGCCACCGCCCGCCGGGCCAGGCCGTCGCCGGGTTCGTCGGACGCCGACGCCACCCGGCCGAAGTGCGCGCCGCGTACGGCGTCGGCGTCGGTGCCGACGGAGAACTCCCCGATCGGCGAGTCGAGCACGGTCCAGCGCATGCCACCCATTGTCGCGCGGCGGGCAAAGTTTCCTCCGCCCCGGGCGTCTGAGACACGGAGGTGGACGGTGGCGGAGGTCGACGGGGAGTTCACCGCGTTCGTCAACGAACGGGGGCCGGTCCTGCTGCGGGTCGCGTACGCGCTCGCCGGCAACCAGCACGCGGCCGAGGACCTGCTCCAGAACGCGCTGGCCAAGGCGTACGCCCGGTGGCCCCGGATCCGCGGCGACGCGGAGCCGTACGTGAAACGGATCCTCTACCACGACCAGGTCTCCGGCTGGCGGCGGCGGGCGCGGCGCGCGGAGGTGCCGGTGGCGGACGTGCCGGAGCGGCCGGCGGTCGGGGACGACAGTGACCTGCGGATGTTGCTGCGGGACGCGCTCCGGGCGCTGCCACCCCGGCAGCGCGCGGTGCTGACGCTGCGCTACCTGGAGGACCTGAGCGTCGAGCAGACGGCCGCGCTGCTCGGCTGCCGGCCGGGCACGGTGGCCAGCCAGAGCGCCAGGGCACTGGCCCGGCTGCGGCAACTGGTGCCGACCCTCGACGATCTGACCACCCGGGCGGAGGTGACCCGATGAGCACGTCGCTGGAGGAGACGCTCCGGACGGCCGTACGCGAGCTGGCCGACGGCGTCGCGCCCGCGCCGGACCTGGCGCTGCGGGCGCTCGGGCGGGGCCGACGGCTGCGTCGCCGCCGACGGGTCGCCGCGACCGCCGCCGCGCTGGTCGCGGTGGTGGCGGTGACGCTGCCGTTCGTGCTGTTGCGTCCCCGTTCCGCCCCGCCGCCCACGACCCCACCGGTCACCGTCTCCCCCTCGCCGGCGCTCCGGGCCGAACCCGGCGCGAACTGGGCGGACCGGCCGCTTGTGCTGCCCGGTGAGTGGGTGGTCACCCGCGCCCAGGTGGTGGGCGGCTCCGGCAGCGGGTTCCTGCTCGACCGCGGGCGCGGGCGCTACTTCGCCACCGACAGATACGACGGCATCTTTCCGGCGCCGACCGGCTCCCTCGTCGCGGTCCGCGACGACGGCCGTCCCCGGGACGTCGGCCTGTTCGATCTGGCCACCGGAAAGACCCGCTGGTACGAGGTGGGCCGGGCGCTCTCCACGCCGAGCTGGTCGCCGGACGGACGGCGGCTGCTGTTCACCACCAGCCAGGTCGACCACTTCGGTTTCATCGTGCTGGACCTGGACGGGCAGAAGAGGACCCATCCGGTGGGGCGGCTCGGCTGGCCCTGCGCCGACCGGTGCGAATTCACCTGGATGCCGGACGGCCGGTCGGTCGCGTTGACGTTGAGCAAGAAGAAGTCGGAGGCGTGGCCCCGGGACCTCGCCAAGGGGGTGCAACTCCTGTCGGTCGACGACGGCCGGCCCACCCGACTGGTCGAGCTGCCGGGCGGGCCTGTCGGCCCGGACGCCTGGTCGCCGGACGGCACGTTGGTGGTCGTCCAGGGGCATCAGGAGCCGCTGCTGGTGGAGACCGCGACCGGCCGGGTGGTGAATGCGCTGCCGAGCGCCGACGTCGCCTGGGTCACCGGCGACCGGCTGCTCTACCGCCGGCCGTTCGGCGCCGGAGACTTCGTGCTCGCCGACCGCACCGGTCGGGAACTGATCCGTCAGCCGCTGCCGAGGCAACTTGTCGACCTGGCGGTGACGATCGCGCCGTACTGAGCGCCCGTTCAGGGTGGAGGACGTTGCACCGGGTCGATACCGTGCAGGTCGTGGCCACGGGGACGCTCATTTTCCTGATCATCGGCGGAGTGGGCGTCGGTGTGCTGACGCTGGCCCTGCTCGGTTCGGGAGTGCTGCACCTCGGTCACCCGGACGTCGACGGGCCGGTGTCGCTGGAAGCGGTCGCCGGGTTCATCGGCGCGTTCGGGTTCGGCGGCGCGATCGTCAACGAGATGCTCGGGGCGCGTACCCCCGGCATGATCGCGGCGGCGGTGGCCGGCGGCGCGCTCGCCGCCGTGCCCACCGGCTGGCTGGCGGCCCGGTTGAGCCGCGCGGCCCGCGACATGCGCACCGACCCGACCCCCACCCGGGACCACCTGGCCGGCGCGATCGGTCTGGTGGTGACCCCGATCCCCAGCGACGGCTACGGCGAGGTCCGGGTCCGCCTCGCCGGCCAGCCGGTCAAACTCAACGCCCGGTCCGACCGGCCGATCCCGGTCGGCGCCCGGATCTTCGTGGTCGAAGCGCTCAGCGAGACCAGCGTGCACGTCGAGACCTACTGATCCCTCCGCACAGACGGGAACCCCCATGCCCCTGCTCGTCGCCATCGGCGGCGCGGTCCTCCTCGCCGTCCTGCTCGTCTTCTTCGTGCTCTCCCGGATCAAGGTGGCCGGGCCCAACGAGGCGTTCATCGTCACCGGCCGCAAGGGCCGCACCACCCAGACCGCCGACGGCATCCGGTCCACCGACATGTCCGGGCAGAAGGTCGTGCTCGGCGCCTCGGTGTTCGTGCTGCCGGTGGTGCAGAAGCTCCAGTCGCTCGACCTGTCCAGCCGGCGCATCGACGTCGGCATCCGGGGCGCGGTGAGCAAGCAGGGCATCCGCGCCGACCTGCACGGCGTCGCGATCGTCAAGGTCGGCGGCACCGAGGACGCCATCCGGGCCGCCGCCCAGCGCTTCCTGCACCAGCAGGACGAGATCGACAACTTCACCCGTGAGGTGCTGGCCGGCGCGCTGCGCTCGATCGTCGGCCGGCTCACCGTCGAGGAGGTCATCCGGGACCGGGCCGCGTTCGCCAGCGCGGTGGCCGAGGAGGCCGAGCACTCGATGACCAACCAGGGCCTGGTGCTGGACACGTTCCAGCTCCAGGACATCCTGGCCGAGGGCTCCTACCTGGCCGACCTGGGCCGGCCCGAGGCCGCCCGGGTGCTCAAGGACGCCGCCATCGCCGAGGCCCGCGCCCGGCAGGCCGCCGAGCAGGAGCGGCTGCTCGCCGAGGAGGCGATCGCCGAGGCGAACCGGAACCTGTCGCTCAAGCAGGCCGGCATCCAGGCCGAGATCGACGCGGCGAAGGCGAAGTCGGCCGCGGCCGGGCCGCTCGCCCAGGCCGAGCGGGACCAGGCGATCCTCTCCGAGCAGCAGAAGGTGGCCGAGCGCAACGCCGAGCTGAAGCAGCGCCAGCTCGACACCGAGGTCCGCAAGCCGGCCGACGCGCAGCGGTACAAGGTGGAGCAGGAGGCCGAGGCGGCCCGCAACGCGGCGGTGCTGCGCGCCGACGCCGAGCGGCAGGCCACCATCGCCGCCGCCCAGGCCATCGCCGAGCAGTCCCGCCTCACCGGTGAGGGTGAGCGGGCCCGCCGCGCCGCGCTGGCCGAGGCGAACGCGATCGAGGGCGCCAAGGAAGGTGAGGCGGAGCAGCGCCGGCGGTCCGCGATCGCCGAGGCGGTCGAGCGGGAGGGCCAGGCCGAGGCCGCGGCCATCCTGGCCAAGGGGCAGGCGGAGGCCGACGCGATGGCCCGCAAGGCCGAGGCGTTCGCCGCGTACGGCGAGGCGGCGGTGCTGGACCTGCTGGTGAAGGTGCTGCCCGAGGTGGTCGGTGCGGCGAGCGCCCCGATCGGCGCGATCGACAAGATGACAGTCATCTCCACCGACGGCGCCTCGTCGCTGACCAAGTCGGTGGCCGGCAACGTCGCCCAGGGTCTCCAGCTCGGCAGCGACCTGACCGGCATCGACCTGGCCGGCCTGCTCGCCCGGCTGGGCAGCGCGCACACCAACGGCAAGACCGCGGTGGACGGCAGCACGGTCACCCCGTGAACGACGGCGCCCGCCGGTTCCCCTCGGGGAGCCGGCGGGCGCCGTGCGGTGGTACGGGTCAGAGCACGGCGAGGACGAACTTCTCGCCGACGCCCAGGCCGAGGGTGTCGCTGTCCCAGTCGATGACGCGACTCGCGACGAGCTGGCTGGTGCCGGCACTGCCGGCGGTGACCGCCTTGCCGTTGGCGTTGGCGTAGAGGCTCACCGAGCCGTCACCGTAGTAGTCGAGGAAGACGAACGCCTCCCACGCGCCGATCGAGGTGCTGCGCGCGATCAGCGGCTTCGCCCCGGCGCTCTCCGCCGCCACGAACTTGCCGTTGGCCAGCGCCTTCAGGCCGAAGAAGCCGTCGCCGTCGCTGACCACCTCGTACTTCTCCCAGGCGCCGACGGTCGTCGCGCGGGGGATCAGCGGCTTCGCGCCGGCGCTCTCCGCCGTGACGTACCGGCCGCCGGCCACCGCCTTGATGCCGACGATCGGGGCCGGGGCGTCGAAGTCGAACTTCTCCGCCGCGCCGATCGAGGTCTTGCTGGCGATCAGCGGGGAGGTGGCGCTCGGCGCGGTGACGTACCGGCCGTTGATCGTGGCCTTCAGGCTGACCGTGCCGTCGGTGTTGTCGACGATCTGGAACTTCTCCCACGCGCCGATGGTGGCCGAGCGGGCGATCAACGGCTTCGCGCCGGCGCTCTCCGCCGTGACGAACTTGTTGGTGACCCGGGCGCGCAGGCCGTACAGGCCACCGCCGGCGTCGACCACGTCGAACTTCTCCCACGCGCCGATGGTGGTGCCGCGCGCGATCAGCGGCTTCGTCCCGGCGCTCTCCGCCACGACGTAGCGGCCGTTGGCCCGGGCCTTGAGCCCGTGCGAGCCCCGGGCGGTGGGCACCGCGCCGAGGTGCAGGAGCCGGTCCAGCGAGCCCATGCTGTCGTGCACCGCGCCGCCGATGCCGGTGGTGACCACGGAGTCGCGCACCTGCTGCGGCGTCCAGGTCGGGTGTGCCTCCAGCAGCAGCGCGGCGGCGCCCGCCACGTGCGGGGACGCCATCGAGGTGCCGCTCATCGCCACCGACCCGTCGGTGGTGCCCTGCTCCGCCGAGACGATGCCGGCGCCCGGCGCGAACGTGTCCAGGCAGGAGCCGTAGTTGGAGAACCGGGCCCGGAAGTCGAGCCGGTCGGTGGCCCCGACCGTGATCGCCGTCGGCACGCTCGCCGGCGAGACCGTGCAAGCGTCCGCCGACTCGTTGCCGGCCGCGACCGCGTACGTGACGCCGGCGGCGATCGAACGGGCGACCGCGTCGTTGATCGCCTGGTCGACCCGGTCGGAACCCAGGCTCATGTTGGCCACCGCCGGCTTGACCGCGTTGGCGGTGACCCACTCGATGCCGGCCAGCACCTGGTCGGTACGACCGCTGCCGTCGCAGTCGAGCACCCGCACGGCGACGAGCTCGACGTCCTTGGCCACGCCGTACTTCGTACCGCCGAGCGTGCCGGCCACGTGCGTGCCGTGGCCGTTGCAGTCCTGCGCCACGTCGTCGCCGTCGACGGCGTCGTAGCCGTAGCTGGCCCGCCCGCCGAAGTCCTCGTGGTCGATGTCGATGCCGGTGTCGATGACGTAGGCGGTGACCCCGGCGCCGGTCGCCGGATAGGTGTACCGGCCGTCGGTCTTCGGCTTGAGCTGGTCGATCCGGTCCAGCCCCCAGGGCGGCGTCGTCTGGCTGCCGGAGGTCTTCCAACGCTGGACCTGCTGGACGTACGCGACGGCCGGGTCGGCGGCGAGCCGCTCCGCCTGCCGGCGGTCCATGGCGGCGGAGTAGCCGTGCAGCGCCCGGCTGAACACGTGCCGGACGGAACCGCCGTGCTCGCCGGCGAGGGCCGACGCGGTGGACCGCACCTTGGCCGGGCTGGCCTTGCCGTCCTTCAGGACGACGATGTAGCTGCCCGGCACGGCGCTGGCCGTGCCGGCGCCCCGGATGTCGCCACGCGGCGGGGCGACCGGCTCGGCCAGGGCGGCGCCGCCGGTGGCGGCGCAGATGATCGAGGTGGCGGAGGTGAGGGCGAGCCCCACCAGCGCGGAGCGGCGCAGCGCGCCGGGACGTGACACCGAATTGTCTCCCCGTGTCCAGCGACCGTCCGGACCGGACGGGCGGATGAGATCAGGACAGCCGCGCCCGACGAGCAGGGGGCTGGCGATGACCAACATCATGCGGGAGAGATCGACCGGAACAGCTCAACCGTTCGGTCGACACGCCGGCGTATCGTCGTCGCTTTTTCCCGGCCGGCGGTTCAGCCGACGATGCCCTCGCCACGGGCCCAGCGCAGCAGCTCCGCCTCGGCCTCGTCCCGGTCCAGCGGGCCGCGCTCCAGGCGCAGCTCCTTGAGGTGCGCCCAGGCGCGGCCGACCACCGGGCCCGGCGGCACGCCGAGCAGCTCCATGATCGCGTTGCCGTCCAGGTCGGGCCGGACCCGGGCCAGGTCCTCCTCGGCGGCGATCCGGGCGATCCGCTCCTCCAACGCGTCGTAGTCGGCCGCGAGTTGGGCCGCCTTGCGCCGGTTGCGGGTGGTGCAGTCGGAACGGGTCAGCTTGTGCAGCCGGGACAGCAGGTCACCGGCGTCGGTGACGTACCGGCGGACCGCCGAGTCGGTCCACTCGCCCCGGCCGTACCCGTAGAAGCGCAGGTGCAGCCCGACCAGCTTGACCACCTGGGAGGTGACGTCCTTGGGGTAGCGCATCGCCTTCATCCGGGCCTTGGTCAGTCGCGCCCCGACCACCTCGTGGTGGTGGAAGCTGACCCGGCCGTCCGCGCCGACCGCCTTGGTGCCGGGCTTGCCGACGTCGTGCATGAGCGCGGCCATCCGCAGCACGAAGTCGCAGCCCTCCTCCTCCATCGACATGGCGTTGAGGACCACGGTGAGCGTGTGCTCGTAGACGTCCTTGTGCTGGGCGTGCTCGTCGATGGTGAGCTTGAGGCCGGTCAGCTCCGGCAGGAAGCGCTCGGCCAGGCCGGTGTCGACAAGCAGGCGCAGCCCGGTCACCGGGTCGGCCCCGCACAGCAGCTTGGTGAACTCGTCGCGGATCCGCTCGGCGGTGATCCGGTCGAGGTCGGACGCCATCCGGGCCATCGCGTCCTGGACGTCGGGGTGGACGGCGAAGCGGAGCTGCGCGGCGAACCGGGCCGCGCGCAGCATCCGCAGCGGGTCGTCACGGAACGACTCCTGCGGCGTGCCGGGCGTACGGATGACCTTGGCGGCGAGGTCGTCCAGACCGCCGTACGGGTCGGTGAACCGGTGGTCCGGGAGACTCACCGCCATCGCGTTGACGGTGAAGTCGCGACGCTTCAGGTCCTCGGCCAGGCTGGTGCCGTACTGCACCACCGGGTTGCGGCTCACCTGGTCGTAGACCTCGGCCCGGAAGGTGGTGATCTCCAGGGTGAGCCCGTCGCGCTGGCAGGCGATGGTCCCGAACTCCCGCCCGGTCTCCCAGATCGACTCGGCCCAGCCCCGGATGACCCTGACGGTCTCGTCCGGGTGGGCGTCGGTGCAGAAGTCGAGGTCGTTGCCGAGCCGGCCGAGCAGCGCGTCCCGAACCGATCCGCCCACCAGGTGCAGTTCGTGACCGGCACGGGCGAAGCGCCGACCCAGCTCGTCGGCGACCGGGGACACGCGGAGCAGCTCGGCGACGGCGTTGCGCTGCGCGGCGGTCAGCTCACGGCGATCGGCGGCGGAGGCGGAGGCTTCGGACATGGGATCGCCAGCCTAGCGGGCCGAGGGTGGATCGACCGCGCCGGGCGTGGGTAACCGGGCGAGGTTGACTAAGGTTCCGGTGGTGCGGGGCCGTCGGGCCCGGTTCCGACATCCCCCTGGGAGGCTGTGAGATGAGCGGCGGCGGCATCTACCGCAGCGCCAACGCGCACGGCGGCGGCCTGCCGCCGGACGACGGCGCGACCTTCATCTCGGCGGAGCCGCTGAACCAGCCGGGCGTCGAGTCGGTGGCGCCACCGCAGGAGGTGGTCGCCGAGACCAGCGCCGCGGCGAACAGCGCGGTGATGGCGATCGGCAGCCTGGTCAGCCGCGGCACCGGCTTCATCCGCAACCTGATGATCGGCGCGGCGCTGGGCGGCGCGCTGGTCGGTGACGCGTTCACCACCGCGATCTTCCTGCCGAACCAGGTGTACGAGTTCCTGCTCGGCGGCGTGCTCACCAGCGTGCTGATCCCGGTGCTGGTCCGGCGGCGCAAGTCCGACCCGGACCGGGGCGAGGCGTACTCCCAGCGGCTGCTCACGCTCGCGGTGCTGGCGCTGGCCGCCACCGTGCTGCTCGCCCTGGTCGCGGCGCCGGTGCTGACCGCCATCTACGCCGGCGGCAAGGACGCCGACTATCGCGGTCTGGTCACCGGCCTGTCGTACCTGATGTTGCCGATGCTGTTCTTCACCGGCGTGAGCGCGCTGATCGCCGCGGTGCTGAACACCCGCGGGCACTTCGCCGCGCCGATGTGGGCGCCCATCCTCAACAACCTGGTGGTCATCGGCGTCTGCGCGCTCTACATCGCGGTCTTCGGCGCCAACATCGTCCAGCCCGGCGAGATGAGCTGGGAACGGATCCTGCTGATCGGCGGCGGCACGCTGCTCGGTGTCGCGGTCCAGACCGCCGGCCTGCTGCCGGCGCTGCGCAAGGTCGGCTTCCGGTGGCGGTGGCGGTTCGACTTCCGGGCGCTCGGCCTGGCCGAACTGGCCCGGCTCGGTGGCTGGATGTTCTGCTACGTCGGGGTCAACCAGCTCGGCCTCTTCGTGGTGGTCAACCTGCTCACCCGCGCCGCCGGCGGCAACAACGCCGGTCTGCTGATCTACAACAACGTCTTCCTGCTGCTGATGATGGCGCACGGCATCATCGCGGTCTCGATCATCACCGCGCTGATGCCCCGGATGAGCGCCGCCGCCGCCGAGAGCCGGTTCGGCGACGTCACCGCCGACCTGTCCCGGGGCACCCGGATGGTCACCGCGGTGCTGGCCCCGATCGCGGTCTGCTACGCGGTGCTGGCCGCGCCGATCTCCGTGGTGGTGTTCCGCTACGGCGCGTTCACCGGCGACAACGCGGTGGCCACCTCGACCGTGCTGCTGGTCGCGGCGCTCGGCCTGGTGCCGTTCGCGGTCAGCCAGCTCTTCACGTTCGCGTTCTACGCGCTGCCCGACACGCGCACCCCGGCGCTGATCAACATTCCGGTGGTGATCCTGCGGGTGCTGCTTCAGGTCGGCCTCTTCCTGATCTTCTCGAACACGTTCGCGGCGGCCGGGATGATGCTCGGCAACGCGGTGTCGTACCTGGCCGCGGCCATCATCTCGGCGATGCTGCTGCGCCCTCGGGTGGGGCGGATCGGGTTGGGCCGGATCATGCGCACGCTCGGCCGGGTCGTGGTGGCCGCGCTCGGCGCCGCGCTGGTCGGCCTGCTCGTGCTCGCGGTGCTCCCGGGCGACCCGGCGAAGCTGAGCTGGTTCGCCGCCGCGGTGCAACTGGTGGTCGGCGGCGCGGCGATCGGCGGCACGTATCTCGGGCTGGCCATGCTGCTGCGGATCGGGGAGATCACCGAGGTGGTCGGCATGGTCCGACGGCGGCTCGGGCGCTGAGCGCCCACCTGTGACCGACGGTGAACGAGGATCACCAGGCTGGGGATACGGCTGTGGATAACTCGGGATTCCGCCGTCCAGTGGGCCTCTCGGCCTGTGGACAACCAACCGTACGGATGAGGGTGCCCAGGCCGGGACGGGGAAAGCACCGGCACGCCACACCGGCACGCCCCTGCGCCGATCACTTGCCGTCAACCTCTAGATTGGCGGTGCGTGTTCGCCGCGGCTGGCTTCCCGCCCGCTGCGGCGGGAAGATGACATGTCGGAGAACCGGGCATCCCGGGTAAGGTCGCTCTCGACGGGTACGTCCGGCGTCGACGTGGGCGTCGACGCCGACCGTGCCGGTTCCACCGAAGCCAGAGCGGGAAGCCACATGCCCAGCAGCACGGGTCCATCGATCGACACGATCACCGAGGGAGGACGGGTGACCCAGGTCGGCGAGGGTCAGGAAGCGGAGGAAAGTTCTCCCGCGGTCGTGACCCTCGGTGCTCCCACGGTCGGTGAGCTCCTCGCCGAGCGCTACGAACTGGTCGAGCACATCAACAACGACAGTGCCGGCCGGCTGGTCTGGCGCGGGGTCGACGTGGTGCTGCGCCGACCCGTCGCGGTGGTCCTCCGCTACCCCGGCGGCGACTCCGCCACCGAGATGCTCCAGGCCGCGGTCGCGGCCAGCCGGGTCATCCACCCCAACCTGGTCGGCGTCTACGACGCCATCGACGAGGACGACCGGGCCTACGTGGTCCGCGAGTGGGTGGACGGCCAGTCGCTGCGGGAGCTGGTCGCCGCCGACGGGCCGCTGGACCCGGCCCGCGCGACCGCGATCGGCAACGCCGTCGCCAGCGCCCTGGCCGCGGTGCACGCCACCGGCATGGTGCACGGCAACCTCCACCCCGGCACCGTGATGATCAGCGACGACGGCCGGGTGGTGCTGGCCGACGCGCGCACCGACGGGGCGGACAGCCAGGAGAACGACCTGCGGGCCGTCGGCGGGGTGCTCTACTTCGCGCTGACCGGGCACTGGCCGCACGGGGAGGCCCCGCTGCACGGCGCCACCGCCGGGCACGGCCGGGCCGCCCTGCCGGACGCCGTCCGGGACGCCAGCGGCAGCATCGCCGCGCCCCGGCAGGTCCGCGCCGGGGTGCCGGCGTACCTCGACGACCTCACCATGGACCTGCTCGACCCGGAGATCGCCCCACCCTCGTCGGACGTGCTGTCCGCCGAGCTGAGCCGGCTCGACATCCCGGCCGACGAGCAGTTCCTGGAGCAGGCCGGTCCGCTGCGCTTCACCGCCGACCCCGGCGAGGAGCCGTCGTCCCCGCTGGCCGCGGCCGGCGGGCGCAAGGTCGCCCTGGGCATCGCCGGCCTGCTGGTGGTGGCGCTTGTCGGTCTGCTCGTCGGGATCAGCGTGCTCGGGGGCGGTGACGACGACACCAAGGAGCCGGTGGCCCAGCCCACCAACAGCGCCCCCGCCACGGGCGGCAGCACCGAGGCAGCCGCGCCGGTCCGCAAGCTCACCGTCTCCGACGTCCGGATCATCGACCCGGAGAGCGGGGACCGCGCCGAGGTGCGGAACGCCGAGAAGGTCATCGACGGTAGCGACGACGAGGGCTGGGAGACCCAGACCTACCGGAACAACGGCAAGTTCGGCGGCCTGAAGAAGGGCATGGGCGTCTGGATCGACCTGGGTGCCCCGCACACGGTCAAGTCGCTCCAGGCCACGCTCTCGTCCACCGGCGCCTCGGCCGAGCTGCGCGCCGGCACCAACGGTGAGTTCCCCTCCACCTCCAAGGGCGACAAGGACCTCGTCGCGGCGTACCCCACCGTGATCGGGCAGCCGTTCGAGGACCACGACGGCACCAAGATGACGTTCAACGGGTTCGACCCCGCCCAGAAGTACCAGTACCTCCTCTTCTGGATCACCGAGCTGCCGAAGAAGGACGACGGCAGCGGCTGGAAGATCGGGGTCCAGGAGATCACGGTCCAGGGCTCGTGAGCCGCTGGTCGGCGACCGGTGACGGCCCGCCGGCCGGCTCCGACCTGGAGCTGCTCCGGGCCCACGTCGCGGGTGACCGGGACGCCTTCACCGAGCTGTTCCACCGGCACCGCGACCGCCTCTGGGCGGTGGCGCTGCGGACCATCGGGGACCGCGAGGAGGCGGCCGACGCGCTCCAGGACGCGATGCTGTCGGCGCACCGCGCCGCGGCCCGTTTCCGGGGCGACTCGGCGGTCACCACCTGGCTGCACCGGATCGTGGTGAACGCGTGCCTGGACCGGATGAGGCGACGCCAGACCCACGCCACCGTCCCGCTGCCCGACGGGGTGCACACCGACGGGGAGCCGGGACGCCACACCGGCGGCGTCGAACCGGCCGCGCCCGCCCCCGACCACGACACCGCGCTGGTGGTCCGGCAGGCGCTCGCGGCCCTGCCGGCGGAGCAGCGCGCCGCGCTGGTCCTGGTGGACGTGCAGGGCTACCCGGTGGCCGAGGTGGCCCGGATCCTCGATGTCGCCGAGGGGACGGTGAAGAGCCGGTGCGCCCGGGGTCGGGCGCGGCTCGCCGTGCTGCTGGGGCACCTGCGCACCGGCGCCGACGACGCCGTGCACGTGCCGCGCGTCACCGCAGGGAACCGCCGGCGACCCGAGGGCGTCGGATCCTCGTCGGGACTTCCCCGGCCGGACGCCAGCCAGGAGGAGCCGTGAGTTCGCGGGAGTTCAGCGAGGTCGACCACGACCTCCTCGCCGACTACCTCGGCGGGGCGCTGGACGGCACCCCCGAGCAGGCCACCGTGGCCCGGCTGGTCGAGCAGGACCCGGCCTGGCGCGCGGCGTACGCGGCCCTGGCCGGCGCGCTCGACCTGGTGCACGCCGACCTGGCCGACTGGGCGTCGTCGTCCGCGCCGGAGCTGCCGGTGGCGGTCTCCGACCGGATCACGGCCGCGCTCGCCGGCGCCGGTCCCGCCCCGGCCGCCGACCACGTGCCCGAGCATGCCGGTCGGGATGCGACGCCGGTCACCGTGCCGGCGCAGCCCGGCCGGACGACCCGCCCACCCGGCACGCTCGCCCGTCCCGACCGGCACACCGGGCCGGGGCGACGTTCCCGGCGCTGGGCCCGGGTCGCCGGGCCGGTGGCGCTGGCCGCCGCCTCGGTCGCCGCGGTCAGTTTCGGCGTCGGCCGGCTGGCGGACACGGGTGGGGACAGCAGCACCGTCGATCGACCGGCCGGGGAGGCGGCGCCGGCGGCGGGTGCGCCGTACCGGACCACCGGGCCGGCCGTACGCAGCGGCACGGACTGGACCCCGGAACGCCTCGGCCGGGATGCCAAGGCGGCGTCGGTCCGACCGGACATGGCCGGGCCGTCGGGCGCGGCGGGCAGCGGCCGGGAGACACCCCTGGCCGCCGACAAGAACCGCCTCGGCGCCGTGGGCGGGTTGGACCGGCTCGCCCGCCCGGAGGCGCTGGCCGCCTGCCTGACCGCGATCGGTGCCGAACACGGCGCGGCACCGCTCACCGTCGAACTGGTCGACTACGCCCGGTTCCAGGGCAGTCCGGCGCTGGTGGTGACGTTCTCGGACGCCGGCGGCGCCCGCTGGGGCTGGGTGAGCGGGCCGGAATGCGGCGTACCCGGGTCCGGAGCGGACACCCGGTTCCGCACGCGAGTAGGGTGAAACCGCGGTCAGGGGTCCTGTCCCGCCACGTGACGTGACCCACCGGATGACCGGCTCGGGAATCCCCGCTTCGTACGATGACGTTCTGGAAGTCAGGCGCCGGCGCCTCTGCGCGATCGGCACTCGGATCGACATCGGTGCGTACCGGTGACGAACACACACATCGGGAGACGGCAGTGGACGAGGTCCGCAACCTGATCATCATCGGCTCCGGGCCGGCCGGCTACACCGCGGCGGTCTATGCCGCGCGCGCCAACCTCAAGCCGCTGGTGATCGAGGGCGTGCAGTCCGGTGGCGCGCTGATGACCACCACCGAGGTGGAGAACTTCCCCGGTTTCGCGGACGGCATCCTCGGCCCCGAGCTGATGGACAACATGCGCAAGCAGGCCGAGCGGTTCGGCGCGGAGTTCCTCACCGACGACGTGACCCGGGTCGAGCTGACGGACACCGGCGAGATCGGTTCGGACGCGGTGAGCACGGTCTGGGTGGGCGAGACCGCCTACCGGGCCCGCGCCGTCATCCTCTCCACGGGTTCGGCGTGGCGTCCGCTGGGCGTGCCGGGCGAGCAGGAATACCTCGGCCACGGCGTGTCGTCCTGCGCCACCTGTGACGGCTTCTTCTTCCGTAACCAGCACATCGTGGTCGTCGGCGGCGGCGACTCGGCCATGGAGGAGGCGAGCTTCCTCACCCGTTTCGCCGAGTCGGTGACGATCATCCACCGCCGCGACTCGTTCCGGGCCAGCAAGATCATGGCGGAGCGGGCGCTGGGCAACGAGAAGATCAAGGTGGAGTGGAACACCACGGTCGAGGAGATCATCGGCGAGGACGGCAAGGTCACCGGCGTACGGGTGCGCGACGTGCACACCGGCCAGACCAAGATGCTCGACGTCACCGGCGTGTTCGTGGCGATCGGCCACGACCCGCGCAGCGAGCTGTTCCGCGACCAGGTGGAGCTGGACGACGAGGGGTACGTGAAGGTGCAGGCGCCGAGCACCCGCACCAACGTGCCGGGCGTGTTCGCCGCCGGCGACGTGGTCGACCACACCTACCGGCAGGCCATCACGGCGGCCGGCACCGGATGTGCGGCCGCGCTGGACGCCGAGCGGTTCATCGCCACCCTGCAGGGCTGAGAATTTCACCAAAGGGAGAAAGGGTTCATCGTGGGAGCAACCAAGGCGGTCACGGACGCGAGCTTCGCGAGCGACGTGCTGAAGTCCGACAAGCCGGTCCTGGTCGACTTCTGGGCGGAGTGGTGCAGTCCGTGCCGCAAGGTCTCGCCGCTCCTGGAGGAGATCGCGGGCGAGATGAGTGACCAGGTCACCATCGTCAAGCTCAACATCGACGAGAACCCCGAGACGGCGCGCGCCTACCGGGTGATGTCCGTGCCGACGCTGACCATCTTCAAGAACGGCGAGCCGGTGCAGTCGATCGCCGGCGCCAAGCCGAAGGGCGAGCTGCTCAAGCTCATCGAGTCGGCGCTCTGACCGACCCGGCACCGCCGGAGCCCCCGTCACCCCACCCGGGTGTCGGGGGCTCCGGCGTTTCTGACCTGCGCGAACCCGAACCCGCCAGGTAACCGGCCACGGTACGCTCCGTAAGCGTCCGTCGGAGCTACCGCCTCCGCCAGCGCCCGTGCAGAGGGGGTCGTCGTGCGTCCGATCCGACCCGGTGACCGGGGCCCCGCGGTGGCCGAGATCCGAACCGTGCTCGCCGGCCTGGAACTGCTGCCCACCGACGGCCGCGCCGACGACTACGACGCCGCGACGGAACGCGCGGTCCGCGCCTTCCAGCAGTCCCGCGGCCTCAGCGTCGACGGGCGGGTGGGCGCGGAGACCTGGCGGGCGCTGGACGCGGCCCGCTGGCGGTTCGGCGCCCGCGCGCTCTACCACGCGGTGCCCGAGCCACTGACCGGCGAGGACGTCCGTTCGCTCCAGGAACGCCTGCTGGAGATGGGGTACGACGTGGGTCGCGCCGATGCCATCTACGGCATCCGCACCTCCCGCGCAGTGGCCCAGTTCCAACGCGAAATGGGGCTGAAGCCGGACGGGTCGTGCGGCCCGCACACCGTCAACGCGCTGCGCCGGCTCGGCCGCAAGGTGGTCGGCGGGCGCCCGCAGTGGCTACGCGAGTCCGACGCCATCCGGCAGGCCGGGCCGACGCTCGTCGGCCGGACCGTGGTGATCGATCCGGGCCACGGCGGCACCGACAGCGGCGTGGTGGTGTCCGACGGCTCGCTGCGCTGGACCGAGGCGGACCTCGTGCACGACCTCGCCAGCCGGCTGGAGGGGCGGCTCGCGGCGGCCGGCGTACGGGTGCAGCTCACCCGGGGCCCGTCGTCCCCGACCTGCCGGCCGGACGCGGACCGGGCCCAGCTCGCCAACTCGCTCGGCGCGGACGTGTTCATCTCGCTGCACACCGACGGGCACGCCAACCCGGCGGCCGACGGCGTCGCCACCTACCACTACGGCACCGACAACGGCGTCACCTCGGCCACCGGGGAGCGCCTGGCCGGGCTGGTGCAGCGGGAGATCGTGGCCCGCACCGGGCTTCGTGACTGCCGCACCCACGCCAAGGCGTGGGATCTGCTCCGGCTCACCCGGATGCCGGCGGTCCGCGTCGAGGTGGGCTACCTGACCTCCCCCGCCGACCGGGGCCGGCTGGTCGACCCGCGCTTCCGCGACCGGGTGGTCGAGGCGATCGTGGCCGGGGTGCAGCGGATGTACCTACCGATCGAACGGGACGTGCCGACCGGCTCGATCGACGTCAGCGAGCTGCGGGCGATCGTGGCCGCCGGCACCGTGGTCGACTGAGCCGGTCAGCTCGTCGAGCGGGTGGCCGGCGCCGGCCGCACCGGACGCAGCAGCGTCTCCGGGCTCATCGAGCCGAGCAGCTTCTCCAACGCGTACTCGACGTCGGACTTCCAGCTCAGCGCCGTGCGCAGCTCCAGCCGCAGGCGCGGGTAGCGGGGGTGCGGGCGGACCGTCTTGAAGCCCACCGAGAGGAAGAAGTCGGCCGGCGCAACACACGCCCGGGTGGGGCCGTCCGGCTCGTCACCGAACTTGGCGTCGCCGAACGCCTCGATGGCCTTGATGCCGCGCTTGGTGAGGTCCCGCGCCACGCCCTGCACCAGCATCCGGCCCAGACCGCCGTCGGCGAACGCGGGCACCACGTGCGCGGTCATCAGCAGTGCCGCGTCCGCCGAGACCGGCGACGTCGGAAACGCCATCGAACGCGGGACGTACGCCGGCGGGGCGTACATGACGAAACCGGCCGGCATGCCGTCGACGTAGACCAACTTGCCGCAGGAACCCCACTCCAGCAGCGTCTGGGAGACCCACGCCTCCTTCTCCAGGCCCGGGTCGCCGGCCGCGCAGGCCTGCTCCGCGGAGACCGGATCCAGCTCCCAGTAGACGCACCGCCGGCAGGATCGGGGAAGGTCCTCCAGGGTGTCAAGCGTCAGGCTGACCAGACGTCGTGACATGAGCGCACCCCACCAACAGTCTCGGAGCGTCGGTCACCGCGGTGTCCCGCCGCCCTCCTGCTCCCGACGAGCGATCGTACGCTTCCGCCCGCCGGCGCGGGAGGGGACGCGCGAACGCCCACCCGGGCGACGGACCCGGCAGTCCGGGATGTGGACGTGTCCACACGGCGGGTTCCGCGCCGGTCACCAGGGACTACGATCGACCAATCGGCCGCGCGCCGCCATTGGATGCCGGCATCGCGGGTACCACACCGGGCGGCAGCCCCGCCGACACCCGACCGAGGTGATGTCATGACCGGCACGACGCTCGACGACTACACCGACCGGTACGCCCGCCGCGTCCGGGGGATGACCGCCTCCGAGATCCGGGCACTCTTCGCGGTCGCCAGCCGGCCGGAGGTCGTCTCGCTCGCCGGCGGAGCGCCCTACATCGCCGCGCTGCCGCTCGACGCGGTGGGCGAGATGCTCGGCCGGCTCGGCGCCGAGCACGGCGCCACCACCCTCCAGTACGGCATCGGCCAGGGCACCCTGGAGCTGCGCGAGCGGATCTGCGAGGTGATGGCCCTCTCCGGGATCGACGCCTCCTGCGGGGCCTCCCCGGAGGACGTGGTGGTGACCGTCGGCGGGCAGCAGGCGCTCGACCTGGTGGCCCGTCTCTTCCTGGACCCGGGTGACGTGGTGCTCGCCGAGGGCCCGACCTACGTCGGCGCGCTCGGGGTGTTCCAGGCCGCCCAGGCGCAGGTGACCCATGTGCCGATGGACGACCAGGGCCTGATCCCGGAGGCGCTGGAGGTGGCCATCGCCGACATGGCCCGGGCCGGCCGGCGGGTGAAGTTCCTCTACACCATCCCGACGTACCAGAACCCGGCCGGCGTGACGTTGAGCGAGGAGCGGCGCGAACGGGTGCTCGACATCTGCGAGCGTGCCGGCCTGCTCGTGGTGGAGGACGACCCGTACGGTCAGCTCGGTTTCGAGGGGGAGGCGCCGGCGCCGCTGCGGGCCCGGCGGCGCGACGGGGTCTTCTACCTGAGCACGTTCTCCAAGACGTTCGCCCCCGGCCTGCGGGTGGGCTGGATCCTCGCCCCGCACGCGGTGCGCGACAAGCTGGTCATCGCCAGCGAGGCGCAGATCCTCTGCCCCAGCGCCTTCGCGCAGTCCGCCGTCTCGACGTACCTCGGCACCATGCCGTGGCGGGAGCAGCTCAAGACCTACCGGGAGGTCTACCGCGAGCGGCGGGACGCGCTGCTCGGCGCGCTGACCGACCTGATGCCGGCCGGCACTACCTGGACCACCCCGGCCGGCGGCCTCTTCGTGTGGGCCACCCTGCCGAACGGGCTGGACGCCAAGGCGATGATGCCGCGGGCCGTCGCCGCCCGGGTCGCGTACGTGCCCGGCACCGGCTTCTACGCCGACGGGACGGGCACGTCCAACATGCGGCTCAACTACTCCTTCCCGCCGCCGGAGCGGATCCGGGAGGGCGTGCGCCGGCTGGCCGGCGTGATGGAGCAGGAGATCGCCATGCGGAAGGTCTTCGGAGCGGTCGGCAACGCCGGGCCACGCCGACGCCAGGGCGGCGCCGACGCGCCCGGCCCCGACTTGGCATGATGCCGGCATGGCCGTCACCCCCGCCGCACCGACACCCGTGACCGGATCCTCCGCCGACGAGCTGCACGTGCTCGTGCTCGCCGGCGGTCTCTCCTACGAGCGGGACGTCTCCCTGCGGTCCGGCCGCCGGGTGCTGGACGCGCTGCGCGCGGTCGGCGTGCAGGCGGAGCTGCGGGACGCCGACGTCGCGCTGCTGCCCGCGCTGGCCGCCGACCCGCCGGACGCGGTGGTCATCGCCCTGCACGGCGCCACCGGCGAGGACGGCTCGCTGCGCGGCGTGCTCGACCTGTGTGACGTGCCCTACGTCGGTTGCGACGCCCGCTCCTCCCGGCTGGCCTGGGACAAGCCGTCCGCCAAGGCCGTCCTGCGCGAGGCCGGCATCCCCACGCCGGACTGGGTGGCGCTGCCGCACGACCGCTTCTCCGAGCTGGGCGCGGTCGCCGTCCTGGACCGGATCGTCGACCGCCTCGGGCTGCCGTTGATGGTCAAGCCGGCGCAGGGCGGTTCCGGGCTGGGCGCCGCCGTGGTCCGGGACGCCGCGTCGCTGCCGGCCGCGATGGTCGGCTGTTTCGCGTACGACCAGACGGCGCTGGTGGAGCGCTACGTGCCCGGCATGGACGTGGCGGTGTCCGTGCTCGACCTGGGCGACGGCCCGCAGGCCCTGCCCCCGGTCGAGATCGTGCCCCGCAACGGCGTCTACGACTACGCGGCCCGCTACACGGCGGGGCGCACCACCTGGCACGCGCCCGCCCGGCTCGACGCCGCCACGACCGCGCAGGTGACCGACGTGGCGCTCGCCGCGCACACGGCGCTAGGCCTGCGGGACGTATCCCGCGTCGACTTGATCGTCGACGCGGAGGGCCGGCCGCACGTGCTGGAGGTCAACGTCTCGCCGGGCATGACGGAGACCTCACTGCTGCCGCTGGCGATCCAGGCGGCCGGGCTCGACTTCGGTCGCGTCCTGGGCTCGCTGGTGGGCCGGGCCGCCGCGCGCCGCTGAGCTAACCCGACCAGCACCACCACTCTCACTCCCGGTTCGGACCGGCCGTCCCTGTCGCCGGCTCCGCGTTGCCGTCCGGCGCCGTGGGCCCGGCGTCGCCGGTCGCTGTCTCGCCATCCCCGTCGCGAGGGCCGCCGTCCGGCGGGTGCACGGAAGGCGTGTCATCGGCGGCGTCGTCGGCCGACCCCACCGGCTCGGCCTCCGGGATCTCGTCCGCCGCTTCGATCACCGACGCCGTCTCCTCGTCGGGTTCCTCGGTGATGTCCGCCGGCGCCGGCGAGGAGAGGCTCGACGGGGCCTGCCACCGGATGCGCGGCGGCTCGGCGAGCGGTCGGCCACCGAACTCGGCGAGCCACGCGGCCACCATGGCGAGGTTCTCCCGCCACTGCTCCTCGGAGATCGGCGGCAGGATCGAGTCCCACAGCGACAGGAACGTGCCCCGCAGTTGCAGCCGCCCGTACGGGCGGGCCAGGAACCACATGTGCAGGTGCGCCGACCCGTCGCCCCAGCGGTTGACGTGCACCCGGGCGACCCCGTCCAGCGAGCGGATGGCCCTCTCCAGCCGGACGGTCATCACCCCCAGTTCGGCGGCGAGCAGATTCGGCAGGTCACCGAGGTCCAGGTGGGAGCGGGACTCCAGGATCAGAACCATGGGCAACCCGGTGGGCCGGTCCATGGTGCGGACCCGCCACCGCTCACCGACCCAGATGTACGCCTCGTCGGGCGCGTTGCAGGCGGTGCACTCCCGGTCCTCCTCGCCCCGACGGGGAGGTTCGACCGGCACGGGATCGTCGAGCTGCTTGACGCGAAGATCGCCCTCGAAGGGGAAGGAGGGCCACTGGGTGAAGTCCGGGACTGAGGGAGGGGTGTCCTGCACGACGCTGACCCTAACGGAGTTGGCGACGCCTGTCCCTCCCCGTTCCCACCGGAGTCGAGCCCGCTTCGACGAGCCACGGCGCGTTGTCCACCACGTTGTCCACAGGCCGCCGAGATCACCACCACAGTGCGTCATCCACAGCTCAGCAAGGGTTTCCGGGTGTTGTTTCACGTGAAACGGAGTGAGCCTGTGGACAACCGCTGTGGATAACTTCTGCGGCCGTGAGCCCTTCCCGTCGGCCCTTCCGTTCAACGAGCGGAGCCCTCCGACGCAGCGGCTCAGAGAGGCTCAGTCCGGCCGCGTGGGCTGGCTCCGTTTCACGTGAAACGGAGCGCTCCATGATTCCTGGATGCGCGGGGCACCCGTCGCGGTTCAGCCCTGGAAGGGGTGCTCGGTTGGATGCGCCCCTCTCCCGTTTCACGTGAAACGGGCTACGGCTGCGGGGGACTCGCGCCGCCCCCCGGACGCCAACCTCTCGATGACCCGCCCTACCGGTCGACTCACGCCCGAAGCGCCCCGGGCCCGGCCGCACCGCGCGGTCGGATCGGCTCAGTCCCTCAGCGCTCCGTGGGAACGGCACCGCATCTGCTCCGGGCGGAGACTCATTCCGAAGCCGCTGGCCGATGCCGGCCCGCGCACGAGTGCGGCCGGTGGGATGTGCGGCTTGAGCGCGACGCTCGCCTCTACCGTCGCGTGGCACCGGAACCGCCGGGTTACTGCGCCGGCGACTCGGCCAACGCTGCGCCGGTGACCTCGGCACGCTGCGCCGGTGACTGAGACAGGATGTGGTGGGGATCGCCGCGAGGGCTGCGAGACGGCTGCCTTTCGACGCGCCGTCCCCGAAGCCACACACCTGTACCGCAGCACCCCCGCCTGTCGCGCCGTGCATGCCGTCATGAGCACCGTCGCGAGGCCCGCCCGGTGATCGATCGGGTGAGGGCCCGGGCGCACCGCAGATGCCGTGACAGGACAGCACGGCGGGCAAGGCCGATGATCAGCCGGGTCGAGGCAGATCGGCTCAGCGGCACGGCGAGCCTCTGTCCGGGAGAGGAAACGGCCGAGCAACTCCGGCGTCAGACAAGCCGCCGCCGCCACGGCTCGTTCGTATGCGACGAGCCAGCGCGGGCACCCGCTCCCGCCTCCGCAGGCCAGGCACGCGCCTGTCCAGGTCGAGACCATCAAGGCGGGTGGGAACCGCTTTTACGGGCCCCGACAAGCCCAGGCCGTTTCACGTGAAACCGCACCGCTGGCCCTACCCCTTCACGGCCTCGCGCCGGCCCGGCCCGTTGCACAGGAGAGGGCGTCGACGGTCGACGGTTCTCGTGTCGAGCACGGCGCGACCAGCGAACGGCGACGGTGGCAGCGTGGCACGCCCGGGTGACCGAACGGTCGGGGCGCGTCACGTCCGACGAACAACAACAGGAGCAAGGCACCGCACATCCGACGAACAACAACGGAAGCGAGGCACACCACTTCGGGCGAGTGACAACGGGTGCGAGGACGGCACCGTGGGCGAACCGCAGCGGTGGACGGGTGCCGGAATGCCACCGGCCGCATCCCCTCAACGGGAATGCGGCCGGTCGGGTCGAGCAGTGAGTCACTCCTCGGGCTGCTCCTCCTGGCCCACCCCGATGATGCCGACGATCCGCTCCAGGTCGTCGACGGTCGCGAACTCGATCGTGATCTTGCCCTTGCTCCGGCCGATGTCGACCTTCACGCGAGTGTCGAAGCGGTCGGAGAGCCGGTCGGCGAGATCGGAGAGCGCGGGAGCATGCGCCTTGGCCCGTCGCTTGGCCGCAGGGGGCTTTGCCGGCCCCTCAGCCAGCGCCAGAGCCACCAACTCCTCGGTGCCGCGTACTGATATGCCCTCGGCGACGATCCGCGTAGCGAGCTTCTCCTGGGCCTCACCGTCGTCGAGGCTGAGCAGCGCCCGGGCATGGCCGGCGGAGAGCACCCCGGCGGCGACCCGCCGCTGCACGGCCCCGGGGAGGTTCATCAGGCGAATGGTGTTGGAGATCTGCGGTCGGCTGCGGCCGATCCGGCGTGCCAGTTCCTCGTGAGTGGCACCGAACTCCTCCAGCAACTGCTGGTAGGCAGCCGCCTCTTCGAGCGGGTTCAGGTTGGCGCGGTGGATGTTCTCCAGCAGCGCGTCCCGGAGCATCGCGTCGTCCTTGGTCTCTCGGACGATGGCGGGGATGCTCTCCCGGCCGACCGCCTGGGCGGCACGCCAGCGCCGCTCACCCATGACGAGCTCGTACTTCTCGCCGTCGAGTTGCCGCACGACGATCGGCTGGAGGAAGCCGACCTCCTGGATCGAGGTCTTCAGTTCCTCCAACGCCTCCTCGTCGAAGACGTGCCGCGGCTGCTTCGGGTTCGGCACGATGCTGTCGACCGGGATCTCGGCGAAGCGGGCACCCGGCACCGGGCTCAGCTCGAACTCCGGTTCGGCGGCCGGCTTGCCGCGGTCGAGGACCGCGCCGGCCCCGGTGGGAGACGGGTCCGCGACGGGAGAAGCCGGGGTGGCCACCGTCGGGACGAATGCCTCATCGGGCTCCGGCGGGACGACGTCCGGCGCCGGCCCGGTGGGGATGAGGGCACCGAGCCCTCGGCCCAGACCGCCGCGGGGACGGTTCTTCATGCGACGCCTCCCAGCGACTTCTCCGCACTACGCATTCCGGCTCACTGGCTCCTTGACCCCTCGTTCGGCGATCTCCTGGGCGGCCTCGAAGTAGCTCGTGGCACCCCGCGAACCGGGATCGTAGGTCATGACCGACTGGCCGTAGCTCGGTGCCTCGGAGACACGCACGTTGCGGGGGATGACGGCCTGGAGCACCTTGTCCCCGAAGTGGTTCCGGACGTCCTGCTCCACCGCGTCGGCCAGCCGGGTACGCCGGTCGTACATGGTCAACAGGATGGTGGAGACGTCGAGCTTCGGGTTGAGGTGCTGGCGTACCAGGTTGATGTTATTGATCAACTGGTTGAGCCCCTCCAGCGCGTAGTACTCGCACTGGATGGGGATCAGCACCTCCTGCGCGGCCACCAACGCGTTGACGGTCAGCAGGCCGAGCGAGGGCGGGCAGTCGATGAAGACGTAGTCGAAGTGGCCCGGGTACGCCTCGATGGCGCGCGACAGGCGGGACTCCCGGGCGACCACCGAGACCAGCTCGATCTCGGCACCGGCCAGGTCGATGGTCGCCGGCACGCACCACAGGTTGGGGATGCCCTCGACCGCCTGGGCCACCTCCTCCAGCGGCACGCTGTCGATCAGGCAGTCGTAGACGTCCGGCACACCGGTGTGGTGTGGCACGTTCAGCCCGGTGGACGCGTTGCCCTGCGGGTCGAGGTCGACCACGAGCACGCGGTTGCCGTGCAGCGCGAGCGCCACCGCCAGGTTCACGGTAGTGGTGGTCTTGCCCACGCCACCCTTCTGGTTGGCGACGCACATCACCCGGGTCCGGTCGGGGCGGGGCATGTTGACCTCGCCACTGGGATTCAGGATCTGCACGGCGCGCATCGCCTCCATAGCCAACGGTGGGTCATCCTCTTCGCGCGTCGGGGTTTCACGTGAAACGTACGTGTCGGCCGCGGCCTCGCCCCCGTATCCGGCGACCGGTGGCGTGTCGGCCGACACCGGGTCCGGGACGGGCTGGTGCGGTACGGCGGAGACCGGCGGTTGCGGTTCGTAACGGGCGGGGATCGCGACGTTCGCCCGCACCGATGCCGGTCGCGGGGACGGGGCGTTCACCGGGCCGTCGCTCGGGTCGTGCGGTTCGCGGACCGGGGGGACGTTGGCCGGTACGGACGAGACCGGCCGGAGAGCGCCCGCCACCGACGCCTCCGGCCGGAGGGCCGGGTCGACCGGAGAAGACTGTGAGGCGTCACGGGAATCGTTCACCGCCCACTCCTGGTAGCTGGTTTCACGTGAAACGGAACCGTCCGGGGCTCGCCCGCCGGCGCCGGTCAGCCGTGGCTCGTCGTACCTGCCGTCGTCATGCACCTGTCATCCCTACCCGCTCCGGATGGTCGGTTCGCACCGTCGATCGGGCCTCCGCAGTGTGCGGCGTTCACCGGCCGGCGGAAACGGTCGGGTCGGGTGCCGCCCGGCACCGCCGCTCCACACTATCGACGCGCGGTCAGCCTACGGCCGACGGGCGTGGCGGGTCCATGTCGGGTTGTGATCGATCCGGTCACGCCCCACGGGTCCAACGACCCGTGGGGCATCCGGAAAGCCTGCTCCGCTCAGCGATCCCGGTTACGGTCGCCACGTCGGCGACCGCCACGCGAGCGCTTCGCCTTCGGCTTCTTCGGGTTGACCACCCGTTCCCGGACCACCTCGACCACAGTTGCCGCCGGCTCGATCAATCCGGTCCCGCACCGGTGCAGCGCGGGCTCCCCGCCGCCGAGCCGGATCACCGCATCGGTGTGCTCGGCGATCTCCTCGGCCGCCGAGGCGCCCTTGAGCGCCAGCAACCGGCCGCCCGGCACGGTCAGCGGGAGGCACCAACCGGCGAGCCGGTCCAGCGGGGCCACGGCCCGTGCCGTGACGATGTCGGCGGAGAGCGGATCGCGGTCCCGGGAACCGGCCGCCGCCTCGTCGGCCCGCCCTCGGAACACCCGGACGGACCGGGTCAGGCCGAGGCGCTGCACCGCTTCCACCAGGAAGGCGACCCGCCGGGCGAGCGGTTCGACAAGGGTCACGGTGAGATCAGGGCGGGCGATCGCCAGCACCAGTCCGGGGAGCCCGGCGCCGGAACCGACGTCGATCACGCGGGCGTCCGCCGGGATCCGCTCCGCCACCACGGCGCAGTTGAGCAGGTGCCGGTCCCAGAGCCGGGGCGTCTCGCGGGGCCCGATCAGGCCCCGCAGCACACCCTCGGTGGCCAGGAGTTCGGCGTACGCGGCAGCGAGGTCGAGTCGGTCGCCGAAGAGTGCGCGCGCGGCCTCCGCCAACTCCGGCGGCAACGTGGCGTCGGCCGGGTCGGGCGCGGCACCCGCGACAGGCCCGTCCACCGTTGACGGCTCGGGAACGGCTGCCGGATCCGCGAAGGCCGGAACCGCCACCACGTCCGGTTCGGCGAAGAACGGGTCGACCGTCCCGGCCGGAGCGTCGGCGTCGACGGGTTCGGCCGCCGCCGGCACGTCACCGGAGAAGGCCGGTGTCACCTCGGTGTCGGCGGGAGGCTCGACGCCGTCCACCGTCGTGGTGTCGCCGGAGAACTCGGGATCGACCGCAGCCCCGGGCGCGTACGCCGGATCAGTCAGCCGGTCCTCGTCGGAGCGGAACGGGTCGGGGGTCGTTTCGGGCCGCACAGCCGGCGGCCCGGGTGGCGTACCACCCGGGCCGGCCACGGCGTCCGCCGTCGTGTCGTCGGAGGCCACTGACCTCAGTCCGCAACCGGCCGGACGACGATGCGGCGGTTCGGCTCCACGCCTTCGGACTCGCTCTCCACACCGCTCATCGCGTTGACCACGTCGTGCACGCACTTGCGCTCGAACGCCGACATCGGCTCCAGGCGCACCGACTCGCCGTGCTCCTTGACCTTCTCGACCGCGTTCTTGGCGACCGCGGCCAGTTCCTTACGCCGGGCGGCCCGGTAGCCGCCGACGTCCAGCAGCAGGCGGCTCGGCGTGCCGGTCTGCCGGAACACCGCCAGGCGGGCCAGCTCCTGGAGTGCCTCCAGGGTGGCGCCGCGCTGGCCGACCAGGTTCTGCAGTCGACCGCCGACCACCTCGACGACGGGCCGGCCACCGGAGACCAACTCGTCGATGTCGCCGTCGTAGTCGAGGATGTCCAGCAGGCCCTCGACATAGTCGGCGGCGATCTCGCTCTGCCGGAACAGGTCGCTGTCGGCCGGGGCCTTCTTCTCCCGGGTGCCGGCCGTGCCCTCGTCGGTCTCGGTGGCGGCAGCCGCTGGGATCTCCTCGTCCACGGACTGGTCGGCGCTGGGGATGCTGGTGTCGGTCACGGGTCTCATCTCCGTACTCGCTCGGCCGGACCGTCGAGGTCCGCTTGTCTCCCGAGGGCCGGCGGGAGGTTCGCCGGATGCCCCTCGGGCACGTCCGTACGGGCCAGTGTCGCCCGTGATCGCGCGTCGCGCGGCGGTTCCGGCCCGGCGCCAACTCCTCGGGTGCTGCTCGGGTCCGGAGGGGCCGCCACCGGTTGCGGCGGCGGCCCGGTGCGGCTCAGCCCTGCCGCTTGGCGGGGCGGCTGCCGCCCTTCTTCGGGTTGGTCGGCTTGGCGCCCGGCTTCGGACCGGCCACCTTCGGCGCGGCGGCCGGGGCCTTGGCCACCGGCGCGGCGGCCTTGCGACCGAACAGGCCACTGGTCTTGGCCGGCTGGGCGGCGGTCCTGCCGGCGGTGGCGGTGGCCTTCTTCGGCGGCACCAGCGGCGGGAACTTCCGCAGCACCCACTGCTGCTGGCCGAGCGTGAAGAGGTTGTTGGTGACCCAGTAGATGATCACACCGATCGGGAAGATCGAGCCCGAGACCAGCAGCGAGACCGGGATGCCGTAGAGCATCAGCCGCTGCACCATGCGCTGCTGCGGGTCCTCCGCCCAGCCGGTCTTGAGGATCATCTGCCGGCTGGTGAGGTAGGTCGTGGCGATCATGATGAGCACCAGGATGCCGGCGATCAGCTTCACGGTGCCGGTGTTCGCGCCCAGCGGGGCCAGGTCGGCGGCGGTGGAGCCGAACCGGCCGGAGATCGGGGCGGTGAAGAGCTTCGCGCTGGAGGCGCTGTTGAACTGGTCGGCCGTCCAGCCGTAGAGCGTCTTGCCGGGGTTCGTCGGGTTGAGCCGCTTGAGCGTGTGGAACAGGCCCAGGAAGACCGGGATCTGGAGGAACATCGGAAGGCAGCCCATCAGGGGGTTGGCCTTTTCCTTCCGGTAGAGCTCCATCATCTCCTTCTGGAGCGTCTCCCGGTCACCCTTGTGCTTCTCCTGGAGCTCCTTCACCTTCGGCTGGAGCGCCTGCATCGCCCGTTGCGACTTGATCTGCTTGACGAAGACCGGGAACAGGATCACCCGGACCGTCACCACCAGGAAGATGATGGCGAGGATCCAGGCCCAGTTCGTGCCGATGACCGCGCCGACCGGCACCCCGATGGCGTCCCAGGCCGAGTGCCAGGTCAGCAGGATCCACGAGATCGCGTAGTAGATCCAGTCGAGACTCAATTCTCAGGCTCCAGTCACGTCGGCACGGCGGCGACCGCCCGGCTCCGGCACCGGGTCGTGTCCACCTGGGTGAAAGGGGTGGCAGCGCGACAGCCGCCGGACCGTCAGCCAGGCTCCCCGCAACGCGCCGTGCCGGGACACCGCCTCCACGGCGTAGGCACTGCACGACGGGTAGAACCGGCAGCGGGCCGGCAGTGCCGGACTTATCCACCGACGGTACGCGATGATGGGTACCAGCAGCATGCGGGCACCGGTTGTCGGCGAGGGGGGCGTGGGGCTGCCGTTCATCGCGACCGCCGTCCCCGGGGAGCCCGTGCGGCGGCGAGCGCGGCGTCCAGGTCGGCCCCGAGTCGGGCGTACGCCGCGTCGGCGGCCGGGGGCAGGGCGCGTACCACCAGGGTGGTGCCGGCGGGCAGCTCGGCCAGGCGCTCCCGGACCAGGTGCCGCAGCCGGCGGCGGACCTTGTTGCGCACCACCGCGCCGCCGACGGCCTTGGACACGACGAAGCCGGCGCGGCGGGGTACGGAGATCTCCGCACCGCTGCTCCGCGCCGGCTCCGGCGAAGGTGTCGCGGTGGACTCGGTCGGCTCGGGGAGCGTCAGGTGGACCACAACGGCGCCACGACCGACGCGTCGGCCACCACGAACCGCTGCGGCGAAGTCGCTACTGCGCCGCAGTCGCTGTGCGGCGGCCAGCACGACAGCCCACGTCCCCGGACCGGTCGGCCTCAGGCCGCCAGGCGGGTGCGGCCCTTGGCGCGACGGGTCGAAAGGATGGCGCGGCCGGCACGGGTGCGCATGCGCAGCCGGAAGCCGTGGGTCTTCGCGCGCCGGCGGTTGTTCGGCTGGTAGGTGCGCTTGCTCACGTCAGGCTCTCCGTTGTCGTACGCCCCGCGCGGCGGATCGCCCGGGGTCCTGTGCTGGTCCCGATCACCTTGACGGTGACCGCTGATCGACGCTGCCCGGCGAACCGGCCTCCGATGGTGCGGGGAGGTGGCCGCGGGCAACGAGCATCCATCACCCTAGCAGAGGGCGAGAGAGCATCCGCTCCAGCCTACGCAGCACCGCAATGACCGTCAAACCCTTCCCGCCCGGCCCCGACCTGCGCCGCGACGGCGGTCGACGGGGCCGTTTCCGGTGCGGTCGTCACCGCCTCCAGGGTGTCGGCGGTTGATGGCGCGGGGTCCGCGCTGTTAGCGTGCGCGATTGCGGTCGGCGTCGGGTGCCCGGGTTTGTCGCCGACCGGCAAGACCGGACAAGCTGTTGAATCGTTCGGCACGGTGAACCCGCTTCAGCGCCTCCGCCAATCAGGGGGCAGGTCCGACCCGCGTCCGGTGGGCGGCCACAATCGGTCGGTACACAGGCTGTGGATAACTTGTGGATGACGACCGGTCAGCCGTCCGGGCGGGCGTGAGGATCAGGCGAGGGGGTGGCACGACGGTGACCGGAGCGACAGACCTTGCCGCGGTGTGGGCGGCGGCCACCGAGGAACTCGCCGACGAGATCATCTCCGCCCAGCAGCGGGCGTACCTCCGGCTCACCCGGCTCCGCGCGATCGTCGAGGACACCGCGCTGCTCTCCGTGCCGGACGCGTTCACCCGCGACGTGATCGAGTCCCGGCTCCGCCCGGCCATCACCGAGGCGTTGAGCCGCCGGCTCGGCCGACCGATCCAGGTGGCGGTCACCGTACGGGTCGCCGACGACCCGAGCGGGCGACCGGCCGGCACGGTGTACCGCAGCGGCCCGGAGCCGCTCTCCGACCGGGAGGGCGCGGTCGGCCTGCTCCCCGGATTCGACCGGGCCGGCCCGCCCCCCGAGTCCGCCTACCCCGCGCCCCGCCCGGAGCCCCAGTACGCGGCGGACGCCCGGCCGGAGCATCCGATGGAGGAGCCCGCGCCACGGCAGCGGAACGCGGACGGCGGCCGGCCGCACCTGATCCCCGCCGGCCGGGACGGGCAGGACACGCTCTTCGGCGCCGCGTTCGCCGAGCCGCTGCGCGCCGCCCCCGACCGCCGGTCCTTCGACGACCGCCCCGACCTGGAGCCGACCGCTCCGGACCGGGGTGGGTACGAGCCCCGCTACCGGGAGGCTCCGGGGCCGATCGACTCCCCGCCGCTGCGCGGACTGCCCCGTGGCGGTGTCACCGACAACGGTCCGGGGCGCGGCGCCACCGACAACGGTCCGGGCCGTGGTGCCACCGACAACGGTCCCGGCCGCGGCACCCCCGATCACCACCGGCCGGGCGGGCAGGCCGACCGCCGGCTTCCCGGCGTGGAGAGCGGCGGCAACCGGCTCAACCCGAAGTACATGTTCGAGACGTTCGTCATCGGCTCGTCCAACCGCTTCGCGCACGCGGCGAGCGTGGCGGTGGCCGAGTCGCCGGCCAAGGCGTACAACCCGTTGTTCATCTACGGCAGCTCCGGGCTGGGCAAGACCCACCTGCTGCACGCCATCGGGCACTACGCCACCACGTTGGGCAACGCCCGCTCGGTCCGGTACGTCTCGACCGAGGAGTTCACCAACGACTTCATCAACTCGTTGCGGGACGACAAGACCAGCGCGTTCCAGCGCCGCTACCGGGACGTGGACATCCTCCTGATCGACGACATCCAGTTCCTGGAGAACCGGGAACGGACGCAGGAGGAGTTCTTCCACACGTTCAACACGCTGCACAACGCCAACAAGCAGATCGTGATCACCTCCGACCGCTCGCCGAAGCAGCTGGCGACGTTGGAGGACCGGCTCCGGACCCGGTTCGAGTGGGGCCTGCTCGCCGACATCCAGCCGCCCGACCTGGAGACCCGGATCGCGATCCTCCAGAAGAAGGCGGCGCAGGAGCGGCTCTACGCCCCGCCGGACGTGCTGGAGTTCATCGCCTCCCGGGTGTCGAACTCGATCCGGGAACTCGAGGGCGCGTTGATCCGGGTCACCGCGTTCGCCAGCCTCACCCGGTCCTCGGTCGAGCTGTCGCTGGCCGAGGAGGTGCTGCGCGACTTCATCCCGGACGGCGCCGGCCCGGAGATCACCGCGGACCAGATCATGGTCTCGACCTCCGAGTACTTCGGGGTGAGCCTGGAGGACCTGCGCGGTCACTCCCGGTCCCGGGTGCTCGTCAACGCCCGCCAGGTGGCCATGTACCTGTGCCGCGAGCTGACCGACCTGTCGTTGCCCCGGATCGGCCAGGCGTTCGGCGGACGCGACCACACCACGGTGATGCACGCCGACCGCAAGATCCGGCAGCAGATGGCGGAGCGACGCTCGCTCTACAACCAGATCGCCGAGCTGACGAACCGGATCAAGCAGAACACCTGAGACGCTCGTCTCGTACCCGACACGACAGCCCGGCCGGACGACGTTCCCGGCCGGGCTTCTTCGTGCCCGTCGGGCGCCACGTCGAGGGCGCCGGGCCGTCCGTGGACGCCGCCGGTTGACCCTCGACCCGGTGGAGGGCCCAGAATCGGCGTCGTGGTTGTCCACAGCTCGTACCGGTTGTCCACATCCCCTGTGTCACAGGCGGTGGAAAACCACCCTGTGCACCCGGCCGGTTACCCACAGACTGTGGACAACTCCTGGGGACGAGCCTGTGGACGCCTGGGGACAACGGTCACGTTGTCCACCGACGACGGCCCGCCTGTGGGGATCCTGTTGAAGGTTCTGGGGACGACGGGGGTTCGGGCCGTCGGCGTTGTCCACAGCACTGGGGAGAAAACCGGTGGATTACCGGTGGACAACCGGTGGACAGCGGTGGAAAACCCGGCGGCCGGCGGAGCCTGTGGACCGGGAGCCGGGTTGTACCCCGGGTTATCCACCGGGAACCCACCTGTGGAAAACGTGATTGACCTGCGCAAACGCCGGTTCTCCACAGTTTGCACAGGTGCGATGAAGACGATGAGTTATCTCTTCTAAACAACAAAAACCAATCATCACCGTTGGACTTCCTGTGGATCGGGCCGCAGCGCTGCCGTCGGCAGTCGGCGGGGCACCTGGATCCACGGGGTCGGGCGCACAGCCGATGCCCACGCGCCCTAAGGTGCGATGGGTACCCGCACGGTCGGGCGGGACGGGTGGCAGCGGTCGGCATGAGAGAGTTGTCGCTGACGTCGACGCGGAGGCATTGATGAAGTTCCGAGTGGAGCGCGACGCGCTCGCCGAGGCGGTCGCGTGGACCGCCAAGAGCCTGCCCAACCGACCCTCCGTGCCGGTGTTGGCCGGGGTGATGCTCCGGGTGACCGACGGCAACCTCCAGGTCTCCGGCTTCGACTACGAGGTCTCCAGCCAGGTGACCGTCGAGGTGCAGGGTGACGCGGACGGCGCGGCACTGGTCTCCGGTCGACTGCTCGCCGAGATCACCAAGGCGCTGCCGGCCAAGCCGGTGGACATCGCCGCCGTCGGCTCCCACCTGGAGCTGGTCTGCGGCAGCGCCCGGTTCACGCTGCCCACCATGCCGGTGGAGGACTACCCGACCCTGCCGGAGATGCCGGAGAGCGCCGGCACCGTCGACGCCGCCGCCTTCGCCGCCGCGGTGGCCCAGGTGGCCGTGGCCGCCGGCCGCGACGAGACGCTGCCGATGATGACCGGCGTCCGGATCGAGCTGTCCGGCGGCACCATGGCCATGCTCGCCACCGACCGCTACCGTCTCGCGCTGCGCGAGATGGAGTGGCACCCGGACGACCCGGAGATCAGCCTCAACGCGCTGGTGCCGGCCCGCACGCTCAACGACACCGCGAAGGCGCTCGGCCCGCTCGGCGGGCACGTCACCATGGCGCTCTCCGCCGGCGGCGCCGGCGAGGGCATGATCGGCTTCTCCGGCGGCACCCGCCGGACCACCAGCCGCCTGCTCGACGGCGCCAACTACCCGCCGGTGCGCTCGCTGTTCCCGGCCGCCCACAACGCCGAGGCCCGGGTCGCCGTCGCCACCCTCATCGAGGTGGTCAAGCGGGTGGCGCTGGTCGCCGAGCGCACCACCCCGGTGCTGCTCAGCTTCAGCGCCGACGGCCTGGTCGTGGAGGCCGGCGGCACCGAGGAGGCCCGGGCCAGCGAGGCCATGGAGGCCACCTTCAGCGGTGACCCGCTCACCATCGGCTTCAACCCGCAGTACCTGATCGACGGCCTGTCCAACCTGGGTGCCCAGCACGTCCTGCTGCGGTTCGTCGACGCCTTCAAGCCCGCGGTCCTTTCTCCGGCCGGCGAGGATGGCGAGGTCATTCCGGGGTACCGGTACCTCATCATGCCGATCCGCGTCTCCCGCTGATCGCCGGCAGCACCACCCTGACGTACGGAGGTAGCAGCACATGCAGCTCGGCCTGGTAGGACTCGGCCGGATGGGCGGCAACATGCGCGAACGGCTGCGCGCCGCCGGGCACGAGGTGGTCGGCTACGACCGCAACCCGGAGCTCAGCGACGCCGCGAGCCTCGCGGAGCTGGCCGAGAAGCTCGACGCACCGCGCGCCATCTGGGTGATGGTCCCGGCCGGTGTCACCGACGCCACCATCGACGACCTCGCCGGCGTGCTCGGCGAGGGCGACATCGTCATCGACGGCGGCAACTCGCGGTTCAGTGACGACGCCCCGCGCGCCGAACGGCTCAACGAGCACGGCATCGGCTACGTCGACGTCGGCGTCTCCGGCGGTGTCTGGGGCCGGCAGAACGGCTACGGCCTGATGGTCGGCGGCGCGCAGGAGCACGTCGACCGGCTCATGCCGATCTTCGACGCGCTCCGGCCCGAGGGCGATTTCGGCTTCGTGCACGCCGGCCCGGTCGGCGCCGGCCACTACGCCAAGATGGTGCACAACGGCATCGAGTACGGCCTGATGCACGCCTACGCGGAGGGCTTCGAGCTGCTCTCGGCGTCCGAACTGGTGACGAACGTACCCGGTGTGGTCAAGTCGTGGCGCAAGGGCACCGTTGTCCAGTCCTGGCTGCTCGACCTGCTCGACCGGGCCCTCGACGAGGACCCGGAGCTGGCCGATCTGAGCGACTACACCGAGGACACCGGCGAGGGCCGGTGGACGGTCGACGAGGCGGTCCGGCTCGCCGTGCCGCTCAACGTGATCACCGCCGCGCTGTTCGCCCGGTTCGCCTCCCGGCAGGACGAATCACCCGCCCTGAAGGCCGTCGCCGCGCTGCGCCAGCAGTTCGGCGGGCACGCCGTCCACAAGCGCTGACCGGCGTCCACAGCCTGTGTACGTCCGCCGGCTCGAACTGGTCGACTTCCGCTCGTACGAGCGGGTCGGCGTCGACCTGGAGCCGGGTCCGAGCGTGCTCGTCGGCGCCAACGGCGTCGGCAAGACCAACCTGGTCGAGGCGTTGGGCTACGTGGCGACCCTGGACTCGCACCGGGTCGCCACGGACGCCCCGCTGGTCCGGATGGGCGCCACCTCGGCGGTGATCCGCTGCGCGGTGGTGCACGACGGCCGGGAACTGCTCGTCGAGCTGGAGATCGTGCCGGGCAAGGCGAACCGGGCCCGGCTCGGCCGTTCCCCGGCCCGCCGCGCCCGGGACGTGCTCGGCGCGCTGCGGCTGGTGCTCTTCGCGCCGGAGGACCTGGAACTCGTCCGCGGTGACCCGGGCGAACGCCGCCGCTACCTGGACGACCTGCTGGTCAGCCGCCAACCCCGCTACGCCGGTGTCCGCGCCGACTACGAGCGGGTGGTGAAGCAGCGCAACGCGCTGCTGCGTTCCGCGTACCTGGCCCGCAAGACCGGCGGCTCCCGTGGCGGTGACCTGTCCACGCTCACCGTCTGGGACACCCACCTCGCGCAGCACGGGGCCGACCTGCTCGCCGGACGGCTGGAACTGGTCGCCGCGCTCACCCCGCACGTGGCCAAGGCGTACGACGCGGTGGCGGCCGGCCGGGGTGCGGCCGGGATCACCTACCGGCCGTCGGTCGACCTGCCCGAACCTTCCGCCGACCGGCCGGCGCTGGCCGAGGCGCTGACCGCCGCGCTCGCCGCGGGCCGCGCCGCCGAGATCGAACGCGGCACCACGCTGGTCGGTCCGCACCGTGACGACCTGGCCCTCACCCTCGGCCCGTTGCCGGTCAAGGGGTACGCCAGCCACGGCGAGTCCTGGTCCTACGCGCTGGCGCTGCGGCTGGCCGGGTACGACCTGCTGCGCGCCGACGGGATCGAGCCGGTGCTGGTGCTCGACGACGTCTTCGCCGAGCTGGACACCGGCCGGCGGGAACGCCTGGCCGAGCTGGTCGGCGGTGCCAGCCAGCTCCTGGTCACCTGCGCGGTGGACGACGACGTGCCGGTGACGCTGCGTGGTGCCCGCTACACGGTTGGCGAGGGGACGGTGCGACGTGCCGAATGACGACGAGGTCCGGCTTCCGCCGGCCCGGCTGGGGCCGGGGCGCGACGGCGCGACGGCGGCACGTGGCGGCCGGGGCGAGCCTTCCGCGCGTACCCCCGGGAAGCCGGCGGACGGCGAACCGGGCCCGGCGGACGGTCCGGCCGGGCCGGAGCTGGCCCGGGCGGTGCTGGACGCGGCGAAGGCCCGGCGCCAGGCCGCGGCCGGCCCCCGACGACGCAGCGCGGTCCGTGGCGACGGTGAGAAGCGGCTGCGCGGCTACACCGGGCCCGGCCCGGATCCGCGTGACCCGCAGCCGCTCGGCGCGGTGCTCGACAAGCTGGTCAAGGCACGCGGCTGGCAGCAGCCGGCGGCCGAGGCGACCGTCTTCGGCGCGTGGGAGAAGGTGGTCGGCGCGGAGGTCGCCCAGCACAGCCGCCCGGTGAAGCTGGAGAGCGGCGAGCTGACCGTGGAGGCCCGCTCGACGGCCTGGGCCACCCAGTTGCGGCTGCTGGCCGGCTCGCTGCTCAAGCAGATCGCCAGCGAGGTCGGCCACAACGTGGTGCGCAAGCTGCACATCCACGGCCCGGCCGCGCCGTCCTGGTCGCGCGGCCCCCGGCGGGTACGCGGCCGTGGCCCCCGGGACACCTACGGGTGACCCTGAGCGGCTGCTACACGTCGGCGTAGACCGCGAAGCCCCGCTCCGCGCAGCGCCGGTAGAACGCGGCCAGCACGCTCAGCTCGGCGCAGGTGAAGTTCCACTGCGGCGGATCGCCGCTGTCGTCGCGCAGCTTGTCGAGCCGGCTCTCCAGCCAGCGGAGCTGCTGCTCCGCCAGCCGCCCGTCGCCGAGCAGCGCGCGCAGCACCTCGCTGACCGACTCGAACGTGACCGCCTCGCCGTACGGGCGGTGCCGGGCGATGAACTTCTCCACGCCCTCGGCGATCCAGGCGCAGCCGTCCGGGTCGATGACCGGGTCCTCGTCCTCGGCCGCGTTCTCCGTGGCGTAGAGCACATTCTCCAGCCCGAGGATCAGGTCGACCAGTTCGGTGTACGCGGTCGCCCGCACCGTGCCGGTCTTCGCGATCAACTCGGCGAGCGCGGCGGTCGGGGCGGAGATGCGTGGCATGTCCACGATTTCGCCGAAGTCCACGAACTCAGCCGGCGCGACCGGATCATAGAAGCGGCCGGTACGCGGCCAGTGCACCGCGACGTTGTCCAGCCCCATCTGGCGTCACCTCTCACCAAGCGTCTGTCGGACCATCCCAGGCGATGGTCCCCGGTCCGGGCGCGAAAGATCAAGACCGCAACGGCGGCGCCGCAAAAGGTACGGCACGTCGCGTTCCACCGCGACCCCCGGCCCGCGAACCGCCGGTTACCGGCCCGACGGCCCGGACCGGTCGCGGCGGCCGATGGCACGGCGGGTGCCGGTGGCGTGTAGGGGGAGTCGCGGGCAGCGAGGTTCGTCCGGCTACGGCATTCTCAGCCGCCTCTTCAGGGGTGCCGAGTGGCGGTTTGGTCGGCTGCGCACAGTAAGATTGGAGGCGAGACGAAAGACCCGGCACGGAGCGATCGACATGGGCCCCCAGAGCCCTTGATCATTGTGCCGCATCGGGTCCGAGCCGATCGCGATCCGCGGGCAACCGCGGCGCCCGGCGTACCCGATCCGTTACCTGGTGATCCCGGGAGCGGCCCGGGCACGCCGACGTCGCGTCCTGTCCGCCGAACCCGCGCCCCGCGCCCACGCGCGGCCGGTGCGAGAAAGTGGCCGAGCGTGGCAGCGGAGGACAACAAGAAGTACGGCGCCGAGTCCATCACCGTGCTGGAGGGCCTGGAAGCGGTCCGGAAGCGGCCCGGTATGTACATCGGGTCCACCGGCGAGCGCGGTCTGCACCACCTGGTGTGGGAGGTCGTCGACAACGCGGTGGACGAGGCCATGGCCGGCTACTGCGACACCATCGACGTGGTGCTGCTGGCCGACGGGGGCGTCCGGGTCACCGACAACGGCCGGGGCTTCCCGGTCGACCTGCACCCCAAGCTGAAGAAGCCGGGCGTCGAGGTGGCGCTGACCGTGCTGCACGCCGGCGGCAAGTTCGACGGCAAGGCGTACGCGGTCTCCGGCGGCCTGCACGGTGTCGGCGTCTCGGTGGTCAACGCGCTCTCCACCCGGATGGCCGTGGAGATCCACAAGGACGGCTTCGTCTGGCGGCAGCGCTACAACCAGTCGAAGCCGACGCCGCTGGAGAAGGGCGAGCCGACCGACCGGACCGGCTCCGCGGTCTCCTTCTGGCCCGACCCGGACGTCTTCGAGACCGTCGACTTCGACTTCCACACCATCTACCGGCGCCTCCAGGAGATGGCCTTCCTCACCCGCGGCCTCACCATCCACCTGCTCGACGAGCGGGTGCCGGAGGACGAGGAGGGCAAGCCCCGCGAGGTCACGTTCCACTACGACGGCGGCATCGCCGACTTCGTCCGGCACCTCAACGCCTCGAAGAGCCCGATCCACAAGACGGTGGTCGAGTTCGGGGCCGAGGAGACCGGCATGTCGGCCGAGATCGCCATGCAGTGGAACGAGTCGTACGGCGAGTCCGTCTACACCTTCGCCAACAACATCAACACCCACGAGGGCGGCACCCACGAGGAGGGCTTCCGGGCCGCGTTGACCAGCGTGGTCAACCGCTACGGCGCGGAGAAGAAGCTGCTCAAGGGCGACGAGCGGCTCTCCGGTGAGGACATCCGCGAGGGTCTGGCCGCGATCATCTCGGTCAAGCTGACCGACCCGCAGTTCGAGGGGCAGACCAAGACCAAGCTGGGCAACACCCCGGTCAAGGGCTTCGTCCAGCGGGTCTGCAACGAGTCGCTTGTCGACTGGTTCGACCGCAACCCCGCCGAGGCGAAGATCATCATCACCAAGGCGTCCCAGGCCGCCCGGGCCCGCATCGCCGCGCAGCAGGCGCGCAAGCTGGCCCGGCGCAAGTCGCTGCTGGAGTCCGGCTCGATGCCGGGCAAGCTGGCCGACTGCCAGTCCACCGACCCGCGCGAGTCCGAGGTCTTCATCGTCGAGGGCGACTCGGCCGGCGGCTCGGCCAAGCAGGGGCGTGACCCGCGTACCCAGGCGATCCTGCCGATCCGCGGCAAGATCCTGAACGTGGAGAAGGCCCGGATCGACCGGGTGCTGAAGAACAACGAGGTGCAGGCGCTGATCACCGCGCTCGGCACCGGCATCCACGACGACTTCGACATGGAGAAGCTGCGGTACCACAAGGTCGTGCTGATGGCCGACGCCGACGTCGACGGCCAGCACATCCAGACGCTGCTGCTCACCCTGCTGTTCCGCTTCATGCGACCGCTCGTCGAGCTGGGCCACGTCTACCTGGCCGCCCCGCCGCTCTACAAGATCAAGTGGAACAAGAAGGGCGACGACGCCCAGTACGCGTACTCCGACCGGGAGCGCGACGGGCTGATCGCGCTGCGCCAGCAGAAGAAGGCCAACGCCAAGCCGGACGACATCCAGCGGTTCAAGGGCCTCGGCGAGATGAACTACCCGGAGCTGTGGGAGACCACGATGAACCCGGCCACCCGTACGCTGCGCCAGGTCACGCTCGACGACGCCGCCACCGCGGACGAGCTGTTCAGCGTTCTGATGGGTGAGGACGTCGAGGCTCGTCGGTCGTTCATCCAGCGCAACGCCAAGGACGTGCGGTTCCTGGACATCTGACGGACGCGTGCCCGGGCCGGCCGGAGATCCACCGACCGGCCCGGTGGTCCACAGAGTTATCCACAGCCTGGCCGCTTTCCACAGCCGTTATCCACAGCTAGATCACGACTCTGAGTCTGATAAGGGTTAACAGTGACCGATCTTCCCGAGTCCACCCCGAACGAGCCGGAGGCCCCGGAGACACTGGCCGCGGTCGTCCAGCACGACCGCATCGAGCCGGTCGGCCTCGAGGTCGAGATGCAGCGCTCGTACCTCGACTACGCGATGAGCGTCATCGTCGGGCGCGCCCTGCCGGACGTGCGGGACGGGCTCAAGCCGGTCCACCGCAAGATCCTTTACGCCATGTTCGACTCCGGCTACCGGCCGGACCGCGGCTACGTGAAGTGCTCCCGCGTCGTCGGCGACGTGATGGGCCAGTTCCACCCGCACGGCGACTCGGCCATCTACGACGCGCTGGTCCGGATGGCGCAGCCGTGGTCGCTGCGCTACCCGCTCGTCGACGGCAACGGCAACTTCGGCTCGCCCGGTAACGACCCGGCCGCCGCGATGCGCTACTGCCTTACCGCAGATGTCCGCATTCGCACCGTCGAGGGCAGTGTTCGGATCGGCGACATCGTCCCTGGTGCCGCGCCGAGCAGCGAGACCGACATTGAGCTCAAGGTCCGCGACCGCAACGGCGACCTGGTTCGCGCTTCGAAGTTCTTCCACTCCGGTGAGCACCCCACGCTGCGGCTGCGCACCCGCGAGGGGTACGAGCTGACCGGCACCCACAACCACCCGGTGCTCTGCCTGGTGAACGTGGCCGGCGTGCCGACGCTGCTCTGGAAGCTGCTCGCCGAGATTTCACGCGGTGACCGCGTGGTTCTCCAGCGCACCGTGCCGGACGAGATCGGCTACCCGATGCTGGAGCACGTCGAGGCGGCCGTCCTCGCCGGCGCGTTCGTGTCCGAGGGTTGGGTGTCCGAGGGTCGGGCCGGCTTCAACAACGTGGACCGGGAGTTCTTCGTCCGGGTCCTCGCCGCCTACGACCTCGCAGTCGGCGGCCCCCGGTATGTCTCCGAGCGTGTCATCGCGTCCGGCAGCACGCTGCACGAACTCGACGTGCAGAACCTTTCCGCGCTGCGGGCGAGCGTGCTCGGTGAACTGACCGGGGCGCGCAGCGCCGCCAAGTTCGTACCGGAGTTCGTCTGGCGCGGAACGGCGGCGGTCAAACGGGCCTTCCTCCAGGCGCTGTTCGAGGGCGACGGTTCGTCGTCGCTGTTGCCCCGCCACACCATCCAGGTCTCGTACTCCACCCGCAGCGAGCGCCTGGCCCGCGAGGTACAGCAGCTCCTGCTGGAATTCGGCGTCATCAGCCGGCAGTGTCGGTACGACGATGGCGAGATCAAGGTCGTGGTCACCAATCGCCGGGATGCCCGGATCTTCGCCGCTCACATCGGCTTCCTCGGCCGCAAGCAGGCCAAGCTGGAGTCCGAGCTGGCCCAGGTACCGGCGAGCAGCACGGCGCTCTCCGGCGACATGGTGCCGTTCGTCGGCGACTTCATCAGGGAGCACGGCGCCACGCGGTGGACCGAACGCGACTGGCTGCGCCGGCACAACGTGGATCGGGTCGAGCGGTGGGAGCGGGATCGCCACGAGATCGCGGCCCGGATCACCGAGCCGGGAATCCTCGACGTGGTCGAGCCGCTGGTTGACGGCCGGTTCTACTACGCCGAAGTGACCGAGGTCACCGATTCGGGTGTGCGCCCGGTCTACAGCATCCGGGTCGACACCGACGACCACTCCTTCATCTCCGACGGCTTCGTCAGCCACAACACCGAGTGCAAGCTCGACCCGCTGGCCATGGAGATGCTGCGGGACATCGACGAGGACACCGTCGACCTCCAGGACAACTACGACGGCCGGGCCAAGGAGCCCACCATCCTGCCGTCGCGGATCCCGAACCTGCTGATCAACGGCTCCGAGGGCATCGCGGTCGGCATGGCCACCAAGATCCCGCCGCACAACCTGCGGGAGATCGGCGCGGCGGTGCAGTGGTGCCTGGAGCACCCGGAGGCCGACGAGGCGACCACGCTGGAAGCGCTGCTGGAGATCGTCAAGGGGCCGGACTTCCCGACCTACGGCCTGATCGTCGGCCAGCAGGCCATCCAGGACGCGTACCGGACCGGGCGCGGCTCGATCCGGATGCGCGCCGTGGTCGAGGTGGAGGAGGACAAGCGGGGCCGGCCGGCACTCGTGGTCAGCGAGCTGCCCTACCAGGTCAACCCGGACAACCTCGCCGAGCGGATCGCCGAGCTGATCAAGGAGGGCAAGCTCGCCGGCATCGCCGACATCCGGGACGAGTCCTCCGGGCGTACCGGCATGCGGATCGTGCTGGTGCTCAAGCGCGACGCGGTCGCCAAGGTGGTGCTGAACAACCTCTACAAGCACACCCAGCTCCAAGAGACGTTCGGCGCCAACATGCTGGCGCTCGTCGACGGCGTGCCGCGCACGCTGAACCTGGCGCAGTTCATCCGCTACTACGTCGAGCACCAGATCGAGGTGATCCGCCGGCGGACCGCGTTCCGGCTGCGCAAGGCGGAGGAGCGGGCGCACATCCTGCGCGGTCTGAGCAAGGCACTGGACGCGCTGGACGAGGTGATCGCGCTGATCCGGCGTTCGCCGACGGTGGAGGACGCCCGACAGGGGCTGATCCGGCTGCTGGAGATCGACGAGGTCCAGGCGACCGCGATCCTGGACATGCAGCTGCGCCGGCTGGCCGCGCTGGAGCGGCAGCGGATCCTGGACGACCTGGCCAAGCTCGAGGTGGAGATCGCCGACCTCAAGGACATCCTGGCGAAGCCGGAGCGGCAGCGGAAGATCGTCTCCGACGAGCTGGGCGAGATCGTCGCGAAGTGGGGCGACGAGCGGCGCACCAAGATCGTGCCGTTCGACGGCGAGGTCTCGATGGAGGACCTCATCGCCCGCGAGGACGTGGTCGTGACGATCACCCGCACCGGGTACGCGAAGCGGACCAAGGTCGACCTGTACCGGTCGCAGCGACGTGGCGGCAAGGGCGTGAGCGGGGCGACGCTCCGGCAGGACGACATCGTGAGCCACTTCTTCGTATGCTCTACCCACGACTGGATCCTGTTCTTCACGAACAAGGGTCGGGTCTACCGGGCGAAGGCGTACGAGCTTCCCGAGGCCAGTAGGGTGGCCAAGGGCCAGCACGTGGCCAACCTGCTCGCGTTCCAACCGGACGAGCAGATCGCGCAGATCATCGAAATCCCGAACTACCAGGTGGCGCCCTACCTGGTACTGGCCACGAAGAACGGCCTGGTGAAGAAGACGCGGCTCGAGGAGTTCGACTCCAACCGTTCCGGCGGCATCATCGCGGTCAACCTGCGCGATGAGGACGAGTTGGTCGGTGCGGTGCTGGTGGCGCCGGAGGACGACCTGCTGCTGGTTTCCAAGAACGCGCAGGCGATCCGCTTCAACGCCACCGACGAGGCGCTGCGTCCGATGGGCCGGGCCACCTCGGGGGTGATCGGCATGCGCTTCAGCGGTGAGGACGAGCTGCTCGCCGTCGAGGTCGTCCGGGAGGGCCTGGACGTGCTGGTGGCGACGAACGGGGGGTTCGCGAAACGTACCCCGATCGAGGAATACCCGGTCCAGGGCCGGGGAGGTAAGGGCGTGCTGACTGCGAAGATCACCGAGCGACGCGGTGGTCTGGTCGGCGCGGTCGTGATCGATCCGGAGGACGAGCTGTTCGCCATCACGAGCAACGGCGGCGTCATCCGGACTCCGGTGAAGCCTGTACGCCGTACGCGTGACCGGAACACAATGGGGGTCAAGCTGATGGACCTCCCGGACGGCGTGACTATCGTGGCGATTGCTCGCAATGCCGACGAGCCTGACGAACAGGACTAGTTGATGACGGAGACACAGGCGAAGTCGGGGAACAAGGGGACCTCGGCCACCCCGGTCGACGAGGAGGCCGCACAGGGCGGTACACCAGCGACCGGCCGTGCGGCCGTGGGTCGGGCCACGGTCCCCGCCGACGCGCCTGCCCCGAAGTTCACCCGGGCCCCCGGCATGGCCCCGCCTCCCGACAAGCCGACCGACGGTTCGGAGCCCCGCGAGGCGACCGAGACCAAGATCGACGCGCCGACGTCGGCCGACGGCTTCGCGGCTCCGGCCGCGGCGAAGCCCGCCACGAACACACCCCCGGCCCGGCCGACGGCCGCCGCCCGGGCCTCCACCGGCACCACTGGCACGCAGCCGCGCATCGGCGCCGGCCTGGGCACCGCCCCGAAGGGGGCACCCGAGGCCACCGGTCCGGCCGGCGGCAACCCGGGGCGTCCCGCCAACGGGGGCGGCCTGCCGCCGGGCATCAGCGGCGCGGCGGCGGTCGGCGCCGCGCGCGTGGGTGAGGCGGTACGCGCCGCGCGTACCTCGGTCGGTTCGGCCGCTTCGCGCGGGCCGCGCCGGGCCCGGTTGAACCTGAAGCGCATCGACCCGTGGTCCGTGATGAAGTTCGCCTTCGCGGTCTCGGTGGTGCTCTTCATCGTGGTGGTGGTGGCCACGTCGGTGCTCTACCTCGCGCTCGACGCGATGGGTGTGTTCAAGAGCGTCAACGACAGCCTGACCGACCTGGTGAACGCCGGCGGCGGTTCGGGCGGCGGCGGCGGGTTCCGCATCACCGCGAAGGGCGTGATCCTCACGTCCGCACTGATCGGCCTGGTGAACGTGGTGCTGTTCACCGCGCTGGCCACGTTGAGCGCGTTCGTCTACAACGTCTGCGCCGACCTGGTCGGCGGGATCGAGCTGACGCTCGCCGAGCGGGACTGATTCGATGACGCCGGGGCACCGCGTAAAGCGGTCGCCCCGGCGTCGTGCGTCCGGGTAGGTTCGGGACGGCGCGGGTGCTTCCGCCACGGGCCCCCCGATTTGGGCGCGCTGGCGGGCATGGGTTAACCTTGCTCGTCGCCACGCGGGGCTATAGCTCAGTCGGTTAGAGCGCAGAGCTGATAACTCTGAGGTCGCTGGTTCGATTCCAGCTAGCCCCACCGCACATCGTCCGACGGTAGTCGAGCGCAAGGGGTCAATCCCATGTTCAAGAAGCTCCTGATCCTGGCCGGCATCGTCGGGGTGGCCGCCGTCGTGGCCAAGAAGGTCAAGGCGTCGAACGACGAGCGCGCCCTGTGGCACGAGGCGACCACCGCTCCCGACCTGCGCTGAGCGCCGCCTCGGGGCCCTAGCTCAACTGGCAGAGCACTGCCTTTGCAAGGCAGGGGTTAGGGGTTCGAGTCCCCTGGGCTCCACCAGCAC